>CAMMMI010000010.1 GCA_946497905.1 uncultured Clostridium sp.
GGCACGAGTCTGCAAAACTCTGATCCCCGGTTCGAATCCGGGTGTCGCCTCCAATGACGTATCTGTTCGAACTTTTTATAGAACAGATAGATATGAAAATCAATCAGTAAAATGGTTGATTTTTTCTTTTGTGGAAAAGTCAATATCAAATTGGTTCTTCCGCAATTCATTTGATTAATATTGTAGAAGAACCTTCTGTTTTAATAAATTAAAGCTACATCTTCCATACATTACTCTTTTTATTAATTTAATTTTATTTACACTTCCTTCTGCGGAATTGATTATTTCAAAGAACTTGTTAATATAAAAGAAGGTAACCTTAGTATAGTCGTGTAACTATCTGAGGCTACCTTTTGGTGTATTTAGAACTGAGTAGTAACCATATTTTACATAAAATTTCAACTTTTTTTCAAAAAGTGCTTGAAAAGGTGTAAAAATTATGTTATAAATATATTGAGTGGTGCTCAAGAAACTTTCGAAGCCTTGAGTCATTTTTTATATTATTTGGAGGTATGATGAAAGAATACAAGAACAATGAAGAACTTATAGATTATCTAATATCAAAGAATGTAATTATAAATGATAGAAAAAAAGCTTTAAAGAATATAGAAAAATATTCTTATTATTCAATTGTAAATGGGTATAAGTCTGTTTTTAAAGATGACTGTAATAATTATAAAGAAAATACTTCTTTTGAGGAAATATTTGCATTATATGAATTTGATAAAAATATAAAAGCTATATTTTTGAAATTTACTTTAGAAATAGAAGTTATAATAAAATCACTTATGGCAAATATTGTTGCAGAGAAATATGGTGTAGAAGATTATTTAAAATTAGAAAACTTAGATGAAAATGCTAATAAAGATTTAATAACTGACTGTATAGACAAGATACAAAAAGAAGTTGATGATAATTATATTAAACATCCAGCAATTAAGCATTATAAAGATACATATAATTTTGTTCCACCTTTTGTTTTAACTAAAATTCTAACTTTTGGAGCTATTAGTAGGTATTATAGTTTACTTAAACAAAGTGATAGACAGAAAATAAGTAAATATTTTAAAATATCTGATAAATTACTAAGACAGATTTTAATAAACTTAACTATGGTAAGAAATATTTCTGCACATTCAGATAGATTATTTAATTATAGAAATAAGTATGACATTAGCTTTAAGAATATTGAAAAAGATTATAATAGAAAAGAATATTTATGCAATTTATATATGATTATTAAATCTATGAAAGTATTACTTGATGAAGAAAAATACAAAGAATTTGAAAAAATGTTAAATAAAGAAATAGAAAAATTAAAACATAAGTTAATTGTTATTGATATAAATGATATTTTAAGAATAATGGGTTATGATGTATAATATCTATTGAAAATGAATAAAATAGTATGGAGTGGTGCTTAGAAAACTTTTGAAGCTCTAAGTCATTCAAGAATAGCCTAGGGTCTTAAATGATTCTAGGTTTTTTTGTTTATTAATTTTTTATATACTTTTTACCTTAAAATAAAAATACAGTATTTTCAAGAAAAAAATTTTAGGAGCATATGAAATATGATATTTGCTTGTTTTTTAGAAAGGATTATTTTGTGAATTTTGTTAGTTCGCTTGAAATATAAAGAAAATTGTTGTATAGTATTGATTGTAGAAAATGAGATAAAAGCAGATGTAGGTGTTACCTATAAACCTCAACTTTGCCTTATTATGTGTCATATACATAATGTGGACTAATAAGCAATAAAAAATACACCACATACGCTTTCGCAGAGCTAGTGGTGTAATTCAATTATATTGGGTAACACACATTATTTGTGTTCTCATTTTCTATTTATATTATACACAGATTTTTAGATGTTGAAGAATATAGATTAAATATAAGGGCGGGAGCAGTAATTATTCACAACAATAAAGTTTTAGTGCATAGAGATATAAATAAAGATCATTGTTGCCTTCCAGGAGGAAGAGTAGAAATAGGAGAAACATCAGAAAAAACAATAAAAAGAGAAATAAAAGAAGAATTAGGAAAAGATATAAAAATAATTAAATATATTACAACAATAGAGAATTTTTTTGAAATGGACAATAAAAAATACCATGAAATATACTTTTTATATAAAATAGAATTCATGGATGAAAAGGACCAAAAAATAGAATATAAAATGCATAATGCGGAAGGAAAAGATTATTTACAATATGAATGGATAGACTTAAAACAAATAGATAACTACAATCTATTGCCAATATGTTTAAAAAATATTTTAAAAGTGCAAGAAGTCCCACCACATATAATAAATGAAGACATAATAAATAATAAAAATAAATAATAATATAAAAAATTATATACACAAAACTAAAAAGGAAAATAATATTATGGGAATTCAAAAAACAAATTTAAATATTGATAAAATAAAAAATATACTAAAAAATCAATACAATATAGAAGTAATAAAAATAACTAAAATAGATAGAGGAACATCAAACATATTTAAAATTGAATCAACTTCAAATAAATACATATTAAAAGAATTTATAAGAGGAAGAACAAAAGAAACCATACTAAAAGAAATAAAAATAATCAACTTTTTAAAACAGAGAGGAATAAATGTCCCTAAATATATAAAAACCTTAAATAACAACTTTTACACTGTAAATGAAGAAAGAATACTAACAGTACAAGAATTCATTAATGGATATACAGTAAATAATAATGTATGTGATTATGAAAAAGTAATAGAGTTAGCAAGAATTTTGGGAAAATTAACTAAAGAATTGATGGAATATCCCGAATTAAGTGAAGAAAATATAATAGAAGAACAATTTTCAAAGAAGAGACTGGAACATGGAATAGAAAGAATGAAAAATTTTAAAAATAATATAAAAAAAGACAATAAATACAGAAAGCAAATTATAGAAGATATTGACTATAAAATCAAAGTATCAAAAAAACTTATAAGTGATTTTAATTTTAATATTATAAAAAAATTAACAATGCTAAATAGTCATGGAGATTTTTGTACTCAACAATTAATATATCACGAAGAAACAGAACCTACAATAATTGATTTTGAAAAAGCAAAAAAATTGCCAATTGTATGGGAGATAATAAGATCATATAATTATGCTGATAGAGAAATAAAAATAAATACATTAGTAGATTATTTTAAAGAAGTAACTAAATATATAAAATTAAATGAATATGATATAAAATATGCACCTTACATATATTTATTACAATTAATTAGTAGTACATATGGATATAAAGAATATAATAATGACTTTAGTCAAATAGAGCTTATAGAATTTGCATTTTTTAGAACAAAGACATGTAAAAGGTTATACGAAAATGCAGAAGAAATCAGTTCAAAACTTATAAAAAATATACAAATAAAAAATTGATAAAATGCTAAAATAAATAAGGAGAATTATTTATGATTAAGTCAAAAGGCTGGGATTGGAATCTAGTAAAAGAAGAAAAAAATTCTATTTGGAAAAATCCAAGTATAGAATCTTATTATTTATTAAACAGATGGAAAAGTCAAGGAAAAACAGAATTTTTAGATTTAGGATGTGGTTTAGGTAGACATTCAATTTTATTTGCAAAAAATAATTTTAATGTTTATTGTTTTGATATAAGTAAGGAAGCAATTGAGAGAACAAGAAAATGGGCAGAAGATGAAAATTTAAAATTGAATTAGGATATAGGAGATATGTTAAGTCTACCATATAGTGATGAAAGTATAGAAGCAATATTTTGCAGAAATGTAATATCACATACAGATACAGAAGGAATTAAAAAAATAATTAAAGAAATAAAAAGAGCATTAAAAAAAGATGGGGAATGTTATTTAACTTTGGGTTCTAAATCTACATGGGGATATATTGAAACAAATTGGCCAATGATAGATGAAAATACAAAACTAAAAATGGAGGAAGGACCAGAATATAAAATTCCACATTTTTATGCAGATTATGAGTTAATAAAAAAATTATTTCAAAAATTTAAGATTGAATTCATTAAACATATTCAAGAATTTTACGAAAAAGAGGAAAAAATATATTCTTCATATCATTATCACATATTAATTAGAAAAATATAAAAATAGGAAGTGAAAATATGGAATTAGTGGATATAGTAGATGAGAATAATAAATTAACAGGACGAGTTGAAGAAAGAAGGGTAGCATATGAAAAGGGATTATGGAGGAGAACTGTTTCTTGTTGGATAATGAATGATAAAGGAGAAATTCTTTTACAAAAAAGAGCTAATAATAAAAAGAGAAATCCAAATAAATGGGCAAAAACTGGAGGACAAGTAGACAGTGGAGAAACAGTAGAAAATGCAATCTTTAGAGAAGTAAAAGAAGAATTAGGAATTGAAATACCTAAATCACAAATTAGAGTTATAGACATTCATAAAAGAACTGATAAAAATAAGCGTTTTTCATACAATTTTATATTTATCGTAGATTACAAAATACATGATTACATATTACAAAAAGAAGAAGTATCAGAAGTTAAATATGTTACAATTGAAGAAATGGAATTAGCAAAAAAAGATAATGATAATAATTATACTTTTTGCAATTGGAAAGACGAAGATTTTAACAGAGAAATGACACTATTAAAAAATAAAAGAAGTATTAAAAAACAAAATATTAATTAGAAAAATAAAATATGAAGATATTGAACAAATTGTTGATATAAATATCAAAGACTGGAAAAAAGTTTATAGAGGAATAATAGATGATGATATTTTAGATAATCTTAATAGAAATGAGAAAATAGAAAAATGGAAAAAACACTATAATATTGGAAATGTAATTGTAGCAGACAAAAATGGTAGTGTATTAGGATATTGTAGATATACTGATAATGCTATTTATGAAAATACTGATATAGATTCAGAAATAATAGCATTATATGTTGATTATGACAATTTAGGGAATGGAGTAGGTAAGAAATTAGTAGAATATGTAACGACAGATTTAAAAAATAAGAAAAAAAGTAAAATGATAATATGGTGCTTGGAAAAAAATAAAAATGCAAGAAGATTTTATGAAAAAGTAGGGGGAAAATTAATAAATCACGAAAAATACTTTGAGAAAGAAGGTAGGAAATATAAAGAGGTAGGATATTTATATAATATTTAAAACATAAGGAGATTATGATGAATGAAATAAATATTTTAAAAGATTTAGTAAGTTTTAATACCATAAAAGATAAAGAAAATAAAAAATTTTTAAATTATGTTGAACAATTTTTATCTAAATTAGGATTTAAAACATTAAAAAAAGAAAAATACTTAATAATGAGTATTGGAGAAAATCCTAAATTAGCTTTTTTAGGACATAGCGATACGGTTGATTTTACAAATGGTTGGAGTACTAACCCTTTTGAATTAACCAAAAAGAATGAAAAATTATATGGACTAGGTTCATGTGATATGAAAGGATCAATTGCAGCATTTTTACAAGCACTTAGTGAAATTGATTTACAATCTTTAAACAATGGAATAAAAATATATATAACCTATGATGAAGAAATAGGTTTTGGAGGTATAACAGAAATATTGGAAACTAATGAGGTTTTTCCAGAATATGTTATAATAGGAGAGCCAACAGATAATAAAATAATAACTGGTTGTAAAGGGCTATTTGCTATTAAAGTTTATACTTATGGAGATAAAGTTCATTCGAGTAGACCAGATAAAGGAAAAAATGCCAATTCTATCATGATAAAATTATTAAATGAGTTAGAAAATTTTTATGAATCTATTATAAAAAAACAAACAAATTTCAAATTTGAAGTTCCATACACTACGATGAATATTGGTTTAATAAATGGTGGAAATTCAATAAATTCCTTATCAGATAAATGTGAGACATATATAGATTTTAGAATAATGGAAGATGAACATATAGCAATTATCAAAGAAAAACTACAAAATTTGTGTAAAAAATATGATGCAACATTTAAAGTAGACTTTGAGATTTTACCATTTTTTAATCATATAGATTTTATTAGCAAGCAAGAAACAGCTGGCTTTATGACAGAGGCTAGTTTTATAAAAACAAAAAGAATTATTTTAGGACCTCGGACCAGTTGTAGCTCATGAAGTTAATGAGTATATAACAATTAGTTCTTTTAAGAAAACAATCGAACAATATAAAGAATTTATTTTTAAAATTTGTAATTCTAAAGATTATTGATATGGAAAAGTATGTTCCGTAGAAGGAATATTTGAAGAAGTTAAAAAGATTTTAGCAAATAAAAATGGAGCTTCTGTCATTATTAAAAATATACAAACAAAAAAATCATAAAAACCAAAGTAAAACATATAGTAATAATAAATAATATATAGAATTAGAGTATATAAAATGCTCAACTGGAGGTTTTTATTGATAGTAATAAGTAAAAAAAGAATTCAAGTAATAATAATGGTTATAATGATAGGAATTCTAACATTTACCATCCAAGTAGGAGGAAGTCTAGACAAAACAAAAGAAGTAAATTCCAATATAGATAATGAAAAAATAATAGTTTTAGATGCAGGACATGGCACACCAGATGAAGGCGCACAAAGTAAAAACGGAACAACAGAAGCAAAAATAAATTTAAATATAACATACAAAACAAAAGAATTACTAGAACAAAATGGATACAAAGTAATATTAACGAGAACGGGAGACGATGCAATATATGACAGCAAATGTAAGACAATAAAACAAATGAAGAATTCAGATATAAAAAATAGAGTAAAAATAGGAAATGAATCTAATGCAGACATATTTGTATCAATACATCTAAACAAAATACAACAAAGTCAATATTGGGGCTGGCAAACATTTTACAAAAAAGGAAATGAACAAGGAAAAAAATTATCAGAAAATATACAAAACAATATAACTCAAGTAATACAAAAAGAAAACAAAAGAGTACCTTTAGAGATAAATAATATATATATAATTAAAAATGTAAAAATCCCAACAACAATAGTAGAATGTGGATTTTTATCAAATGAAGAAGAAGAAAAATTATTACAAGATGAAGAATATCAATCAAAACTAGCTTTAGGAATATATAATGGAATAAATGAATATTTTAACTAAAATGACCCAATTACCAATAAATTATAAAATTATAAAAAAATAAATATATCTATAAAAAAGTCAAAAATTATAAATTTTTGATTTTTTTTGTAAAAAATGGTATAATATATATGTAAACTGTTGCAAAGGAGGAATAATCATGGAAGAAAAAGAAATACAAGTTTTTGGATTTGTAAATGACAAATATAATCACATCAGAGAAGACAGAGAAGACAGAGAAGACAGAGAAGAACAAGGTAGAAGGACAAGCAACACGCAAAAAGACTTTAGAGAAAGAAACAGAGCAGATCCAGAAACAATAAGAAAAACAGAAGAAGTAAGTAGAAAGGCTCAAAAAAATAAAATAACCTATATAGGTGCAGGAATGGAGAAAAGGGGAGAAAAATATGCAGTTCCTAAAACAACTAAAAAAACAGTTAAAAAGGCACATAAAAAATCAAAAATGTCAAAAATAGCTGGAAGATTATTAGTAGCAGGTCTTGTTGGTGTAGCTGTATTTGGTGGAGTAAAAAAATACCAAGAATATAAAGAATATCAAAATAATAGACCAGCATTAGAAGATGTTTTAGATGATAATATAACATTAGAAAAACTAGGATTAGATGATAGTATAGAAAATAAAATTGAGGAATTAAAGCAAAGAGATATAGAAAGTTTATCTAATAGTGAATTAATAAATTTACCAGAAGAAATAAATGATGTACAATTTAACATTATAAAATCAAAATTATCAAATGTATTAGGAACATATGAAGGAAACATAGAAGTAAAGCAATCTATGCCAAATAGAGTTGAAATATATAAAGATGAAGAATTAGACAAAGTCTTTACAGAAGCAGATAAGATAGATAAGATAATAAATAAAATTGGTATAAAAAATGGTAATTTAATTTCACCTGAAATAGGAAACTTTATATCAGATATAGCAAATATGCAAACTATATCAGAAGATATAACAAAAGGAAATATTAATAGAGATAGTATAATAAAAGAATGTAAAAGAAGTATAGAAAATGCAGATAAATTTGCAGCAGAAGGAATGATCAAAGATGGAAACTTAATTAAAATGGTAGATGCAACAGAACTTGCAAAACATCAAGAAAAAGAAACAGATGGTGAAGAAATAAGTTTATAAAAAATGCATAAATTTACCACTTTTTGCAAACAATAACTAAAAATGTTTGCAAGGAGTGGAATTTTTTTGAAAGAAAATAAAGTATTAAAGATAAATGGAGCAATGCTAAATAAATCACAACTAGAAAATCATTTACAAAAAATAGCTTCAAGCCATAATTTAAATAGAAAATCAGAAAAAAGCACATATCCCATACCACACATGCTAGAAAGTTATGAAATTATACAAAAAACATATAATTTATTAAATGAACATCTAAAACTTGGAATTGCAATACATCCAGCAGGAGAATGGTTATTAGATAATTTATATATAATTGAAGAAACAGTAAAAGTAATAAAAAGGGAATTAACATTAAAAAAATACACAAATTTTGTAGGCATAGCAAATGGACAATACAAAGGGTTTGCAAGAATATATGTATTGGCTACTGAAATTGTAGCATATACAGATTGTAAAATAGAAAAAAACGATATAGAAGCATATTTAGCAAGTTATCAAACAAAAAAAACATTAAGTATGGATGAAATATGGAATATAGGATTATTTATGCAATTAGCAATAATAGAGCATATAAGAGAAATATGTGAGAAAATAGTAAGTAGTCAAATGCAAAAATATAAAGCAGAAAATATAGTAGAAAGATTATTAGAAAACAAAACAAAGCCAGAACAAAAATTTAAATCACAAGCAAACAAAAAAATAGAAAAAGTAATATTTGAAGATATGAGATATCCATTTATAGAATATATGTCATATATTTTAAAAAGATATGGAAAAAAAGGATATAGCTACTCAAATGTATTAGAAGAAACAATTGAAATGCTAGGTACAACAGTATCAGATGTTATAAAAAAAGAACATTTTGAGATAGCAACAAAAAAAGTATTAATGGGAAATAGTATAACAAGTATAAAAACAATACAAAGAATAAATTTTTTAGAAATATTTGAAAAAATAAATGGAGTAGAAGAAATACTAAAACAAGACCCAGCAGATGTATATAACAAAATGGATGTAAAAACAAAAGACTATTACCGAACAAAAATAAAAGAAATATCAAAAAAAACTAAAGTATCAGAAATATATATAGCAAGAAAAATATTAGAACTAGCTAAAAAAAGTGATACAGGAACAAAAAGATCACATATAGGATATTATTTAATAGACAAAGGAATAAATGAAACATATAGAATTTTAAATTACAAGAAACGCGAAATAGAAGAAAAAGATAAAACAAAAATATATATTTTTTCAATAGCAATTTTAAGTATAATTATATCATGTATAATAAGTTCAATATTAAATACACAAAACATCATAATATTTATAATAAGCTTTCTAATTTTCCTTATGCCTTCAACAGAAATAGCAATTCAAATAATCCAATATATATTAAATAAAACAACAAAACCAAAGTTAATACCAAAATTAGATTTAACAAGTGGAATTAATGAAGAAAATACTACAATGGTAGTAATTCCAACAATTTTAAAATCAAAAGAAAAAGTAAAAGAGTTAATGGAAAAATTAGAAGTATTTTATATAGCAAATAAATCCCCTAATATATATTTTACACTACTAGGAGATTGTTCAGAAAGTCTAAAAAAAGAAGAAGATTTAGACAAAGAAGTAATAGAAGAAGGAAATAAGCAAGTTAAAATATTAAATGAAAAGTACAAAAATGACATTCCTATTTTCAATTTTATATATAGAAATAGAACATGGAACGAAAAAGAAGACTCATATTTAGGATGGGAAAGAAAAAGAGGGCTATTAAATCAATTTAATGAATATCTATTAGGAAATGAAGCAAATAAATTTAGAGTTAATACAATAGAAGAATTAAGAAATAAAAAAACAGAGAACAAAGACACGAAAAATATAGATATGTACAAAAAAACAAAATATATAATAACATTAGATGCAGATACAGACTTAGTATTAAATACAGCATTTGAACTAATAGGAGCAATGGCACATATTCTAAACAAACCAATAATAGACAAACAAAAAAATGTAGTAACAGATGGTTATGGAATTATGCAACCAAGAGTTGGAATGAATTTGGATATAAGCTATAAAACCACATTCACAAAAATATTTGCAGGAGACGGAGGAATAGACAGTTATACAAATGCAATATCAGACACATATCAAGACAATTTTAAAGAAGGAATATTCACAGGAAAAGGAATTTATGATTTAAGAGTTTTTTCAAAAGTATTAAAAAACGCAATACCTGAAAATACAGTATTAAGCCATGATTTATTAGAAGGAAACTATTTAAGATGTGGTTTAGTATCAGATATAATGATAATGGATGGATACCCTACAAAATACAATAGTTTTATGACAAGATTAGCTAGATGGATTAGAGGAGATTGGCAAATAACAAACTGGCTAAAAAAATATGTATATGTCAAAGATAATAGGCAAGAAGCTATAAACAAAGTAAAAAATCCATTAAATTTACTTTCAAAATATAAAATATTTGATAATTTAAGAAGAAGTTTAGTAGAAATATCAATTTTAATATCAATGTTATATGTAAATATAATATCAATAATACAAAACAAAAAAGTATATCCAATAATTTTAATACTAACAATAATATCAATATTTCCATATATATTAGAAATGTTTAATTATTTAATTTTCAAGAAAGAGGGAGAACAAAAACAAAAGACATTTGCACCTAAAATATCAGGATCAAAAGGAGCGGTTTTAAGAGCAATAATAACATTTGCAAATTTACCGTATAAAGCATATATATCATTAAAATCAATAGGAAAAACAATATATAGAAAGACAGTAACACATAAAAACCTATTAGAATGGACAACATCAGAAGAAGCAGAAAAACAAGCAAAATCAAGTTTATCATCATATTATAATCAAATGTTTATAAATGTATTAATCGGTTTAGTAGCTATTGGAATAAGTCTATTAAAACAAAATATATTTGGAGTAATAATTGGCATATTATGGATAATAGCACCAACAATTATGTGGTATATAAGTAAAGAAAAAGAAGAAAAATTAGCAATAGAAAAACTAACTAAAGGAGAAACAAATTATATTTTAGAAATAGGACAAAAAACATGGAAATATTTTGAAACATATTTAAATGAAGCAAATAACTATTTAATACCAGATAATTATCAAGAAGGTAGAAAAGAAAAAATAGTGCAAAGAACATCATCAACAAATATAGGACTTTCAATGTTAGCGGTTATATCAGCATATGACTTAAAATATATACCAAAAGAAAAAGCAATAGACTTATTAAATAAAATCATACAAACTGTAGAAAGTTTACCAAAATGGAATGGACACTTGTATAACTGGTACAATACTAAAACAAAAGAACCATTAATACCAAGATATATTTCAACAGTAGACAGTGGTAATTTTATAGGATATTTATATATAGTAAAAACATTTATATTAGAAACTCAAACACAAAACAACTCAAGTTTAGCTATAATAGACAACTTAATAAATAATACAAATTTTTCTTTATTATATGATTATGAAAAACAAATTTTTTCAATAGGATTTAATATAGAAGAAAATAGATTAACAGATTCATATTATGATTTATTAGCCTCAGAAGCAAGACAAGCAAGTCTGATAGCAATAGCAAAAAAAGATATACCAGTAAAGCATTGGAATAATTTAAGCAGAACACTTACTGTACTAGATAAATATAAAGGATTAGTTTCTTGGTCAGGAACAGCATTCGAATACCTAATGCCAAATATTAATATACCAAAATATAAAGGAAGTCTTTTAGACGAATCATGCAATTTTATGATTATGAGCCAAATAAAATATGCAAAAAAACTAAATATACCATGGGGATTTTCAGAAGCGGCATTTAATTTAAAAGATCTGCACTCAAATTATCAATATAAAGCATTTGGTATTCCATGGTTAGGACTAAAAAGAGGGCTAGCAGATGAGCAAGTAATAGCTTCGTATGGGAGTATATTAGCAATAAATGATTACCCAAAAGAAGTAATTCAAAATCTTAAACTTTTGGAACAAAATAATATGTATGACAAATACGGATTTTACGAATCAATAGACTATACACCTGAAAGAGTAGAAAAAGGAGAAAGAGCAAGTGTAGTAAAAACATATATGGCACATCATCAAGGATTAATATTATTATCAATAAATAATTTAATAAACAAAAACATCCTACAAAATAGATTTACAAAAAATCCAGAAATAAAAGCAGTTACAATATTACTTCAAGAAACAATGCCAGATAAATTTATAATAACAAAAGAAAATAAAGAAAAGGTAGAAAAATTAAAATATAAAGATTATGAAAATTATATAGTAAACACTTATAATAAAATAGATGAAAGAATAATAAGAGGAAACATAATAGCAAATGAAAACTATACAGTAGCAATAAATCAAAAAGGAGAAGGAGTTAGCAAATATAAAGATATATATATAAATAGGTTTAAAAGAACAGATGATTATTTACAAGGAATAATATTTAACTTTAAAAATATAAAAACTAAAAATATATGGAGTTCAAGCTATTTACAAAATGAAACAAAAGAAAATTACCAAATAAGTTTTATGCCAGATAGAAATGAACAAGAAATAATAAATGGAAATATAAAGACAAAAATAAAAACAACAATAGCACCAACAGAAGCAGTAGAAATACGAAAAATTATACTAGAAAATACAGGAAATGAAGAAGAAATAATAGAAATAACATCATATTTTGAACCAACATTATCAAAAAAAGAACAAGACTATGCACACCCAGCATTTAACAAATTATTCTTAGTTTACCAATATGATGAAAACACAAATAGTATAATAGTAAAACATAAAACTAGAAACAAAGAAGAAAAAGATATATATTTAGCAGTAAACTTATCCACAAATAGTGAAACAATTGGGGATTTAGAATACGAAATTGAAGAAGAAAAGTTTTTAGGAAGAGGAAATTTAGGAATTCCTAATATGGTAAAAAATTCTATTCCACTATCAAAAAAGATAGGACTAACTACAGAATCAATAGTAGCTCTAAAAAGAACAGTAAAAATAAAACCAGAAGAAAAAGTAACTTTAGACTTAATATTATCTGTAGGAGAAGAAAAATCAGATATAATAAAAAATATAGAAAAATATAAAATAAATGAAAATTCTGCTAAAGCATTTGAATTATCTAGAGCAAGAGTAGAAGCAGAAAGTAGATATTTAAGAATAAAAGGGAAAGATATAGAGAACTATCAAAAAATAGCTTCATATATAATATTTGACAATCCAATAAGGCAAAATAGGATTCAAAAATATAACAAAAAGCAATTTAGTCAAAGTGAATTATGGAAATATGGTATATCAGGAGATTTTCCTATAATATTAGTAAAAGTAAAAAATGTAAATGAAACATATGTAATTGATGAAGTATTAAAAGCATATGAATTCTTAAAAATTAAAAATATATTAACAGAAGTTGTAATATTAGATGAAGAAAAACATAGTTATGAAAATTATGTTAGAGAAGAAATAGAAAATTCGATATTAAATAGCCAAATGTCATATCTAAAAAACATTAGAACAGGAATATTTAGCTTAAATAAAGGGGAAATAAGCAAAGAAGATACAGAATTATTAGAATTTGTTTCAAGTATTATAATAGATAGCTCAAAAGGTGGATTAGAAAATAGTCTAAAAGAAATGGAAGAAGAATATTTAGAAAAATATAAAGAAATAGGAAATGAAGAAAATAAAATATATTTTGAAGAAGAATTAAATGATGATATAAATATTTTAGAAAATAAAGAAGAATTAAAATATTATAATGAATATGGTGCATTTTCAAGTGATGGAAAAGAATATTTAATTAAAGTAAATAAAGAAAATAGGTTACCAACAGTATGGTCTCACATAATGGCAAATAAAAAATTTGGAACAATAGTAACAGAAAATATGGGTGGATACAGTTGGTATAAAAATAGTAAACTAAATAGAGTAACAAGTTGGGAAAATAAACCAGGATTAGATACACCTTCAGAAATAATATATATAAAAGATGACACAAATAAAAAAGTATGGTCATTAGGACTAAATCCTATGCCAGATAATAGAAACTACAATATTATATATGGTTTTGGATATTGCAAATATATTCATAAAAGTGATGGAATAGAACAAGAATTAGAAATATTTGTTCCTAAAGAAGACAGTGCAAAAATAGGTATATTAAATTTAAAAAATAATACACCAAATCGAAAAAAACTAAAAATATATTATTATATCAAACCAGTAATAGGAGAGGACGAAATAAACACAGATACAAATATTAGTATGAATTTTAATGCAAATAACAATATAATATGTGCTAAAAATTTATATTCAAATGACGAACAAAAAATGTATATATATGTTTCAAGTAGTCAAAAAATTCAAAGCTATACAGGAGATAAAAAATTCTTTTTAGGAGATGGAGGATTATCAAATCCAGATGGAATAAGAAAATTATCATTAAATAATGAAGATTCATTAGGAAAAAAATCATGTATAACTTATGAAATAGAAGTAGAACTTGAAAGCTTTTCAAATAAAGAAATATCAATAATATTAGGAGCAGAAGAGCATATAATAGATTGTAAAAATATAGCATATAAATATAGTAAAATTCAAAATTGTAAACAAGAACTAGAAAAAGTAAAAAATTATTGGAAAGAAACTTTAAATAAACTACAAGTATATACACCATTAGAATCTACAAATATTTTATTAAATGGATGGATTTTATATCAAACATTGGAGAGTAGACTATTAGGAAGAAGCGGGTATTATCAATCAGGAGGAGCTTTTGGGTTTAGAGATCAATTACAAGATACACTAGCATTAAAATATATAGAGCCTCAAATAATAAAAAATCAAATTATAAAACACAGCAAACATCAATTTATAGAAGGAGATGTAGAACATTGGTGGCATGATGAAAATAGCCGTGGAATAAGAACAAGATTTTCAGACGACTTATTATGGCTACCATATTTAACACTAGAATATATTGATTTCACAGGAGACGAGACAATATTAGATATACAGACACCATATCTAAAAGGAGAAACATTAAAACAAAATATAGACGAAAAATATGATAAATATTTAAGTTCAGAAGAAACAGGGACAATATATGAGCATTGTATAAAATCAATAGAAAAAAGTTTAAACTTCGGAGAAAATGGTTTGCCAAAAATAGGCTCAGGAGACTGGAATGATGGATTTAGCACAGTTGGAAATAAAGGAAAAGGAGAAAGTGTATGGCTAGGATTTTTCTTATATAATATTTTAGATAGATTTATAAAAATATGTGAAAGAAAAGGTGATGTAGATAAAGTACAAAAATATGAAGAAATAAAAATAAATTTGAAAAAAGCACTAAACGCAAATGGATGGGATGGTAGATGGTACAAAAGAGCATTTATGGATGATGGAAATGTATTAGGAAGTATGCAAAATGATGAATGTAGAATTGATAGTATCTCTCAAAGTTGGAGTATAATATCAAATGCAGGAGATAATGATAAAAAGTATATTTCGATGGAAAGCTTAGAAAATCATTTAGTAGATAAAGAAAATGGAATAATAAAATTATTAGATCCTCCTTTTGATAAAGGTAACCTAGAACCAGGATATATAAAAGCATATTTGCCAGGAGTTAGAGAAAATGGTGGACAATATACACATGAGTGTTGTTGTTAGCACCAGTTTTTACATAGACTCGTCCATAATTGCGTTTTGGCGTTGTTGTTATACAATAGGAAAGTTACCCTTTCCTATTGTATAACAAACGCTTCGCTCTAACGGATGCACACAATTTTACATACGTAAAATTGGCGCTAGAACAAATTTACGGAAAGCCAAAGATAAAAGTTAAAAGTTGTATAAATGTTAAGGCTTTCCGATTTGTTCTTCAAAAGATTTCTGGTCAACGTACAAAAAGTACGCCTCCCAGAATATCTTTCTCGAACGCCTAGCCAAAGCCACAATTCTGAACGAGTGGAAAGTGAAACAGAATATAGAAGAATATTGATACTCTTAAATACATAGAAAATACTTGAAATTTATGAAAAATTAATACTAACCATTTATTGAATTTGTATTAAAAGTATTTAAAAATGCACCTTTTTGAAGCAAAATTTTATACTAAAGAGTTAAAAATAAAAGATTTACTCTAAACTTTTAAAAAAAACAAAAAAGTTTAGAGTATACTCGAAACTATTTGACAAGATAAAAATAAAATGATAAAATAGATATAGATAACAGAAAGGAAAGAAAAATTATGATAAAACGTGAAATGTATTTAAAGAAAATAAGGGGTTCATATGATAGTGAACTTATAAAGATTATAGTTGGTGTTAGGCGTTCTGGTAAATCTGTATTAATGATGCAAATAATGGAAGAGTTAAAAGCGAAGGAAATTAATGAAGATCATATTATATATATTAATTTTGAGGATTATGACTATACAGATTATACAAATCCTAAAAAATTTAATAAATATGTAAAAGATAAAATTAAAGATAAAGAAAAATATTATTTATTTTTTGATGAGATTCAAAATGTACAAGATTTTGAAAAAGTAATAAACTCATTTAGGGCAACGATGAATGTTAGTATATTTATAACAGGTTCAAACAGTAAAATTCTTTCTGGAGATTTATCAACATATTTAGCAGGTAGATATATTAATATAAAAATGATGCCATTTACATTTTCAGAATATTTAGAACTGCAAAAAAGTCAAGGAATAATGAAAGATAAAGATGAATCATTTTTAGAATATATTGAATGGGGAGGAATGCCTCAAATATATAATTCTACAAGTATTCAAGAAAGAAAAATGTATTTAAGAGATTTATATAATACAGTCATTTTAAAAGACATTGTTGAAAGAAATAGTATTAAAGATGTAAATCTTTTAAATAGAGTGATTCAATTTATGATGGAAAACATTGGTGGAGTGATATCTGCTAATTCAATAACAAAATTCTTAAAGAGTGATAATGTTACAACAAGTGTGGATACAATTTTAAATTACATTGAATATATAAATAATTCAATGATTGCAAGTAAGGCTAGTAGATATAATATAAGAGGAAAATCAGTAATGACATTACTAGAAAAATATTATCTGGTAGATTTAGGGTTATTACAATTAAAAAGCACACCAATTGAAAAGAAAGTAGGAGGAAGATTAGAAAACATAGTATATAATGAATTAATAGCTAGAGGATATGATGTTTATATAGGAAAAACTGACTATGGAGAAATTGATTTTGTTGTAGATAATTTTGGAGATAGATTTTATATTCAAGTAGCAGATTATCTATCAGGAGATGAAGTAATAGAAAGAGAGTTTGGTGCATATAAGAATGTGGCAGATAATTTCCCTAAATATGTTATTACAATGGATAAAATGGACTACAGTAGAGATGGAATAATTCATAAGAATATAATTGATTGGCTTTTAGAAAAGTAATATGTAAAAATTATAGAAATGGAGGAATATCTATGGGAAAAGTTACATTTGAATTTGATGAGTGCAAAGATGGTTATGATTTAAAAATAATTAATAACAGAAGTGATATTATCTATGCATTAGAACAAATAGATGAGTATAGGAGAGAATTATATAAAGGATATCCAGACAATGAAATTATAGTTTAGGAAACTTAATTCTAACACATGCACCAATAGAAATATTGGAAAAAGGAAAAGTAAATGTATTTGGACATATACATGATAAACCTCTAGACGAGAAATTTGATAAAGAAAATCATATTTGCGTTTCATGCGATGTTATTGATTATACACCAATAATAATAAAACTAGAAAAATAAAAATAGATATATAAGGAGTAGTTGAATATGGAATTAAATGAAATTATAGAAAAATTAAAGTATTATACGCCAGAATTACCAAGAGAAGCAATAAAAGAAGCATTAGAACATAAAGAAGAGATAACACCTAAACTATTAGAAATGTTAGAATATACAAAAGAAAATTTAGAAGAAATTTATAACGAAGAAGATGAATTTTTTGGATATACATATGCATATTTTCTATTGGCAGAATTAAAAGAACAAAAAGCATTTCCATATTTAATAGATTTATTAAATAAAGATGAGGAAATAGTAGAATATATACTAGGAGATGACTATCCAGGAAATCTACCAAGATTACTTGCAAGTACATATAATGGAGACGATAATGCGTTATTTAATATAATTGAAAACAATGAAACAAATGAATTTGTTAGATGTAGTACCTTACAAACATTTGCAATATTATATCTTTATGAAATAAAGGATAGGAAATTTTTAGTAACATATCTAAAAAAGTTATTAGATGAAAGAAATAAAGAAGATAATTCATATTTATATGAAGAAATAATTGAAGAAGTATGTCATTTAAAATTAACAGAATTAGCAGAAGATGTTAATAAAATAATGTATATAATTGAGAATGAAGAAGAAAGAGAAGAATTAAAAGAAGAATTAACAAATGGCAAAGAAATAAATAAAAACATTTATCCATTTAAACCGTTTTATGAATATATATATAATACTATTGGAATAATGGAAGAATGGGAATGTTTTAACTATATAGAAGATGAAGAATTTGAAAATTCAGATGATTATAAAATATGCCAGTATATAATACAAAAAAGAGAAGAAAGATTTGTTGATACAAAGATAGATATAGGCAGAAATGATTTATGCTATTGCGGAAGTGGAAAAAAATACAAGAAATGTTGCATTAATAAAAGTAATAATGATGATTTAGATAAGCTAAATTTAATAGATCAGTTTGTTTGCAAAGCAGAATGGTATCTAAAAAGGGAAAAAGACAAAAAAGGAAGTTATTTATTAAGAATAGCATGGTTTGATGTTCAAGATATATGTAAAAGAAATAATATAAAAAGTATAAGTGAATATGATGAAAAGTATGAAGGGTATGATAGTTTACTCAACTGGATTCAAGATTATGAAGATATATTAGCGATGAGTGACGAAGAAAGTAAATTATATGAAAGATTAGAACTATGGAATACGATAGAAGAAATATTTAATTTAGATAATGAAGACGAATTATATTGGAAAGAAAGAGCGGTTAGAGAAAAAGCAAATACAGAATTTAGACTTGGAAATGAAGAAAAAGCAACAAAAATGATAGAAGATTATTTAAAAATAAGACCAGAGTGGGTATGGGGATATGTTGAAATGGCAGATTGGTATGATAACAAAAGAGACTTAAAGCACTATAATTTGGAAAAAGCAAAGGAAATATTATTAAAAGCAGAGGGAGTAAAAAATATAGAAGAAATAGATGCCGTTTTTGAAAGGTTATGGAGTATATATAAAAAATTAGGAGATGAAAATAATACAAAAATTTATGCAACTAAAATCGGTGTGAGGAGTAGTAAATAAAGGAGAAGGATATGGTTGAATTAGAAAAAATAATAGAAGGATTAGAAATGGTAGATGATGAAATAGATTGTTACTATAATCCAGAAGCAAATGAAATATTTTTATCAAATATTGGAGAATATGAAGATTTAAACGAAGATGAAATAGATGAATTATTTGAAAAGTCTATAATACTACCAACACAATATGAAATAAATGAATATCAAATAATAGTTGATTTTATAGATACAATAAAAGAAGAAAATATAAAAGACACATTAAATAGGTTGATACAGGGAAAAGGAGCATTTAGAAGATTTAAAGATTATTGTAATGATGTGAATATAATTCAGAATTGGTATGGTTATAGAGAACAAAGATATAAAGACATAGCGATAAATTGGTGTAAGGAAAATAATATACAATATGAATAATTTATAAGTTAAAAATGTGAATTGTTTGAAAACATAAAAAAATTATTCAAAAAAATGTAGTATAATTTTAATAGATTAAAGAAAAATTTGCATGGCAAACAAACAACTGGAAAATTTTGTTTAAGACTAAATTCCACTTGTGTATAAAAGTAAATTCAATTAGCTCATAAGATATTGTGTTTGGATTTATTAATTAGAAAATATTAAACTTTGTTAATTTTTCTTTAGTAAACTTTTGTTGAGTTGAATCTCATTTGGTGGAATTTTTTTGAGATTCAACTTTTTAAATACTGTTTTATCTAATGTAAATTTAGCAATGTCTATTGGAGCAAACCAATTCAAACTGTTTCTTCTTAAACTATTGATATGATTTATCATTAAATCAATATCTGCTTGTAGAAGATTATTGAATGATGTTCCTTTAGGTAAGACATATCTAATGAATTCATGATTCTTTTCAATCATTCCTTTTTGATATGAAGCCCTAGGATTACAATAAAATATTCTTGTCCTTCCAATGACTTCATTATTCATATTCAAGCATATTAAATACTCTTAGAACTTCTTTTTGAGTTTTTTCGAATAGAATAAATGCTACATTTAAGATACCAAGAGTTGTTAGAAATATAATACATGTAAGTAGCATAAAAAGTTCAAATGTATTTGTAAGATAATACTTTGATTATATCAAGGTGTTTTTGTATAAAAAGCAAAAAAATGGAAAAAATATTAAAGGAGGAACGAGTATATGGAAGATAAAAAAGATGTTATGGAAAAACACAAATATAGAAAGAAAAATGAATTTAAATTTAATATTATATTTAACAATAATGGAGAAACTTTAGAAAGAATAGTTGAACGTGCATTTGGAAATTATGTATTAAAAAGATAAGTACAAAATAAAGAATAAAAATAATAGCAATATACGAGATAATATGATATAATCTTAATCAGAGAGTATCAATATTATCTCATTTTTATTTTAGCAGGAAGGAGGAAAAATGAGCTTTAATATAATGAATAATATTGATTATAAAGTAGGCATATATATAAGACTTTCAAAAGAAGACGAAGAGAAAGAAAAATATTCAGAGAGTGAGAGTATACAAAATCAAAGAGCATTATTAATGCAATATATTAAGGAAAACAAACTAAATTTTATTGCAGAATATGTTGATGATGGTGTAAGTGGTACAAGCTTTGATAGACCAGGATTTAACAAAATGATTGAAGATATTGAAAACGGAAAAATCAATATGGTAATCACAAAAGATTTATCAAGACTTGGAAGAAACTATGTACAATCTGGATATTATACAGAAACTTATTTTCCAGAACATAATGTAAGATATATTGCTATTTTAGATAATATAGATACAGCTTTAGACTCTGCAAATAATGATATAGCACCGTTTAAATCTATATTAAATGAAATGTATGCAAAAGATACATCTAAAAAAATAAATAGTGTTTTACAATCAAAAAGAAAACAAGGAGAGTATTTAGGAACAGCACCTTATGGATATAAAAAAGACCCAGAAAACAAATATCATTTGATAGTAGATGAAGAGGCTGCAAGAGTAGTAAAATTAATTTTTGATAAATATCTTGAAGGATATGGGACAATGCAGATAGCAGATTATTTATCAGAACAAAAAATTCCAATTCCATCAGACTATAATAAGAAAAAAAGAGGTACAAAATCTATTACTTATGGTTTATGGGCTCAATCTACAGTAAGATTTATTTTATCAAATGAAATTTATACAGGAACAGTTATACAGGGTAAAAGAAAAAAATTAAGTTTTAAATCTAAAAAGTTTATTGATGTTCCAGAAGAAGATTGGGTAAGAGTTCCAAATATGCATGAGGCAATAGTAAGTGTAGAAGACTATGAGAGAGCAAAAAGAATAATAGAATCCACAAAAGGTTCAAGGATTGTTGAAAATGATTATCTATTTAAAGGATTGCTAAGGTGTTATGATTGCAAAGGATATATTGGAATAAGAAGTCCAGATAAAAATGGCAATATTTATGGTAGATGTCAAAGGTATGGAAGATATGGAAAATTCGATGTATGTTCTCCACATAATTTTAATTATCAAGTTTTTGAAGAAAGTATGATTTTAGTTTTAAAGGAAATTTGTAAAGAATATTCTAACAAGAAAAGGTTAGAGGAAATTGCAAAAAAATCTAAATCAAAAGAAGATAAAGAATTAGATTTAAAGAATAGATTAAAAACATATGAATCACAAATTCAAAAAGAAACAAGAAAACTTGAATTATTATATGAAGATAGACTTTCAGAAATTATTACAGTAGATAACTATATTGAAAATGCAAACAGAATTAAGAATGAAATTAAAGAATACCAAGAAAGAATTAAAGAAATTGAACAAGAAATAAGTGGAGAAGAAAATAGTAAAAATAAAGATGAAAAATTAAATAATTTAGTAGATGAGTTTTTGAATATGGAAAAACCTACTAAAGAAATAATTAGAGAGTTTATAGATAAAATAGAAATTCATAGTGACAAGCAAGTTGATATATATTTTAATTTTAAGCCACTACAGGAATTAAATGGAAATTTAGAAAAATTTATATGTGCTAAAAAGAAATATGAGAAAAAAACTGCATAGTTGTGAAATATATTGCTCGAATAAGAAACGACTGAAATTCAATAACGCAAAACGAAGTTTATTATTTGAGCTAGTGAGAGAAAATGTCCACAACGACAATACACACATGCAGCAATATGGGTAATTATTGCAGAAGCAATGCTAGGCTTTGGTGATAAAGCACTAGAACTATATAGAATGATAAACCCAATAGAACATGCAAGAACAAAAGACGCAAGTAATAAATATAAAGTAGAACCATATGTCATTTCAGCAGATATATATGGAGCAAATAATCTAGCAGGAAGAGGTGGATGGACATGGTACACAGGTTCATCAAGTTGGTACTATAAAGCTGGAATAGAATATATACTAGGATTAAAAATAGAAAAAGGCTATATGAAAATACAACCTTGTATCCCAAAAGAATGGAAAGAATATGAAATAAAATACAAATGGAAAAATACTTTATATAATATAAAAGTAGAAAACAATAATAAAAATACAGAAGTAAGCAAAGTTTTTTTAGATAATGTAGAAGTTGAAAATAATATAAAATTAGAAGATAAAAATACAGTTCACAATATTAAAGTTATAATGTAATGTTAGGTTATAAAATACCCGATTATACTTTATACTATTTTATAATTTTAAAATATTTCATAAAAGATGATATAGTAATTGTAAAACTAGATCATCTTTATTATAAAATCTATTAAATATGAAAATACGTGTTATCCACTAAATTCTGCTAATAAAGAATATGTATATGAGAAAAAATTATATTCTTCGTTATGAATTTTTCTGAATTTTCTTTTGAGTATCCTAACATTTCTAATAGTTTAGGAATTATTCCTTCTTTATATTTTAAAGATTCTTTTATTACCACTTTTAATAAATCTGGTGAGTTATATTATAATTTTTTAGATAAGAATATATATATGAAATAATAAAAGAAACTTTAAGGAAAAACTTATAATATAGAATATGAATACAAAAGTAAATTTCGTAAATCAGAAAAAAATAAAAAATTTTAAAATTTATAACAAAATCAATTTTATTATGGTATAATGTTTTTAGATAAGTAAAAATCTAAGAGGAGGAATTCAAATGTTTAAATTTGATAAAAAATATGGAAATATACACATTGATGGTACAAGTATAGATATTGATAAAATTAATATAACCGATTTGGACAAGTATTTAGAAAAATTAGAAAAAAAGCAAGTACAAATTGTTGAACAACAGAACAATTATTTATCACAAATAATAGAATAAAGAATAAAAGGAGTCAAAAGATGAATGCAAAAAAAGTAGTAAAAGGAATTGCTAAAACTACAGGTAAATATACTTTAAAAGGTTTAGGAAAAGGAATCGAATTAACTAGTCGAGGAGCAATAAAAACTGTAAATGCATTAGTAAAAAATCCACAAATGCAAAAAATTGCTACAGGTGCAGGACTATTAGCTGCGAGTGTAATGATACCTAGTGTTGGAGTAGGACTAATAAGTACATTAGGATTAAAATATATGATTGACAACTCAGTATTAGGAAAAGATAAAGGAATACGGGAATGAGATTAATGATATATTACGAATGGGAAATGTGGTAACAAGAAATGTGAGTAAAAAAATATTAAGTCCAACATTAAAAAAGATGAACAAAAGAGTGAAAAAATTAGGAAAAAATTATCAAGATAAAATAGACGATATTTTTAGATAGTTTATGGGAGAGGTACTATGGATAAAATTTTAATATTTGAAAAATTAAATGAAAATATGCAAAATTTAGAGAATGTAGAAAAGGAAATTTCTATGTTACAATTAGCAATATATGAAAAAAACACAGAAAAATTAAAAGAATGTAAAATGAATGAAATAAGAGAATTCTTTGAACAGCAATCAAAATTTTACAATCAAAAGAGCGAAAAATATGAGTATGAGATAGAAAAGAATATAAATAAGTATAAAGAACAATTAGAAAAATTAATTAATGTATATGATAATTTATATGTAAATATATTTAAGATAATGCAGAATGCTATGAATAATCAAAAAATTGCAATAGCTAATATAGTAACATTAACAGAAAAGTTAAAAACAGAAAAAATTACTGATGAAGAAATACAGAAAATAAAAAATACTATAATAGCTTGTGCACAAAAGAAATTAAATTATGCAGTTATTATTGATGAGTGTAAGGCAAGAATAAAATGGTGTATAGAAAATGTACAAGCAGATATAAATGAATTATTTGTAAATAACATATGTCAGTTGCAAATATATGAAGATAACATATTTACCAAGATAAAGAGAATGATTTTTAATAAAATATCAGGAAAAAGTAAATTTAAAAGATTTTTAGAAAATTATGAAAATGAATATATAAAAGATATTAAATCTAAAAATAGTTTAAAAGTTTTAGATGTAAGTTCTACTTTAAAAGGAATTATCAAACAGATGGAAAAAGTAAAAGAACAAATATCCATAAAGTATAAACAAATGATATATAGTTAAATAGTTCTCTTATAGAATTAAAAATATAAGAAAAAATATAGAAGGGATAACAGGAAGAGAGTTTGTCTAAAGTATTACACGACTAGAAGAACAAGAAGATGAAAGAGTATAAGGGTTAATCGTATAAAGTCAGAATAATAGAACTTGTCAAGCTTAGGATGATAAATTTAAGAAATTATAATATGCTAGTATATAGTAAAATATGTAATCTAATGAATGGTTTTCAAATCATAAAAATTCTTAAAAGTATAACCTTGATTTTTTAAATACAAAATAGTATCTTTTAAAACAGAAGAACTATTACTAACATCAGTAGTATCATGCATTAGAACAACTAAAGTATCTTTATTTTTAGATGATTTTTTAAAATTATTTAATAATTGATTTTTAGAATAATGTAACTCAGAATCTTTATTTAAGCAATTCCAGTCAATATAAGCATAATCCATAGAATGAAGAAGTTTAACAGCTTCTTTTTTCTGTCTTTTATATATTGCAGAAGAATATCCATTAGGAAACCTAAAAATATGAGAACAATAGTTACCAATCCCAATAGCCTTAGAAATCTCTATATCAGTATTTTTTATTTCACTCAAAAAACTCTCATTATTTTTATATAGAATAGAATTATTATGACTATAGCCATGATTAGCAATATAATGTCCTTCACTATATGCCCTCTTCACAATATCTGGATGATTTTTAACATATTTACCAATAACAAAAAAAGATGCCTTTACATTTTCTTCTTTCAATATATCTAGTATTTTAGGAGTAGCACTTTTTGTAGGACCATCATCAAAAGTCAAATAAGCGACCTTTTCTTTACTATTAAATAATCCATCAAGAATAAATTGAAGTTCACTATCCTGAGAACTATCAACCTGAATAGAACAATTAAAAAAGTTAGTATAAATAAAGTATGAAATAATAATAAAAAATAAAAACAAGAAAATAATTATAGCATAAATTTTTCTTTTAGTTATTAGTAAAATGTTCATAAAAAACCTCCATATAACAATTATATGAAGGTAAACAAAATTAAGAATAGCAATACAAAAATTAATTTATAATAGAATTAGCTTCTTCAGAAGTTATATAACCATATTCAACCATTTTATTTAAAACATGAGATTGTCTTTTTTTAGCTAAATCAGGATTAACAGTAGGAGCATAAACAGATGGAGCATTAGGAACACCAGCAAGCATAGAAGCCTCATCTAAAGTTAGATCCTTTGGAAGTTTATTATAATATCCCATACTTGCGTCATAAATACCATAATAACCATCGCCAAAATATGAAGTATTTACATATAATTCAAATATTTCATTTTTAGAATAATTTTTCTCTAAATCATATGCAGCAAAAATCTCTCCTAATTTTCTAGTAAAACTCTCTTCTTGTGAAAAAATAACATTCTTAGCAACCTGCTGAGTAATAGTACTACCACCTTCTCGTAATTCCCAATTAGTAAGATTAACATATAAAGCTCTAGCAATAGCAATAAAATCTACAGGGCCATGATCATAAAATCTATGGTCTTCAACAGCTATTACAGCATTTCTATAATCCTCTGACAAATCAGAAAACTTAACAAAATTATCTTGAGAAGTTATTGAACTAATCTTTGTTAACAAAGGTTCATCCTTTAAAGCAGAAGAATATGTTGAATAACCTATAATACAAAAAATAGCTAAAACTAATATAATTGAAATACATATAAATAAAAATACTTTTTTGGCAATTTTCATAAAAAAAATCATTCCTTTCTCGCTTCGCTCAAAGGCACACATAGGAATGA
>CAMMMI010000011.1 GCA_946497905.1 uncultured Clostridium sp.
TCCCTATAAAAAAATTTCTTTGAGGAGTTATAGGGAATTTGGGGACGGGGCTTAAAATCCCTATAGCTAAAAAATGTTAAATACATTTTATTAATTTTTAATAACTATAGGGATTTTAAGCCCCGTCCCCAAATTCCCTATAACTTCTCAAAGAAATTTTATTCAGGAATTTTCATAATATTACTTAATCACCTAAATTTATTCCAATATTTCTTGCTGTTTTTACTAAATCATTATCCATTGTTACTTTTCTTATGTTACTTTCTTCTGTATTCCCAGATACTGCACCTATTTTTGTATTTTTACCTACAACTTCTTCTAACATAGCATAATTTAGTTTACCATCTTTTATGACTGCTAATGTTCCAAATTTCCCCTCTAATGCTAATTCCATAGCTTTTGTACCATATTTAGTTGATAATACTCTATCAAATGCTGTTGGAGTTCCTCCCCTTTGCATATATCCTAAAGTTGTATTTCTTGCTTCTAATCCTGTTAGTTTTTCTAATTGTGTTGCAACAACTTGTCCAACTCCTCCTAATTTTGTATTATCAACACCTTCTCCATTGTCTCTTTTTCCCATAATTGTAATTTCTCCACCTTTTGGTTTTGCTCCTTCTGCTACCACAACTATACTAAAGTTTTTTCCTCTTTTCTTTCTGTTTTCAATCTTTTCTGCTACTCTATTTATATCATATGGAATTTCTGGAATAAGTGCTACATCAGCACCACCAGCTATTGCTGATTCTAATGCTATCCAGCCAGCATATCTCCCCATAACTTCTAATACCATTATTCTATGATGAGTAGCACCTGTTGTATGAAGTCTATCTAATGCTTCCATTGCAACAGATACGGCTGTATTATACCCAAATGTAATATCTGTACATGCCACATCATTATCTATTGTTTTTGGAACTCCTATCACATTTACACCTTTTGTATATAAATCTCTTGCAGACTTTTGTGTTCCGTCTCCTCCTAAGGTGAATATACAATCAAATCCAAAATCTTTTATATTTTTTATTGCTTCATCTGATAAATCTTTATATTCTACACTTCCATCTTCTTTTTTCACTTTATAATTAAATAAATTTGAATTTGTAGAAGAACCTATGATAGATCCACCTCTTGGTAATATTCCTATTGCTTCTCCATCTGCTGCTGTTGATAATAATTCAAAATCTTTCTTTAACAGACCATTATATCCATCTATTATCCCATAACACTCTACGCCATGATTTTCTGCTGTTTTAACTATTGCCCTAATTACTGCATTGAATCCAGATACATCTCCACCATTTGCTAATATTCCTACTTTTTTTAACATTAAAATTCCTCCTTTTGTTTTTTCTTTTATATTATACCAATTTTATTATTTTTTACAACATATTTTTAAAAATATTTACCAATTTGGGGACGCGTCCAAAATTGGTAATTTCTTTATTTAAGAAATATTTTTATATTCTTTACAACTTGTACCTGTAATGTTTTTCAATTTTTATATTACAATATTATCGTATTAATTTAATTTTAATCTATATATTTAAGTTTGAGGTATTATATGAAAGTAAAAACATTGAATGGTAATTTAAACATTGTTGGTAATAATTTAAGAAAATATCGTAAATTAAAAAAAATCTCACAGCCCGAAATTTGTCGAAAATTAGATTTACTTGGAGTTACTATGTATAATAGTGATATTTATGAAATAGAATATGGTAAGAAAACAGTTAAAGATTTTGAGGCTTTAGCTTTTTGCAAAGTTCTTGGTATTACTTTAGAAGATTTATATTTCGATACTGATAAGTATTATGAAGCATAATTTTTTATTTATATCATAAAATAAATGACCCAAATATAACATACATTATATCTGGGTTTATTTTATTATATTTCAAATGGTTTTATTTCTTCATATTTTGATATTAGCCATCTTCTATTCTTTTTTGATTATACACTTCTCTTTTTTGTTTTCTTATTTCCTTTTTTCTTTTGCGGTTATATCCATAAAAGCAATTTAATATTAGTATAATAATTAATATTATAAGTGTAATTGGATTTTTTAAGATTTTTAATATTATTCCAAATCCACTAATTTTAAATTGATATTTTCCCTCTATTTGTTCATATGTAACTAAATCTTTGTCTTCATGCAAATTATTATCACCTTTTGTTAAATATTTAGTAACTCCATTATCTTCTAATACGTCTACTATTCTATGTGTTATTACTTCATTATTTTGGAAAAATGCTATTATATCATCTTTATGTATCTCATTTTTTTGAACTTCTTTTACTATAATTACATCATTTTTATTTATAGTATTTTCCATACTTTTTGATACTATTATAAAGTTTTTATATCCAAAAAAACTAGGTGTTTCATTTGGTTTTACATATGATTTTACAATTAATGTCATATTAAATATTATAATTGGTATTGTTATTATATATATTAAAATAGATATAATTTTCACTATTAATTTTAGTCTTTTATTACTCATGTTTATTTTTAGTAATTTATACATTTTTTCTCCTTTTTCTTATCTATTTTCTTTTTATATTTTAGCACAATTTTTTTTAATAAACAATATTTACTTTATTGAATTTTAATTGTATAATTAATTTGAGATTACCATTTTAGGGACGCGTCCAAAATTGGAATTTTTATCATTAGGAGGAATATATGGTTTTATGCAATTCTAATAGTGAAACTAAATTATATGATTCAATAGAAAACATACCTTTTGAAAAGCAGATTGATACTTATGACAAAGATAATAATATTTTGAGAATTTCTGAAAAAGAACAGAAAGCTTTTTTGCCATATCTAATTTCTGATGTTAAAAATATTTTTGAAAATGCTAAAAATTCAAGTACTGAATTTGCTTCTATAAAAGATGTTATTAATAAATTTTATGTGCTTCCTTTGGATAATTTTAAACATTCTGCAACTGCTAGATTTAGAGAAGCTTTTAATTTAATTTTAAATAAAGAACATGGTTCTATCATTAAGGCTCTTGATCTAGGCATTGAGCTTATGTTTAATTTTGATTTAAATCCTATTATTATTGCTGGTTGTAGGAATTTAGATGAATTAGATATTTATTTAGATTGCTTATCAACTAATCAATTATATGATTTTAAATGTTTTCAAATAATTTTTGAAGTAAATCCTACAAATTAGTTATTATATATTTATTGGTATACTATGTTCTATATAACCATGAATTGCGACTATTATTTAATAAATTGTGTCAATTTATTAAATAATATATTTTATTTTGCATAAACTAATTAAAAATATGTAGGAGATTTTTTATTATGAATCAGATATTATTTTCTTTTGATGATAAAAATTCCCAAAATATAGATAATGGTCGCACTAAACAAAAATCTAAAAAACTTTCGCTTTCAAATTTTCAATTTATTATTTCTATAATTATTTTAATTGTTTTAGTTTTTGCATTATTGTTCTATCTCTTTTCTTTATTTAAAAAAGAAAATCAGTCTAATGAATTAATTGATAATTATAGTATTTTTAAATTATATTCTGATCAGAATGTCTCTTCAAATGAAAGTGATAATAATATTTTTGGGATCATAGAAATACCTAAAATTAATATATATTATCCAATAATTTCTAAAATAAGTGATGAAGCTCTTAAAGTTGCTCCTTGTAAAATTTCGGGAAATGGTCCAGATAAAAACAGCAATTTATGCATTGCTGGTCATAATTATAACAATTCTATGTTTTTTAGTAATTTGAACTTATTGAATAATAATGATGAGATTTTTATTTATTATAATGATACTAAATTCGTGTATTATGTTTTTAATAAATATGAAGTTGATGAAGGTGATTTAACTCCTATTTCTGATTATACTGAAAACACCAAAGAATTAACTTTAATTACTTGTAATAATTTTAATTCTAAGAGAATTATTGTGAAATCAAAACAAAGGGGATTTTAAATTTTAATCCCCTTTTATTTATAATTTTAATTATACATTTTTATATTCATTAACCTTTTTATAAGCATATATAGCTGATGCTCCAAATACTACTACTAGTAATACAACTGGTATAGAATCTGAAAGTCCTGTTTTTGGTAATGATGTATTATTATAAACACTTGAATTATTTGTATTAGTGTTTGATGTATTATTTGAACTTCTATTAGTATTAGTGTTTGAAGTATTATTTCCTGTATTTGATGAATTATTATTAGTTGAATTATTTGATGATGAATTTCCTAATGCTTTTGTTAGATCTTCGTATCCATCTTCATCCACCTCTGCTGCTAGAACACAAGTGTTAAAAAACATTACCATTACACTTATAATCATTACTACTAACATTTTAATTAAATTTGTTTTCTTCATATCAATTCTCCTCACTTTTATATATTTTTTATTAGTATTCTTATAAACACTATATATTATACTATTTTTCAATAGTTTTTTCAAGTCTTTTACTATAAAAAATATGTAATCTTTTGTTTCCTTAAAATTATTTTATAATTAATTTATATATAAGTCAATACTTTTTATGTACTTTTTTGTTACATTTACATTTCATGTTTGTTACAAAATCATTACAAAAAGAGTGATGCCAATTTGGGGACGTATCCAACTTGGTAAGAATTCCTTATACATTAAATTTAAATAGAACTATGTCCCCGTCTTGCATAATATATTCTTTTCCTTCTGAGCGAACTAACCCTTTTTCTTTTGCTAGAAGCATTGAGCCTTCTTTCATCAAATCACTGTATGATACAATTTCTGCTTTTATAAATCCTCTTTGTATGTCTGAGTGTATTTTTCCTGCTGCTTCTGGTGCTTTTGTTCCTTTTTTGATTGTCCACGCTCTTACTTCTGGCTCTCCTGCTGTTAAAAATGACATTAGACCTAATAAGTCGTAACTCTTTTTTATTACTTTATCTAATCCAGATTCGTTTAATCCTAATGCGTCTAACATTTCTTTTTTATCGTCGTCTTCTAAGCTTGATAATTCTTCTTCTATTTTTACACATAGTGGAATTACTTCTGCATTTTCATTTTTTGCGTATTCTTGCACTTTTAAGACTAATTCATCATTTTTAGCATTTTCTAGTTGTTCTTCTGAAACATTTGCAATATATAAAATAGGTTTTGTTGTAAGTAAAAACATATCTTTTACTATAGCTTGTTCATCTTCATTAAATTCTATACTTCTTGCTGATTTTCCTTCTTCTAATGTTTTTTTGATTTTTTCTAATAAATCTATTTCTACTTGATATTTTTTATCTGCTTTTAAGTTTTTTCTTGCTTTTTCTAGTCTTTTATTTACTGTTTCTATATCAGCAAATATTAATTCTAAATTTATGGTTTCTATGTCTCTTATTGGGTCTACACTTCCATCAACATGTACTACATTGTCATCATTAAAACATCTTACTACTTCACATATAGCATCTGTTTCTCTAATATGTGATAAGAATTTGTTACCTAATCCTTCTCCTCTGCTTGCTCCTTTTACTAATCCTGCTATGTCTACAAATTCAATAACTGCATGTGTTACTTTTTGAGGATTATACATTTTGGCTAAATTGTCTAATCTCTCATCTGGTACTGGTACAACTCCAACATTTGGTTCTATAGTACAAAATGGATAATTGGCACATTCTGCTCCTGCTTTTGTGATACTGTTAAATAATGTACTTTTTCCTACATTTGGTAATCCTACTATTCCTAATTTCATTTTCTATTTTCATGATATATTTAATAATTAAAATATATCACTGTCTCCTTCCTTTATAATTTTATTCAACTAATAATAACTATTAATTAGTAAAATGTAACTTAAATTTTATGCACATTTTTTGTCAATTATTATTCTTTTACTTTTTGGTCATTTTCTCTTATAATTTTTTCAATAAACTCTTCTATCTTCATTGTTCCAATATCTCCATCTTTTCTTGAACGAACAGAAACTAAATTTTCATCTGCTTCTTTTTGTCCCACAATAAGCATATATGGAACTTTTTCAAGTTGTGTTTCACGAATTTTATATCCTATTTTTTCATTTCTACTATCTGATTTTACACGTAATCCTTTTTCATGCATTTGTTGTTCTATCTTTTTAGCATATTCATGTTGTTTTTCTGATATTGGTAAAATCTTAACTTGCACTGGTGCTAACCATACAGGTAGATTTCCTTTTGTTTCTTCTAATAAAAATGAGATAAATCTATCAGATGATCCCAATATTGCCCTGTGGATAACTACAGGTCTATGTGCTTTTCCATCTTCTCCTATATATTCTAGTTCAAATCTTTCTGGCAAAGCAAAATCTAATTGACATGTTGGTATTGTTACATCATGGTTTAATGCTGTTTTTATTTGTATATCAATTTTTGGTCCGTAAAATGCTGCTTCTCCTTCTGCTTCGTAAAAGTCTATATTTAATTCTTTCAATATTTCTCTTAATTGGCTTTCTGCTGTTTCCCACATTTCGTCATTATCAATATATTTTTCTTTATTATTTTTGTCTCTTAAAGATAACCTGTATTGGAAAGCCGAACTTGGAAAACCAAAATCTTTTTGATAAACTTCTACAATTAAATTTAAAACTTTTCCAACTTCTTCTTTTATCTGGTCTGGTCTTACAAAAAGATGTGCATCATTTTGACACATTTGACGTACACGCTCTAATCCGCAAACTGCTCCACTATTTTCATATCTAAAATCATGTGCTAATTCTCCGATTCTTATTGGCAAATCTCTATATGAGTGCATTGAATTTTTGTATATTAACATGTGATGTGGACAATTCATTGGTCTTAAAACCATTTCTTCTGTGTCCATTTTCATAATTGGAAACATATCTTCTTTATAATGATCCCAATGTCCACTAACTTTATATAATTCTGTATTTGCAAGTGATGGTGTATATACATGGTCATATCCTAATGATATTTCTTTGTCTTGTATATATCTTTCTAAAATTCTTCTTATTGTAGCTCCATTTGGTAAATACATTGGAAGTCCTGAACCTACTAGTTTGTGCGTCATAAATATATTTAAATCTTTTCCTATTTTTCTATGATCTCTTTGTTTTGCCTCTTCTAAAAAGTTTAAATATTCTTCTAACTGACTAGCCTTTGGAAAAGATATTGCATATATTCTTTGAAGCATTTTATTTTTTTCACTGCCTCTCCAATATGCCCCTGAAGATGAAAGTATTTTAACAGATTTAATTTTTCCTGTACTTTCTAAATGTGGTCCTGCACATAAATCTGTAAAATCTCCTTGTTTGTAAAAACTAATTTCTTCTCCCTCTGGTAATTCTTCTATTAATTCTTGTTTATAAGGTTGTCCTTCCATTAATTTCAAAGCTTCATTTTTAGAAAGTGAAAACTTTTCTATTGCAATATTTTCTTTTATAATTTTTTTCATTTCTACTTCAATTTTTTCTTTATCATCTTCAGTAAATGGGTTCTCTACATCAAAATCATAATAAAATCCTTCATCTATTGCAGGTCCTATTGCAAATTTAACATTAGGAAATAATCTTTTTACAGCTTGAGCCATAATATGTGAAGTTGTATGCCAATATGCCTTTTTTCCTTCTATACTAGAATCAAAAGTATTAATGACTAAATTGCAATCTTCTTGTAATTCATATCGTAGATCTTTTACCTCACCATTAACTTCTCCACAAGTTGCAACTCTTGCTAAACCTTCACTTATTTTTTTAGCTACATCTAAAATAGTTGCTCCTTTTTCCACCTCGATAACAGAACTATCTTTTAATGTGATTTTTAACATAACAATTCCTCCTTTTTATCTTAATCTTTGATTGGGTATATAATTAGGAACATTTTTTACTTAAATATTTTTGTTTTTATCTGACTACTATTAAAATATCAAACACTCCTATAGATTGCCCAATCTATAGGAGTGCATTATTTACACGGTTCCATCCTAATTTTATCTTAATTTTAGATTATAACGTATCTTAGACGTCTAGCTTTTTCACTAGAAACATAAAGAGTTAGTTTTCAAATATGTTTTCTTAAGTTAGCTTTCAGCCTATGACTAACTTTCTCTTTTAGTAACCTTTATTTTACTCTTCTCTTATTGTTTTTATTTTTATATTATGTTTATAATTTTAATACTTTTTTTTGAAAAAGTCAATATTAATTCTTTACTTTTTTATAATGTTATTATATAATTTATATGTTGATTATTTGCTTCTATAGCTCAGTTGGTAGAGTGCTACCTTGGTAAGGTAGAGGTCACGGGTTCAATTCCCGTTGGAAGCCCCAACGACGTTTCCGTTTGAACTTTTTTCAATTATTCAAATGGTGTGTACATTTCTAACTTAACTAAAAAGATTTAATTATGAGAGTTCGAAAAATATTTTACATAAAAGATTCATTTTTTGAGTATCAAATTTGATTTTGATACCAAAATATGATAAAATGTATTCAATGCATTGCAATATATAGTCTATCAAAGGGAGGATTTACTATGACAGAACAATTACTTCGGGCTTCTTTAAAAAAAGCTCAGGAAAAGGGACAAGTTGGTTTGCTTATTTGGGCAAATTGGACTCAATGGGATGATTGGTCCAATGAAATAAAACAGGGAAATGCAAGCTATGAGTTTGCATTGTCAAAAGTAATTGAAGGAAAAGAAGCCACAATTACTTTTGAATGGCTGGTTTTTAAAAGGCCTGCTATTTTCGCCATTTCTGTTTCTAAATTGTTGTCTTCTGATGAATTCTTTAAGGAGGTTTTGGATGTATGTAAAAAAACTCATCATCAAGGTCCAATCACTCTAATTCCTTCGAATGAATTATTCGAAGGAATTACGTAAAAAATTAAAAAAAGATTTCAAGATAGGCATAGCGGTTTCATTGTAGAAACCGCTTAAATATTATAAATAATCAAAATTCATTAAGTGAATTGAATTTTGATTATTTATGTCGGTTTTTATGACTGTATTATTTTATAACTTCTTGTTTTTTTCTTATTCTTATTTAAATATCTTTGATACATTTCATATTTAAATATAGCATCTACACACAATAAAAATAGTCATATATAATTGGATAACTATATGACTAGCGATTTATAAAATCAGCTTCCGAAAATTTCTCGATAACTCAATTTTCATTTTTTACAATACTATTATTAATTATTAAAATAATTATAACTATTTTATTATTGCATTATATACATACAAAAATTCACAACTAAGGTCCGTCCCTATTTTCCCCAATTTTAGGGATTAAAGGAACGTCCCCTTTATTGCTTTTTTTCTTATTCTTTGAATCGCATTATCTACCGATTTTACTGGAGAGTCTAGTTTTTGTGCTATTATGTTGTAGCTTTCACCCTTCATAAATCTATTTAATACTTGTTTTTCAAAATCACTTAAACTTTTTTCAATATTATTTTGTAGTTGCTCATAGTATTCTTTTTTCATTATTGTTTCTAGGGGGTCTTCTATTGTGTTGCTGTCAAATGTATCTATTAGTTCTACACTGTCTTCTTCGTTGTTGTCATATGCTGCTGTGTTTAATGATAAATATGAGTTTAATGGCATGTGTTTTTGTCTGTTAGATGTTTTTATTGCTGTTATTAGTTGTCTTTCTATACATATATTTGCAAATGATTTGAAACTGTTTTGTTTATCTTTGTTATAGCTTTTTATAGCTTTATATAGTCCAATCATTCCTTCTTGTATTATATCTTCTTTTTCTGCTCCTATCAAAAAATATTTACCGACTTTTATATTAACTAATTCTTTATATTTGTCTAATAAATATGTTAGAGCTTTTTCGTCTCCTGTCTTTATTTCTGCTACTATTTGCTCATCTGTTAAATTTTGATATCTATTTGTTGCAAAAAAAACATTTTGTTCTTGCATTAGTCAAATTACCTCCAAATGTAGTTTTTATCTATTTTTTAGTATTATACATATCTAATTTTATTATGTCAAGGAATTACCTTATTTATCTTATTTATATTATTTATTTTATTTAGAATTTTTTAATTCTAGTTCTTGTACTAACATTTTCCAAAATTCTTCTGTTTCCATGCCTTTTTGCCATGATGCTACTCCAGCAAGATTATTAGATTTTATTAGTGATACTTTTTCTTTTAATGATGTTATATCTTCTATCCACATTTTTTTTGTATTTCCGTCTTCTTTATATTCTACATAATATTGTTTTACATCATCTTTCCAATTTCTTTCTACTCCTTCTGGTATAACACTGTCTATATCTTTCATATTTACTGTTGGATTTCTCATAACTTTGCCATTACTATCTTCTGTCCACAATCTAGTATATAATGGTACTGCTAAGATTATTTTTTCTGGTTCTATTTCTTCTGTTGTTAAAAATTTATTTAAACTCAATTCTACCCAATTGTAACCTGCTGTTGTTCCTGCTTTATCACTTGATACTCCGTATTGGTCATATGCCATAAATATAATATAGTCTGCAACATCTCCTATTACATGTCTATCAAAACATAATGACCATGTTTCTCCTCCATCTGGGGCTGTTACATCTACTGATGTTACTAGTCCTATTTCTTTTAGCCTAGGCGTTAATTCTATTATAAATCTTGAGTATAAGTTTTTGTCTTCTTGCTTCATGTTTTCAAAGTCAATATTTATTCCATCTAATTCATATTTTATACATGCATTAACAATTGATTCTATTAGTTCTTTTCTAGCTTCATAACTATTCATTATTCTTGATGTTACTGTTATCATGCCATCTCCTGCATTTGATACCATTGGCCATACTTTATATCCATTATTATGTGCCCACTCAATATATGCTTGTCCTTCTTCTCCAACATTCTCAGTGAATTTTCCTTTTTCATTAACATAGAAAAATGCTGGTGATACTACATTTACTCCTTGAATTGTTGTTCCTGTTCTGTCTGGTGCAGTTGCTACATGTGAAAAATAATCCCATGTCAAATTTATTTTTCCTTCTATTTGTTTTTCTTCTTCCATGTCTTTTCTTACTACAAATTCATTTGCTAATTTATTTGATTTTACATATCCTATTTTTCCATTTGAAGTTCTTATTCTTGTATAATCACCTTCTGTAGATATAATTACTACATTGTCTCCTTTTTTTATTCTGTCTATTGTCTTTGCAATAAAATTTGTTGAAGATTTAACAGATAAGTTTGAAGTGGTAATTGCTTGTTTTTGTTCTCTATCTAATGAATCCATTGTTACTACTTTAGATTCTTCTAAATTTTCAACTTCTATATCATATACATCTGCCATTTCCGAAATTGGTAGATATGTTGTATCTTCCTTTTTAATAGCATGTGCATGTATTGATTTATTTGAACCATTTATATTTATACTATTATCTTCAAATCCTATTTCTGCTATTTTTTTACCATATGTTGTAATTATTTTATTTATACTTTCTTCTTCATATATATATTTATCAAAAAAATTTGCTATATCTTCTTGTGATAAATATATTATGTCATCTTCTACTAAAACATCATTTTTTAAATTTGAAGTTATATTATTATTATTTATTACTAAATTAGTTTTCTTGTTTTTATCAAAAATTATATAATTACTTGCTATTAATGCCACCACAGCAAGTATTATTACAGCTAAAATCGTCATAAATATTATTTTTATTTTTTTCTTTTTCATTCTCTCAGTGTCTTTTGCAATTTGTTTTACCATTGTCTTTTTTTGTATCCTTCTTCCTTCTTTCATTTCTTTTGCTCCTTATTTTTATTTTTATATTATTAATATACCATAAAAATATTTTTTATCAAATGTTTTTTTATATTTTTTTCATATTTCTTAAAATTTTTTTATTTTCTTCTGATATTCTGAAAGATTCTATCCCTTTTTGTAATGCTTTATTATATGTAAATTTATCTAATCTACTAGTTTTTAGATATTCTATTGTTTCATCAAAATATTTTATTAGACATATTGATATTGCCCAAGCTATTGCCATTTGAACATAGTATTCTTCGTTTTTAACACTTTCAAATATTTTAAAGTTTTCTTTTAAATATTTTTCTTCAATATAATAGTCCAATATTATAACAATTCCAAACCTTATTTCAAACTCTTTGTCAGAGTTTAAATATGGTTTTATAAAATCCCACATAGTTTCTTTGTATTTTTTGGTTATTTTTAATCCTGCACAAAACACATCACATATTGCCCAATTATCTATTTTAGGTATAAATTCTTTTACATATTCTAGTATTGTTTCTACATTTTTTTCTTTTGATAAACCTATTAACATTCCTTGTAGAAGTATTTCTTCATAATATTCATTATCTATATTTTTTAATAATTCTTCTATTTTATATTTTTTTGATAATTCTTTAGCATAATTTCTTAATACTGGAACTCTCACACCTAAAATATTATCTGTATTAGGACATAGTCCGCTATGAAACTCCTTGTATTTGGAGTCTGATAATTCTTTTAGCTTGTTTTTTATTTCTAATTTATTCATATTTGGCTTATACTCCTTTCAAATGTTAAGGCTTTCCGATTTGTTCCTTTTATTGAATTCCATCTTTTATTCTCTTTTTTAAATATTCTTTTAATTCATCATCATAGCAAAATATGTAGCAACCTTTTTGTCCTCTAGTCATTAGTGTTCTATATGTATTTTTTATGATTTGCATTGCCTGTTTATAGGCTTTTTCTCGCTCTTCTCCTGATTTTTTTCTTAATTTTGTTTTTAGTCCATATAATGCATTATTATCTGATCGTGGCTTTTTAGTGTAGTCTATTTCAATATTTCCATTTCTATATATTAAATCTTTTCCTATTATAACACCTACATACTCAAACTCTAGCCCTAAACATGTATAGATACAACCTGCTTGTTCTACTGTGCCTTCTCCTATTGCCCATTTTTTATCTTTTTGTAAATTCCAGCTTTTTTTAAAGTTATATTCTGGTATATCTATATCATAATATTTGGGATCATTACGAGCTTCTTTTTTAGAATCCCAGCAATATCCAGCCACAAGTCGTGATGCATTTTTTATTTTTCCTGTTTTCTTATTTTTGACATTATTTTTCTTTTTGATTAATTCATCTAATTCATTTGGCGTTTCTATTATTTTTATGTCATAATTAATTTTATTTTTGGGATTTTTAAAATTATCATTTTCCCTTATTTGTAGTACATCTTCTAGCCAATATATATAATCTGAAGAACCATAACATCTAAATTGAGATGTTAATTTTAATTCTTCTACTTCTGCTCCCAATTTACTAGCATTTTTTCTAATTTCTTCTACACTTCCTATATCTTTTGTAGATATTCTTTGTAATTCATCTATAAAAAATATAGAAACTTTACTTGCATTTATTATTTCTTTTACTTGATTTTTTCCTTTTTTATCATATTGTCCATAATTTTCTTTTAATCTATGTGCTTCATCAATTACTGTTATATCTAGTTCATTTTCTTTATACTTTATATAATTTGCTCCTGATTCCATGTTTTGTACAAATTTTTTAGATTTTTTATTTTTTTTAAGTAAATATGAGTATATCTCTCTTGCTGATGGAATAGGACATATGTATTTTATATTCTCCTTACCTTCTTCTAAAAATTCTAACATCATTTTTATTGCTAATATTGTTTTTCCTGTTCCTGGCCCTCCCTTTACTATCAATACTCTTTTTTTATTATCTTTAAATGTATTTTGGGCCATTTGTATTACTTTATCATGCACTATTTGTTGTTCATCTATTAATATCGCAAAATTACTATATTTTTTTATATCTTTTGTTTCATATTGTAATAAACTTGATGGAGTTTCTTCGCTATTTTCTATTAGTTCTATTATTTTTTGATTATCACCATATTTTATTTTATCACAAATATAATCTTGAAACTTCTTTATTTCTCCTTTGTAAAAATATGGTGCTTGTTTTATATATTTTTCATATCTTTTATCATCAAGTACATCATTTTGCTTTTTATCATAATTATGCAAAAATACACATGGATATATTTTTATATCTTTTGCTTCTTCATTATATTGATTTAGCATAAATGCATATGACCATACTTGATAGCTTGGATGTGGGACTAATTCATAAGTTATTTTTTCTTCTCCATTTATTTTTTCTTTTTTAGTATAATTACTTACTATATATCCGATTTTATCTGCCGGTTCTTTTATTGTAGTCCATTGTTTTATTTCTATAGTAATCGCTACTTTTTCTTTGTTTTGATCATATCCTGTTATAATAAAATCTATTTTTTTATCTTGATCTATATTTGGTATTCCATGTTCTATTGAAATACCACAATTATCTGGTATTCTCTCATCTTCTAAGAGTATATACATATATGGTAAAGAACCATTCCATGAATTTGTTATCTTATACCCTGCTTTACGATCCTTTTTTGCATACTCTTTTTCTAATTCTGTAAATATTGATTGATCTTTTACTTTTTCTAAAAATTCTTTTTTAGTTGTTTCATATATTAACACTATAATCCCCCTTATTTTATATCACTATATACTAATTTTCATTTAAAAACTTTAAACATACTTCTTTTATTTGTTCTTCTTTAATAATTCCTTCTCTTAAAATATTAGGAATTCCATTAACAACTTGTACAACAGTAGATGGAATAGGCATTTTACTAGGTCCATCATCAATAAAACAATCTACTTTTCCTTTAAAATCTTTCATAATGTCATTTATATTAGTTCCACTAGGTTTTCCAGAGATATTAGCACTTGGAGTAGCAATTGGTACTCCTGAATATTCTATTAATTTTAAAGCTATTTTATTTGCTGGCATACGAACCCCTACTGTATCTGAATTTGATGTTAAGATATTTGGTACAATATCTTTTTTCCTTAAAATAATAGTTAATGGTCCTGGAAAAAAATTTTTTATTAATTCATATTCTAAATTTGTAATATCATTTGCGATTTTGTTTATCATTTCTATACTATTTACTAATAAACTAATTGGTTTATTTAGTGGTCTTTGCTTAACTTCATATAATTTTTTTACTGCTTCTTCATTTAATCCATTTGTTCCTATTCCATATACTGTTTCTGTTGGAAATATTGCTATTCCTCCTTGTTTTATAATGTTTGCCACTTTTTTTAATTGTACATCATCAATATTATGTTTTAAATTCATAAAATCCTTCTTTCTTAATTACTTTTATTATATATATACTTTCTTTTATTTTAGATACTATGATTATTGTTCAGTGTCTAATGCTTAAAAAGTATTCTCTTGTTAATTTCCAAGATATTAATGTTGCATTTTAGTTTCCTGCGCTGCTCTTTGTTGCTGTCTTGTTTCTCTTGTTTGTGTAGATAAATTTATTTCATTAATTATTCCTTGAACTCTATTTAAAGCACTATTGTTATTTAAAGATATAAAAGATATAAGATTATACAATTTTAGTAACCGTGCTAATATAAGTTTCTCAATAGTATATTAATTTATATAAACATAATCATAAATAATGGATAATGTTCTATATTTTCTTCATCTTTATAAATATTGCAATCTTCTTCAAATTTCATATATCTTGTTACTGTTTTATAATTTTGTATAATTGATTTCAAAGATTTTGCTTGTTTATTTTTTCCAGACTTAACTTCAATTGCTGTGACTTTTCCATCTATATTTAATACAAAATCAATTTCTAAAGTACTTTTTCTTTCAAAATACATTAATTTACTATGTCTAGTAGCTATTTCTTCTGCACATATATTTTCTAATATTGCTCCTTGATTAATATATAATTCATCATCTAGAATTGCTTTTTGTGTACCTTCTTCTAGCATAGATATTAACAATCCTGTATCTCTCATATATATTTTAAAACAATTTAATCGTATATTTGATATTAAAGGTAATGCTGGTTCTGATAAATTATAACAAAAGTTAATTATTCCTGCATCTTTTAGCCATTCTATTGATGATGCATATTTTCTTTCCCCGACATTTTCTTCATCTTCCTTTATGTCTGAAAATAGAAATTTCTTATTTTTCTTTGATAATTGTATTGGAATACTATTAAATGTGTTTATAATTTTTTGTTTACTACTAGTTTCAGCAAATTTTACAACATCTAATAAATAATTCTCAACAATTGCCTTCTGAAGAATTAACACTTTTGATAAGCTATTTGTTTTCACATATTCATTTACTACATTAGGCATTCCTCCAACTAGCATATACATTTTAAACTGTTCTGATAGTTGTTTAATAATATATTCATCCATTGGCTTTATATTTTCGAAGCAATCTTTTACATACTCTATAGTTTCTTTTTTTATACCTACTCCCCACAAAAATTCTTCAAAGTCTAATGGATATAAATCTATAACTCTTTCATAACCTACTGGATATGATGATACCTCTTTATAATACAAACCTAATAATGAACCAGATGAAATTACATCAATTCTTCCATCTAAAGCAAAACTTTTTAATGCTGTTCGCGCATTTGGGCAAGATTGTATCTCATCTAAAAATAAAATTGTTTTATATGGTACTATATTTACATTCGGAAATGTAACTTCCAGTTTCATTATTAATGTGTTTATATCTAAATTACCATTAAAAATATTTTTATACTCTGGAGTTAATTCAAAATTTATATAAATATAATTTTCATAATTTTTCTTTGCAAAATCATCAACAATAAATGTTTTTCCAACTTGCCTTGCTCCTCTAATTAATAAGCATGGTTTTTTTTCTTCTTTTTTCCATTCTTCTAATATATAAGTAATTTTTCTTTCTAACATTCTATCACCTCGAATTTTCTTATATATATTATACAATTTTTATTTATTTTATGCAAGTTTTTCTGACAACTTTCAAGGTGAATATGCAAGTTTTTACTATGACTTTTTGTGGTTAATTGCAATTTATTTTGACGACTTTTTATTTTATGTTCCTTTATAATTTTTTGATGGCTGAATTGAACATATTTATTTTTATAGAAATTGCAGATTTTCATTTTTGTCTTTTCTTACTCTCTAGCAATATAGTTTCGTGTTTTTTCTGACAGCCAATGACCCGCCCCTCAACTTATGGCTTATCTTTGCTAGGTAAATATGTGGCTTGAGAGGTATCAACCAAAATTAGAATATAAAATTGTTTTAAGACCGCAAATTGCGGCCTTTTAAACTTAAATTTTTTTGATTATTGTAAATAATGTATCAATATCTTCTTTTGATACAAAATTGATATCAATGTTATATTTCTGAAAATAATTGTCTAAAACCCTTCGTTTTCGAAGCTCTAATATCTCATTATAAGGGTTTTGTTCAAATAATAAATCAAATATAAGAAGTCGTAGCAACTCCCTAGCTATTTGCCTATCATATTTTAACTGTAATTCTTCAGATTCAACAACATATTTTCCCGAAACTAATCTTTTTAGATTGATTTCAATAATTTCTAGTGCTTCTTTCCGCACACAATACTTTTTTATTTTATCATAATATTTAAGTTTATTCATTTTTCCTCCTTGCCAATTGGCTTTCTAAAATAAGTTAACAAGTTGCAATTTATTTTAACTGCTCCTAAATTAGAACAGGAATTTTAAAAAAATATATTTATATTTTAACATAAATTTCAAACCTTTTCAACTGTAATTATTTATTTTCATCTTATTAGCTTTTGTTTCTTATATTAGCAATTCAAATTTATCTTCTAAAACGTTCACAGAGTCTCCTCCTACAAAAACCTTAAAATCTCCTTTCTCTGCCACAAATTCTAATTTTTCATTCCAAAATTTTAACATATCTATACAAATGTCAAAATTTACATATTTTATTTCATATGGTTTAAAATATTCTTTCTTAAATGCTTTTAATTCTTTTACTGGTCTTACAACACTTCCAAATAAATCCTGTATATATAATTGTATCACCTCATAACCTGCATAATCACTTTGATTTTCTATTTTAACTGTTACAGTAATGCTTTCATCTTGATACATTTTATGCTTATCAAGTTTCATTTCCATATATCTAAAATTAGAATATGACAAACCATATCCAAATGGGTAAAAACTTTCTGTTGGGATATCTTGATATCTTGATACATATCGAACATTATCATAGTGTGGTCTACCAGTATTATAATGGTTATAATATACTGGACATTGTCCTACATTTTGTGGAAAACTCATAGTTAGCTTTCCTGATGGATTTACTTCTCCTAATATCATTTCTACAATTGCTTTTGCACCTGTAGTGCCTGGAAACCATACATCTAAAATTGCATCTAATTTTCCTTCTATATTATTTAATTGAATTGGCCTACCATTAAATAATATTAAGATTATTGGTTTTGATAGTTTATGCAATTCATTAATTAGTTTTATTTGATTTTCTGGTAAAGAAATACCTGAACGTGAACATGCTTCTCCACTTTGTTTGTAATGTTCTCCTAAAGCCAAAATAATTACGTCTGTATTTTTTGCAGTTTGTATAGCAATGTCAATCATTTCTTGTTCTACTTTCTCTTCATCTTCTACATTCACTAAAGGTAATCCATCTGCTGATAATATTTTATTAAATTCTTCTTGTCTTAATATTTCACACCCTTTTGAATATGCCACTTTACTTCCCATTTTTTCTTTAAAAATATCTAGAATTGTACTATTTTTTGATTTATCAGAAAACATAGTCCATGAACCAGTAATTCCAATATTATCAACATATGGGCCAATTAAGGCAACTTTTTTATTTTTTTGTAACGGTAAAATATGGTTTTTATTTTTTAATAATACAAATGTTTCCTGCGTTAACTTTTTGGCTTTTTCTAAATTGCTTGCATTCATTAAATATGTTTTTTCTTTTTTCTTATCAATATTACCATATGGATTTTCAAATAATCCTAACTTATTTTTTAATGTCAATATTCTCAAAACACTTTCATTTACTTTATTTTCTATCTCTTTATTTTCCACGCATAAGTCTTTTAAATGATTTGCATATATGCTAGACATCATATCAATATCAACACCTGCATAAATGGCATTTTTTGCTGCTACTCTTCCATTTTCAGAATATCCATGTGCTATAGTTTCTTCAATAGCACCATAGTCTGAAATAATAATCCCTCTAAATCCTAATTCTTCTCTTATTACCTTCTGAATTAACCATTTGTTTACTGTACAAGGAATTCCATTAATCACATTAAATGATGTCATTAGCATTTCTGCTCCCGCTTCTATTGCTGCTTTATATGCTGGTAAATAATATTGTCTAAATTCTCTTTCTGACATATCTACTGTATTATAATCTCTTCCTGCTTCTACCGCACCATAAGCGGCTATGTGCTTTACACAAGATACTAAATTTCCCATTTCTAAAAGATTTTCTCCTTGATATGCCTTTACCATTATTTTAGCATAAATTTCCCCTAGAAACGGATCTTCTCCTCCAATTGATTCCATTACTCTTCCCCATCTAGCATCTCTTGATAGGTCAACCATCGGCGAAAAATTAACATTTGCCCCAGCTATACTAGATTCCATAGCAGATATTTCTGCTATCTGTTTTATAACTTTAGGACTCCATGAACATCCTTGTGCAATTGGTATAGGGAATGCAATCTTATATCCATTAATAATATCATCCATAAATAGTAATGGTATTTTCAATCTACTTTTAGATAAATATTCATCTTGCACTTTCTTTACTCTTTCTGCCCCAACAATATTTAGAACAGAACCAATCTGATATAGTTTTTCGCTAGATAAATTCAAATTTTTCAATGGTCCAGTTAACATACTATTTGTATCTTCTGATAAAAATACATCTCCCGCAATTTGTACCATCTGGCCTATTTTTTCTTCTATTGTCATTTCATTTAATAATTTTAGTATTTCTTTATATTTCATAGGACCTCCTACTATAAATTAAATTTTATCATATATTTACCGATATTATTGATATCAAGCATATATACAAAGTTACATGTAGATTTTTTGTTTTCCTACACAATTGTTATCTGTATTAATTTTTAATATTTCTAATCCTTTTTGAACATATTCATTTTTCATAAAATATTTCCATGGTAATTGTGATAAATAATTTTCTATCATCATCATAGATATTCCTTTATCAATTCCTATTACTTCCTTTGAATACCATTCTCCATCTTCTAAATTATATCCATCAATAAAGCCATATTTTCCCCATAATTTTGGGTAATGATTATAAAAATTTTCTAATGCTTTTATACTTAATTCTGGTGTAAATACAATTGAACCAGCTACACCACATGGAGTTACTGTTCCATCATTTTGTGTATCTACATCTGCCAAAGCTGGCATTGCTCCATATCCTCCACTATATCCATTAGGTCCTACACATGCAGTTAGTCCCCATGAATTTTCACCAAATGTTTTAAATCTATCTTTATTTTTTATACAATATATTCTATTAGCTAATGTTGCTTTTATGGAATTTTCAAACCAATCAATTCCTTTTTCATCCTTTTTGCCTCTAAAATCTATCCAGGCATGAGAAAATTGATATGTAAATAATGTTCCACAATATGTATAAATAATATCTTCTATCCCTTCATATGTACATTTTTCTTTATTCATATCATCATACATCGTTTTTGGGATTGAATAAGTAGGCGAAGAAACTCCCAAAACATAAAGCATAAGCTGTTCAGCATACATATCCCAATTTCCCCAAAATCCAGTTTCTGGTTTATATCCCATATAAAAATAATTATTTTCTTTGTTTTGATACCACTTCCAATTAATTCTTTTATACAGTTCCTCAGCTTTTTGTTTAACACTTCCTTTAAAATATTCTCCTACTAATATTGCTCCACATATAAAAATGGCTGTATCAATAATTGATATTTCACAATTCCATTCTCTTTTTCCTGTTTGAATATTTACAAAATGATAGTAAAATCCATTTTTACCTTCTACATAATTTAAAAATGTGTCTAAAGTTTTATCTGCTCTTTTATATGCTTTCTCATAAGAAATCCATTTTCTATTAACTCCTATTACTAGAGCTGCTAATCCATATCCAACAGATGCAATACTTGCTATATGATCTGCATACATATCTTTATCTTTAATTAGCCCATACCCTCTACTTTTCAGATCTGTATTTGCCTCTTTTATAAAAAAACGATAACTCGCTTTTAACTCTTTTAATAATAATGTATCTCCATATTTCTTTAACAATCTCATATATAAAATTCACCTCTAACATTAGATTAACATAAGAATCTACTTTTTTCTATGGAATTTTTCACCAAAAATAATAAATATATTCGTATTTCTAAATCTTTTGGCTTTAAAAAAATTGCTGATATTGAATACGTAATTTGGCATATAGCAAGCCCAAATTATTAAACTTATTTTGTCTGATAATTTGGGCTTATTCAGGAATAAAAAATTTTAACTTTTTTTGCATTTATTTCATATAATATTTAATAACTTTAATCGTATCAAAATTATAAAGATAGGAGATGTTTTAATGTATTATATAACTTCTAATGACAAGACTAAAATCGCTGTTTTTGACTTAAATCCAAAAGGAAAGAAAACTATCGTATTAATTCATGGTTGGCCACTTTCTCATAAAATGTTCGAATACCAATTGCCCTCATTATTAAATTCTAATTATAGAATTATAATGTTTGATTTACGTGGTTTTGGCATGTCTCAAGAAACTGCTCATGGTTATACATATGATCAATTTGCAACTGACTTATATTATGTCGTATCTTCATTAGGTTTACATCGTTTTGATTTACTTGGTTTTTCTATGGGCGGTGCAATTGCTACTAGATATATGGCTCTTTATAATGGTTATGGTGTATCTAAATTGTGTTTACTTGATTCTGCTGTTCCAAGTTATTGTAAAACTTTAGAAAATCCATATGGTCAGACTATAGAATCAACTAATCAATTAATTGATTTAGGTTTTAACGATAGACCAGCTTTAAATCAATATTTTGGTTCAATTTTTTTTGCTAGAACGCCTTCTTTAGCATTTAAAAATTGGTTTCAAGATTTAAGTAATAGTGCCAGTGGTATTGGAGAAATGAGTTCTTTAATTTCTCTTCGTGATGAAAATATTTTTGATGATTTAAAAAAAATTAGAGTTCCTACAGGCATTTTTCATGGCAGGGAAGATAAAATTTGTCCTTTTGGCATGGCTCAAATTATGAAACAAGAGATTTCTAATTCTATACTATTTCCTTTTGATAATGCAGGACATGGCACTTTTTATGACGCTAAAAATATTTTTAATAATACTTTAATTGATTTTTTATCAGAGCCTTAAAATATTTCTATATTATGCTTTATTATTTAGAATTTTTTAAATTATGTATTGAACCGAAAAATAATATATTTATTGATGTACTATATCCAATATCGCTGTGCATTCTAACGACCAGGTAGAGTATTTCAATTTTCTTGAAATATTCTACCTGCTAAATTTTATCTTATTATATTTTAATAATTTTTTCCCAACTTAAATTCTCTTTTCCAAAATGTCCATAATTTGTAGTTTGTGAATATATTGGTTTTTTCAAGTCCAAATATTCAATAATTCCATCTGGTGTTAAATCAAAATTATTCTTAATTATTTGTATTAATTCTTGTTCTGTCTTATTTCCTGTTCCAAATGTATTTACATTAATTGATAATGGTTCTTTCATTCCTATTGCATAAGATACTTGTATTTCGCATTTTTTAGCATATCCATTTGCAACTAGATTTTTTGCTATATGTCTTAACATATATGCTGCTGAGCGATCTACTTTGCTAGGATCTTTTCCAGAAAATGCTCCTCCTCCATGTCTTGCATATCCTCCATATGTATCAACTATTATCTTTCTTCCTGTCAATCCTGTGTCTCCAAGTGGTCCACCTATAACAAATCTTCCAGTAGGGTTTATGTATATTTTTGTATTATTATCTATCATATTTTCTGGTATTATATATTTTATTACATATTCTTTTATATCTTCTTTCAATTGTTCTTGAGTTATATTTTCTTCGTGTTGTGTTGATATTAATATTGTTTCTATTCTTTTAGGTTTTTCATCTTCATATTCAACTGTTACTTGTGTTTTTCCATCTGGTCTTAAATATGGTATTATTTTATCCTTTCTTACTTGTGTCAATCTCTTTGATAGCTTGTGCGCCATATCTATAGCATATGGCATGTAGTTTTCAGTTTCATCACATGCAAACCCAAACATTATCCCTTGGTCTCCTGCTCCTCCTACATCTACTCCCATTGCTATATCTGGACTTTGTTTAGTAATATTTATATGTATTTTGCATGTTTTGTAATCTATATCTATTTTCTCATTATCAAATCCAATTTCTTTTATTTTTTCTCTAGTTAGTTTTTCAATGTCAATATTAGCATTTGATGTTATTTGCCCTGCAATTACAATCTCATTTCCTGACGCAAATGTTTCTACTGCTACTCTTGAATTTTTATCTTGTTTTAAACATTCATCTAATATTGTATCTGATATTGTATCACATAATTTATCTGGATGTCCTTCTGTTACACTTTCTGATGTAAAATAATACTTGTTCATTTTTTGTTTCATTCCTTACTTATATAATATATTTAGGTTTTTATATGGTTTTACCTATAAACCTATTACAATCAAAATTTTAGGTATAAAAATTATTAATCCTACTATTACTGATATAATAGCTGATATAAGTACAGCACCAGCTGATATATCTTTAGCAAGTTTTGCTTTTTCATTTATATTTGGCATAGCTATGTCTACTGTTGTTTCAATTGCTGTATTAATTAACTCTATTGTAATAACAAATCCAAATAAAATTATACAAACGATCCATTCTGCTTGTGTTATTTTTAAAACTATCCCAGCTATTATTACTAGTAACATAACTATAAAATGAATTTTTAAATTTTGCTCAGTTTTTATGGATGATATTATTCCTTCAAAAGCATATTTAAAACTATTTACTAGTTTTTTTCTCTTACTACCGTTTTTGACTCATAAATATTTTACTCCTTTTTACCAATTAGGGGACGTTCCCGAAAATTAGTGCCAAAGGGGACGGGCTATTTTGACATTACTTGGGGACGTTCCTTTAATCCCGAAAATTAGGGAACAAAGGGACGGACTTGTTTTTTAATTTTATACAGGTCCGTCCCTTTGTTCCCTAATTTTCGGGATTAAAGGAACGTCCCCAAGTAATGCCAAAATAGCCCGTCCCCTTTGGCAACCTCTGGCATTATTCTGTTCTTAATGCTTCTACTGGATCTTTTCTGCTCGCCATTTTTGCTGGTATTAAGCCTGCTATTATTGTTAGTATCATGCTTATTATTACTAATACTATTCCTGCTTGCCATGGAACTATTGTTGTTACTGTTACTCCTGTTAAACTGTGTATTAAACTGTTTATTGGGAATGTTAATAATACCGTTATTCCTATTCCTAGTATTCCTGATATTAGTCCTACTATAAATGTTTCTGCATTGAATACTCTTGATATGTCTCTTTTTGATGCTCCTATTGCTCGTAATATTCCTATTTCTTTTGTTCTTTCTAGTACTGATATATATGTTATTATTCCTATCATTATTGATGATACTATTAATGAGATTGCGACAAATGCTATTAGTACATAACTTATTGTATCTATTATTTGACTAACAGATTTCATCATTACTCCTACTATATCTGTGTAATTTATTACATTTTCTTCTTTTCCTTCTTCTTTTTGTGTTTGATTATATTGTTCTATTCCTTGTGATATTGCGTCTTTTGCTTCAAAGTTTTTTGGGTATATTTTTATATTAGATGGTGTGTCTAAGTCCACAGCGCCTAATTGTTTTAAATTCTTTTCATAACTTGCGTTTTTGTTTTCTGCATATGCTTGCATCATTTGGGCTATTTGTTCATTACTTAAGTTTGCCATTGCCATTTGTTGTTCCCTAGTTAGTGTACTATAGCTTTGTGTTGTTTGTTCTCCTTCTTTTGGAAAGTCTAGACCTGAAAATACATTTTTTTCTGGATTTTCTTTTTGTTCTTTTACTATTTCTGATTCATTAATTTTGTTTATTACATATTCTTCTAATCCTTTTGTATATCCTATTCCTCCTGTCATTCCTGTTGCAACTGTTTCTGGATTTTGCTTTATTATTCCTACAACTTTTATACTTTCTGCATTTTCTATTTTTTGTTTCATATATTCTTCGTTTTCACTTTGGTCTATCCAAATTCCGTTTTGTTTTTCATAATAATCACTATTTAAAATTAATTTAAAAGATAAATTTAATATATCTTCATATGTGTATGATGTTTGTTTTTCTTCTTCTAGTGATTCACCTTTTTCTACAGCTTCCCATCTTTGTTTTAAATCTTTTTGATCTTTTAAACCTAAAGCATATAATGCATAATCACTTATTTCATTATCTTCATTTACTATTAAAACAACTTCATTATACTCTTTTGGCCAGTTTCCTGCTATTACATTATATTGTGATTGTAATAATTCTTGATTATCTAACATTTTTGTCCATACATCACTATTAGACATTGTAGTACTACTAGAAGCAAACATTGAACTTATTGATGAATTATTTCGTGCTTCTAATAGTTCACCCATTCCCATTGCATCCATTACTGTACTTGGATTTACTCTTACTACTTCATCTGTTGTGTCTTCTTTGTATAAGTTCAAGTTTAAATTATAACTATATTGTATAGCATTGGCATTATCTACAATATCATTATTTCCTTGTTCTAGATATTTTTTTAATTCGGTCAAATTGTTACTTTCCATTTTATTAGAAAGTGTTGTTATCATGTCATTCATTATATCTGATGAGTAAATTTTTCCTTCTTCATGTTCTGTATTTTCTTTTTCGTTTTCTCCCATCATAGTCTCTACCATACTTGTCATATCTATAGTTGATTCTTCTATTGATATTGGATAAGATGATAAAGTGTCTTCTTCTACTTTTGATATATAGTTTTGAACTCCTGTTGATATCGCAAGTATTAATGCTATACCTATAATTCCTATACTTCCTGCGAATGAAGTTAAAATCGTTCTTCCTTTTTTAGTCATTAAGTTATTTAGACTTAATCTTAGTGCTGTAAAAAATCTCATAGATGTTCTACCTGATTTTGCTTTATTTTCTTTCTCTTTTTCTTCATCTTCTTTATTAAATGGATTTGATTCATCTGTTATTACTCCATCTAATATTTTTACAACTCTTGTTGAATATTTTTCAGCTAAATCTGGATTATGTGTAACCATAATGATTAATTTATCTTTTGATATTTCCTTTAATATATCCATTATTTGCACACTGGTTTTTGTATCTAATGCACCTGTTGGTTCATCTGCTAAAATTATATCAGGATTATTTACTAAAGCTCTTGCTATTGCAACTCTTTGCATTTGCCCACCTGATAATTGATTTGGTTTTTTATGAATTTGTTCTTTTAGTCCCACATCTTCTAATGCCTTTATTGCTCTTTCTTTTCTCTCTTTCCTTGATACTCCAGAAATTGTTAAAGCTAATTCTACATTTGAAAGTATTGTTTGATGAGGTATTAGATTATAGCTTTGGAATACAAATCCTACAGAATAATTACGATATGCATCCCAGTCTTTGTCTTTAAATTCTTTTGTTGATTTTCTGTTTATTATTAAATCTCCACTAGTATATCTGTCTAATCCTCCTATTATATTTAAAAGTGTAGTTTTTCCACATCCACTTTGTCCTAATATTGATACAAATTCATTTTTCCTAAATTCTATTGAAATACCTTTTAATGCTTGAACTTTGGAATCTCCTGAAATATAATCTTTTGTAATATTTTCTAATTTTAACATTAACTCTTCCTCTCTTTTTAACTCTTTATTATGTTTTATAATAGAGAGTTTAGTTATTTTAAATATACATAAACAATAACGCAGAATTTAAAATGTTATTTATAAAAATTTTTTAAACTCTCGTTATTGTTTTTTAATTCCTTTT
>CAMMMI010000012.1 GCA_946497905.1 uncultured Clostridium sp.
CAGGACAAACATATACACCAACAGCAAATATAACATTATATGCAATATGGACAGCGAATACAAATGTTTCATATAAAGTAGAACATTATTTGATGGGAACAAATGGAACATATCCATCAACTGCCACAGATACAACAAGTTATACAAATGGTGTATCAGACAGTACATTAACATTAGCAAATTTAAAACGTACAGACTCAAAATATCAAGTAACAAATGGTATATCATATGCTTATGGTACAGTAGGTGGAAATCAAGTAACTACAACAACAGTTTTACCAGATGGTTCAAGAGTAATTAAGTTATATTATGAAAGAACATATGGAACATTAACTACTGTAAAGGGAACTTATATAACTTCTGTTACAACACAAAGTGCAGTTAAATATTATTATGGAGCAACAGTTCCACAACTAACAGCTACTATACAAACAGTAACAGGATATGATGTAACATTTAGTAAATGGGAAAGTAGCAACAAAACATATTTAGGAGATAAAACAACGCAAACAATAGCATCATTTACATGGCCAGCAATGCCATCAGGAACAGATATTACATTGACAGCTAATGCTGTAAAAGCAACAACAGGAAAAACATATACAGTTACATTTAATGCACAAGGTGGAAGTGTTACACCAACAAGTAAAAATGTTGTATATGATAGTACATATGGAGACTTACCAACAGAGTTAGCAGGAAGTAGTTTAACAGCACCAAAATATAAAATAACATATAACTATAATTATACAGGTGCACCAGCTAGTTCAAGTTCTGATGTAAATAGAGTATTTGGAGGTTGGTATAAGGAAACAAGTTATACAAATAAAGTAATTAGTACAACAAAAGTAACAACAGCAGCAAATCATACTATTTATGCAAAATGGAATTCTCCAAGTGTAGTACTACCAAATCCAACAAGAGCAGGATATACATTAGAAGGATGGTATACGAATTCAACATGTACTAATAAAGCTGGAAGTCCAGGAGATAGCTATACATTAAATGCAGATACTACATTGTATGCAAAATGGACAGCAGGAACAGTTACATACAAAGTTATTCATAAGCAAGAACAATTAGATGGAACATATAAGGAAGTAGAAACACAAACATTATCTGGTTCAACAGATTCACAAGTGACGCCAGCAGTTAAGAATTATACTGGATTTACTTCTCCATCAACTCAAACTGTAACAATAGCAGGTAACGGATCAACAGTTGTTGAATATCTATATACAAGAAATAGTTATACATTAACATTAAATAAAAATAGTTATATATCAAGTGTTAGTGGTAATGGAACATATAAATATGGGGCAAATGTAACAATAAATGCGGTATTGGGAAGTGCTACAGGATATACATATACTTGGACAAACTGGACAAAAGATTCAAATGTATATACAACAAATCAAAGTTATACATTTACGATGCCAGCAGAAAACTTAACATTAACAGCAAATGGAGCAAGAAGTGCAAATAAATATACAGTAGCATATAACGGAAATGGAGCAACAGGAGGAAGTACAGCAAATAGTACACATACATATGATGAAGAAAAAGAATTGACAGCAAATGGATATGAAAGAAAATATACAGTAACATATAATCATAATTACACTGGAAGTTCTCCTGCAAGTAAAACATCAACATATACATTCTTAGGTTGGGCAACAAGTTCAAACGGAGAGAAGGTATATAGTGATAAACAATCAGTAAGTAATTTATCTAGTGTGCAAGGTGCAACAGTACCATTATATGCTGTATGGCAAAGTGCAAGTGTTACATATGTACCAACAAGACCAGGATATACATTTGGAGGATGGTATAAAGAGTCAAATTGTCTAAATCAGGTAGTAGGAACAAATGGAGTTTATACTCCGACAGCAAATATTGCATTATATGCAAAATGGATAGTAAACACAAATACAAGCTATAAAGTAGAACATTATAAACAAAATCTAGCTGGAACAGGGTATGATTTAGCAGAAACAGAAAATTTAACAGGAACAACAGATACAATGGCTATCGCAACTGCAAAATCATATGAAGGATTTACATATAATAGTAGTATATCAGGAACAATAGCAAGTGGAATAATAGATGGTAATGGATCATTAGTATTGAAATTATATTATACAAGAAACAGTTATACTTTGACATTAATGGCAGGTAGTTATATTTCGAGTGTAAGTGGATCGGGTACATATAAATATGGAGAAAGTGTAACAATAAATGCTACATTAGAAAATGATGTTGGATATACATACAATTGGGTAAATTGGATAATATTTAATACATCAACTATAGTTACTACACAGCAAAAATATACATTTACAATGCCAGCAAATAATTTAACATTATTGTCAAGAGCTACTAGAACAGCTTTAGATGTAAAATATGTTGTAAGGCATTATACAGAAGATTTAGATGGAGGATATACATTAAAAGATACAGATAATTTAACAGGGAAAACTGGGAATAAAGTTACACCAGAAGTAAAGACATATGAAGGATTTACTTCACCAGATACACAAACTATAACTATATCAGGAGACGGCTCAACAGTAGTATCATATTATTATACAAGAAATAGTTATACTTTGACATTGGTAGCAGGTAATTATATTACAAGTGTAAATGGTGCAGGTACATATAAGTATGGAGAAAGTGTAACAGTAACAGCGGGATTGCAAAGTGCAGTTGGATATACATATAGTTTTAGTAATTGGAAAGAAGGTTCAACTATAAAATCTTATAGTAGAAGTTATACGTTTACAATGCCAGCATATAATTTAACTTTGACAGCAAGTGCAACAAGATCAGCCTATAGATATACGGTAGTTTATGATGGAAATGGTTCAACAAGTGGAAGTATGTCGAATAATACATTTATATATGATACATCATATGTATTAAAAGCAAATACATATACTAGAATAGGATATGAATTTGATGGATGGAATACAAATGCAAATGGAACAGGAACATCTTATAACGATCAAGAAGTAGTTAAAAATTTAACATCTACAAATGGAGGAACTGTAACACTATATGCACAATGGGTTGATATTACACCACCAACAATTACATCATCAGGTGGAAGTTTGTTATGGACAACAACAAATCTTGCGAGTGAACCAAATGAAAATGGTTTTTATACAAACAGAACTTTAACAGTAGATATTGAAGAAGATGGTTCAGGAGTCCAGAAAATAGAATATGTTGTAATACCTATAGATGTATTAAATACTTCTGGAGATACTGTAGAATTAAGTGTACAGCCAACAAGTTCTCAAATAAGTAGTGGAACAGGAATTAAAACTATAAATACAGATAGTAAAACATATAGTATGACTTATGCGGAAGAAGCAGATGGATATATATTCTTTAGAGCGGTAGATAACAGTGGAAATGTGTCAACTTGGTCTACAGGGCAAAGGCTAAAAATTGCATTATCATCATATGTTAGCTATGCTGGTATGGGTGGAGCAAATGATGATAAACCAATTATTTACTATGATGCGAATAAATCAAAAGCTGATTTGGGAGTATCAGGAGTAACAGCTTCTAGTAATACTAAATGGAAAAATTATGGTATTGGACAGAAATCTGGAACTTCATATTCAGCATCTGCGTATGATGGACTAATGTATAGTGGTAATACAAGAAAAAATTTACATAATGATAATGGATATTATGGAATATATCTATATGCATCTGGTAAAGGTAATATTAGAACAAATTATAATTTTACTTTAAGCAATAAAGGACAAACTACTACAAATAAACTAAATGAAGTAACCTATGAAATAGTTGCAAGACCAGATTATGTTTCTTCGACTTTAGATCAAGTAATCTATGGTTCATATAATACTGTTAAAGTAAATGGAGAATCAAGAATATATGGAGCAGCATTAGTAATACCACAATCAACAACAGATAAAACATTAAAATTTATGCATAGATATTATACGGGAACATCAAGTGATCATATATGGTCTACTATAATAGCACGTAAAACTCCAAATAATTTTGTAGAATATTCTGGAAATGGACAGATGGGTACAACACAAGGGTCAGGTAGAAAAAAATACCTTATACAAAATACATTTTCAACTAATGGTCATGCAGAAGGGACTGAAGATGTAGACAATGTTAATGGAGATCTAAGTGAAAGAGTTACTCAAATAGATAATACTCCAACTGACCAAAACTTGGCTTGGGGAACAGAATCTTGGTTAGGAATAGGCTGTGATTTGGATAATTCAAATCAACCACAATCAGGAGGAGAAAATTACTTTAATGGAATGATATATGCTTTTAGATATTATGAAAGAAAATTAACAGATGATGAATTACAAAAAAATGCCGTTCTTGATTATGATAGATATAAAGTTATGACTTTAGCATATTAGAAATAAATTTGCAGAAAGGAATTCATTAAATGAAAGATTTTATAAAAAAACATAGTAAATTACTTATTATAATAATTACATTAGTAGTAATATCAATAATACTAATTTTAGGTTACTTATGTATAAAAGTCCTATCATCAGAAAAGACTTATACAGAACAAGCAATACTAACAGATGATACTTTTGTAGGAATTTCAGAAGGAGAAGTAGATAATTCTACTTCTTCTGATGAAAATATTATTAATTATTCAAATGAAAAACAAAGTCCAATATATATAATTTATAAAGGAGAAGAAAGAGCATTTAAAATGTTACATTCAGAGGATGTGACAGTTGCAAGAATTATAGATTGTATAGGAAAAATAATAGGATATACTATCAGATATAATAGTATTGAAATAGGAGAAAAAAATGGAATAATGATCGACTTTAAAGAAAATGGAGCACCATTTGATATAAGTGTACATTTAGAAACAAATGATAAAGCTTATGAAATATATGAACAAACAGATATTGCAAAATGTATTTTTGATAGTATAAAAAGAACAGTAAATGCAAATTTTGGAGAAAATAAAAAAATCTATTATAGTGTAAATGGTCAAGATATCGAAATTTCAGGAATGGAAAAAATAGATAAAGATAAAGCATATTAATTTATAAAGACCTTTAGTAGCAAAATAAATTTTATGCTACATTATGACTCGCATCTATAAAAGGTATGATACATCATAAATATAGTATTGAGCCGAAAAATACTATATTTATGATGTATCATACCTTTTATAGATGTGAATTCTAGGTTTAACTTGACAAATACTGTATTTGTAGATAAAATATAATAGATAAAATATAAGGAGAAAAAGTTATGCAAAATAAAAGTAAAAAAATCCTAGAGCTTTTTACTTCAAGAAATAAAATATATTTAGCTATTATATTTCTATTACTAGCTGTGATATGTATTGAAAATAGAAATATGATAATACCAGCAATTTTCTTATTTTTAATTATATCAATATATTCGTATTACACAAGTAATAAGAAAAAAAGTGAAATAAACGAGACAATTCAAGATTTAACATTAACAATAGATTCAGCAGCAAAAACAAGCTTAATAAATTCACCATTTCCATTAATGATAATTGAAACTAATGGAAATATAACATGGAAAAATTCAAAATTTACAGAAGAATTTAAAAATGTAGATATTAAAACATATTTAAATAATTTAATACTAGATGTAAAATCAGATATTATAAATAAAGAAAAAAATGATAATATGCCAATAGTAAAGCATATACAAGTAAACGAAAAGTATTATGAGATTGTAGCGAAATTTGTGAAATCTAAAAATAATAAAGAAAAAAATAATAAAGACTATATTATGATGTTATACTTTATAGATGAGACAGAAAATATAAAATTGCAAAAAGAATATAAGAATTCAAAATCATGTGTAACTATAATGATGATAGATAATTACGAAGAAATAATCCAACAAATAGAAAGCGAAGAAAAGACAAAAATACTTGCAGAAATAGATAAATGTGTATATGAATGGACAAATCAAACAAATGGTATATTAATAAAATCTGATAGAGACACATTTATATACTTATTTGAACAGAGATATCTAGAAAATGTTAAGGAAGATAAATTTAGTATATTAGATAAAGTAAAAGAAATACATACAAATGATAATTTACAGCTAACATTAAGTATAGCTATTTCAAATGATGGTATAACAGATAAGGATAAATTTAAATCAGCCCAGGAGGCAATGGAAGTTATATTAGGACGAGGAGGAGACCAAGCTGTAATTAGAGAAAATGAAATATATAAATTCTATGGAGGAAGAGCACAAGAAGTAGAAAAAAGAACAAAAGTAAAAGCAAGAGTTGTAGCACATGCATTAGAAAATTTAATAAAAGATTCTAGCAAAGTTATGATAATGGGACATACAAATCCAGATATAGACTCTATGGGATCAAGTTTAGGTATGTATAGATTAGCTAAGAGTTTGGGGAAAAATGCATATATAATAGACAGTAATGAAAATACTACATTAGAAGCATTCAAAGCAACATTATTAAAAGATCCAGAATATGAAGATATTTTAATAACAAAAGAAGTAGCAGAAGAAAACATAGATAATGATACATTATTAATAATAGTCGATACACATAAAGTAAACTATGTGGAAGCACCGGAATTGCTGACAAAAACAGAAAAAATAGTAATAGTAGATCATCACAGAAGAAGTACAGACTATATAGAAAATGCTATACTAATATTTCAAGAAGTGTATGCATCATCGGCAGCAGAATTAGTAACAGAACTAATACAATATGCTGAAACAAGAGTAGAACTAAGAGCTATAGAATCAGAAAGTCTGTATGCAGGAATAATGATGGATACAAAAAATTTCACTTTTAAAACAGGAGTAAGAACATTCGAAGCAGCAGCATTTTTACGAAAAAAGGGAATAGACATTATAAGAGTAAAAAAATGGTTTCAAAGTGATTTAGAAACATTTAGTAAAATAGCAGAAATAGTTGCTAAATCTGAGATTATAAATGATTCAATTGCAATAGCTATTTATGATAAAAAAGAAAAAAATTCACCTTTAATATGTGCAAAAGCAGCAGATGAATTGCTTACAATAAGTAATATAACAGCATCATTTGTAATAGGAGAGCAAGGAGATAAAGTCTGCATAAGTGGTAGATCTATAGGAGATATTAATGTACAAGTAATATTAGAAAAACTAGGTGGCGGAGGACATATAACATTAGCTGGAGCACAAGTAGAAGGAATGACATTAGAAGAAACAAAACAAGAATTAATAAACAGAATAAATGAATATTTTTATGAATTAGAAAATTAGTGCCAAAGGAACGTCCCCTAATTTCCAGAAAGGAGAAAGAGATATGAAAGTAATATTAAAAGCAGATATAAAAGGAGTAGGAAAAAAAGATGAAATAATAAATGCATCAGACGGCTATGCACGTAATTTTTTATTTCCAAAAAATCTAGCTGTAGAAGCAAACAGTGAGAATATGAGTAAATTAAAAGCAAAGCAAGACTCATTAAAATTCCAAAAAAATCAAGAAAAAGAAGAAGCAATACGAATATCAGATAAATTAAAGCGAATATCTTTAAGAATAAAAGTAAAAGCTGGAGAGAATGGGAAGATATTTGGAGGAGTTTCTACAAAAGAAATATCTAAAGAATTAGAACTTCAACATGGAATAAATATTGATAAGAAAAAAATTGACTTAAAAGAAACAATAAAAACACTTGGTGTTCATAATGTAGAGATAAAATTATTTGAAGGTGTTATAGGAATTTTAAAAGTAGATGTTGTTTCAGAGTAATAATATAATATCAAGTTTATAGGTATAATCTTTACTAAAAATCTAAATATAAAAAGGATGAGAATAATAATGGAATTAGGAAAAGTACCACCACATGATTTAGAAGCAGAACAAGCAGTTTTAGGTAGTATGTTGACAGACAAAGATGCAGTAATTTCAGCAATAGAGATATTAAAAGAAGAAGATTTTTATAGACCAGATAATAGGGCTATTTATAGTGCAATTTTAAATTTATATAATAGAGATGAGCCAATAGATCTAATAACAGTAAAGTCAGAGCTAGAAAGTATGGGGAAATTTGAACAAATAGGAGGACTAGATTATCTAGTAAGTTTGCCAGATAAAGTACCTACAACAGCAAATGCAATAAAATATATAAAAATTGTAGAAGAAAAATCAACTTTAAGAAACCTTATAAAAACAGCGAATGAAATAATAGATTTAGGGTATGATCCAACTGAAGACGTTGATGATATAATGGAAAGTGCAGAAAAAAAGATATTCAATATAATGCAAAATAAAGACAAAAAAGGATATACTCCAATAAAAGATGTATTAGTTGAAAGTTTTACACAATTAGAAGAATTATATAATAGAAAGCAACATATAACAGGAGTGCCATCAGGATTTACAGAGCTAGACTATAAAACAGCAGGATTCCATGGATCAGATTTAATATTGATAGCTGCTAGGCCAGCAATGGGAAAATCAGCATTTGCACTTAATATAGCAACAAATGCAGCAGTAAGAGCAAATGTGCCAGTTGTAATATTTAGTTTAGAAATGTCAAAAGAACAAATGGTAAATAGAATTTTATGTAGTGAAGCGATGGTAGATAGTAATAAAGTAAGAACAGGAAAATTAGATGATGATGACTGGACAAAACTAGCAGGAAGTATAGGACCATTATCTGACGCAGAAATATACATAGATGATACACCAGGTATTTCAGTAATGGAAATAAGAGCAAAATGTAGAAAATTAAAACTAGAAAAAAATATAGGAATGGTAGTAATAGACTATTTACAACTTGTTCAAGGAAGTAACAGAAGAGCTGGAACACGTGAACAAGAGATTTCAGAAATAAGTAGATCATTAAAAATATTAGCAAAAGAAATAGGAGTACCAGTAATAGCACTATCACAATTATCAAGAGCTGTAGAACAAAGACCAGACCATAGACCAATGCTATCAGACTTGAGAGAATCAGGAGCTATAGAACAAGATGCGGATATAGTTATGTTCTTATACAGAGATGATTATTATAATAAAGAAAGTGAAAAGAAGGACATAGCAGAAGTTATCATAGCAAAGCATAGAGGAGGATCATTAGGAACAGTAGACTTATTATGGTTAGGAAGTTACACAAAATTTGTAAATTTAGAAAAAAGGTTTGATGACTAGAGATTGCCAAAGGGGACGGGCTATTTTGGCACACTTTGGTGTCGAATATAGTTAATATTTTTAAGTACATTCTGGTATCAAATATAGTTAATATTTTTAAGTACATTCTTGTATCAAATATAGTTGATATTTTAAGTACATTCTGGTGTCAAATATAATTAATATTTATTTAGGCACATTTTGGGGGGACATGTTATATAGGGGCATATTTTAAAATTTGAAAGGAGAATTTATGCCAAGAATACCAAGAAACCATATGACAGTGTCTTTTTTTCATATAATGACACAAGGAATAAATAAAGAATATATATTTGAAACAAATGAAGAAAAAAATAAATATTTGAAATTAATTAATTCAGAAGAAAAAAATTTAGAAATCAAAATATTATCATATTGCGTTATGAGTAATCATTCACATATTTTAATAAATACGCAGAATACTAATGATATGGCAACATTTATGCACAAAATAAATACACAATATGCCGTGTATTACAATAAAAAACATGATAGAACAGGATATGTTTTTAAGAATAGATATAAATCACAAGCAATAATGTCTGTAAATCATTTATATCGTTGTATAGATTACATTCATGAAAATCCAATAAAGGCTGGAATTTGTAGAAATAAGTCAGATTATAGATTTTCAAGTTTTAGTATGTTATATAATAATAGTCAAGAAAGTGTAAGAAAAAATCTCGAAACACTAATATTACAAAGTGAAAGAACATTAATAAATAATGATGAAAAAGATTTAGAGTTTAACTTGTTAGAATGTGATAAGGTCGACAAAAATCAAATATGTAAAGAAGAAGTTGAAAAATATTTAAAAGCCGAAAATATTAATGTAAAAAACTTGAAAGATAATAAAGAATATTTAAAGGAATTAGTGAAATTGTTAAAGTCAAAAAATATTTCATTTAGAACAATGGAAGATATAGTTAAAATAAATAGAGAAAGTTTGAGAAAATTGTTGAAAAACAATTAATGAAAAAATGATAAAGTAAAAAGCGATAAAACATAAAACAGAAAATAGAATAGATAATGAAGGAGAAAAAGGTTGAAAAATAATTATAATTTTGGTGTCGCATAGTGGCTAACTTCATTTGAAATTTAATCAACATACAAAGAGTTATGCCTCATAAAGTTGAATGCTCAAAATTTAATTTTTTTCCAACCAGATTTATCCCTTGGAAAGGAAAGAGATTAAACATGGCAAAAAGAATAAAAGAAGATTGTTATACTAAAACAGTAAAAACAATAAAGAAATATAATTTAATAGAAAATGGTGACAAAATAGTAGTGGGAGTTTCAGGAGGGCCAGATTCAATGTGCTTGTTAGATATTTTAATAAAAGTGTGCCAAAATAGCCCGTCCCCTTTGGCAATTATTGTTGCACATATTAATCATATGATTAGAGATGAAGCAGATGAAGAAGAAAATTTTGTAAAAAATTTTTGTCAAAAAAATAATGTTAAATTTTATTCTAAAAGAATAGATGTAAAAAAAATAGCTAATACTAATAAAATAGGGATAGAAGAAGCAGGAAGAAATGAAAGATATACTTTTTTTGAAGAAGTTTTGATAAAAGAAAAGGCAAATAAAATAGCAATTGCGCATAATAAAAATGACAAGGCTGAGACTGTTATAATGAATATATTAAGGGGAACTGGAATAAGTGGATTAAAAGGAATAGAAGTTAAAAATGGTAAATATATAAGACCATTGATAGAATGTGAAAGACATGAAATAGAAGATTACTGTATAAAAGAAAACTTGAATCCAAAAATAGACAAATCTAATTTTAATAATATATATACAAGGAATAAAGTGCGAAACATCGTTATTCCGTATATAAAAGATGAGTTCAATCCTAATATAATAGAAACAATAAGTAGATTATCAGAACTAGTTACAGAAGAAGAAGAATACATAGAAAAACAAGTAAAAAATGCTTATATATCTGTATTACTAGATGAAAAAGAAAATGAAATAATTTTAGACTTAAAAAAGTTTAATTTACAAGAAAAAGTAATAAAATCAAAAATTATAATATATACTATAACAAGACTTTTTGGCAGTTCAAAAGGAGTAGAAAAAGTACATATAGAAGATATTTTAAAACTTTGTAGTAACAATATTGGAAATAAATATCTTACTCCAAATAAAAATGTTAAAATTTCTATAAAAAATCATAAAATATATATATTAAAGCTATAACTATTATCCGTAAAGACTTATAAAATCAATATTTTTTGTAATCAAAAAGAAATAAAAAAACTATTGAAAAAGGAAAAACAATATGATATAAGAGTTTTATCATTTTAAGAAATGTCTATTGTTTAAGTTTACAGTAGATAAATAAAAAAACATGAGGAGGAATTATTTTGAAAAATGGAATAAAAACATTAGCAATGTGGCTGATAATAGGAGTAATATTTATAGTAGTTTTATCATCTATAGTAGAAAATAGTGATTCTAAATTAAAATATTCTGAGTTACTTACTAGTATAAATGAAGGGAATGTAGAATCAATACAAATAGAATCAGATGGAAAAACAGCAACAGTTCAAATGAAAGAAGATAAAATAAAGAAAGAAGTTAATATACCAGACATGGGAAGTTTTTTAACTTATTCTGAAGAATTTTTAAAAAACGGAGCATTTACATTAGAAGAAAAATCACAATCAATATTTATAACAATACTTAGTTTATTAACACCATTTGGATTATTAATAATATTCTTGATTTTCTGGTTTCTAATGATGGGAGGAGCAAATAATGGAAATCCTGGAAGTAAAACAATGTCATTTGGAAAAAGCAAAGCAAGAATGATGACACCAGCAGAAAAAAATAAGATTACATTTGAAGATGTAGCAGGTGTAGATGAAGAAAAAGAAGAACTAGAAGAAATAGTACAATTTTTAAAAAATCCTAAAAAATTTACAGATATGGGAGCAAGAATACCTAAAGGAGTTCTATTAGTTGGTCAACCAGGTACAGGTAAAACATTACTTGCAAAAGCTGTAGCAGGAGAAGCGGGAGTACCATTTTTTATAATAAGTGGATCAGACTTTGTTGAAATGTTTGTAGGTGTTGGTGCTTCAAGAGTAAGAGACTTATTTGATCAAGCTAAGAAAAATGCACCATGTATAATATTTATAGATGAAATTGATGCAGTAGGACGTCAAAGAGGAGCAGGACTTGGTGGAGGACATGATGAAAGAGAACAAACATTAAACCAATTATTAGTTGAAATGGATGGATTTGCAGAAAATGAAGGAGTAATAGTATTAGCAGCAACTAATAGACCTGATGTATTAGATAAAGCATTATTAAGAGCAGGTAGATTTGATAGACAAATTGTAGTTGGCCTACCTGATGTAAAAGCAAGAGAACAAATATTAGAAGTTCATTCAAGAAAGAAAAGATTATCAGATGATGTAGACTTAAAAGTAATAGCAAAAAATACATCTGGATTTGCAGGTGCAGACTTAGAAAATGTATTAAATGAAGCAGCATTGTTATCAGCTAGACGAAACTTAAACGAGATAGGTATGAGAGAAATAGAAGATGCAATGGTAAAAGTAACAATGGGACCTGAAAAGAAGACAAAAGTAAGAAGTGAAAAAGAAAATAAATTAGTTGCATATCATGAAGCAGGTCATGCAGTTGTTAGTCATTTCTTAGAAACACAAGATCCAGTACATCAAATATCAATAGTACCAAGAGGAATGGCTGGAGGATATACTATGTATCGTCCTACTGAAGATAAATCGTTTATGTCAAAAACTGAAATGGAAGAAAATATAGTTTCTCTATTAGGTGGTAGAGTAGCAGAAGCACTTATATTAAATGATATTTCAACTGGTGCAAGTAATGATATAGAAAGAGCAACAAAAATTGCTAGAAGTATGGTTACAAAATATGGTATGAGTGATAGAATAGGAACATTAATGTTAGGTTCTAACCAAGAAGAGGTATTTTTAGGAAGAGATTTTGCACAAGCGAAAGAATATTCAGAAGAAACAGCAGCTATTATAGATGAAGAGACAAAAGCTATTGTAGATAAAGGATATAATAGAGCAAAACAAATATTAACAGACAATGTTGACAAATTGCATCAAGTAGCTGGAATATTGCTTGAAAAAGAAAAAATTGAAGCTGATGAATTTGAGGCAATATTTGGATAAATATTGGAAAAATATTAAAGAAAAATTCTCTTAATAAAACAATTGTAATAAAGTTGTAACAAAAATGTAACAAAAATGTAAAAAAACCCAAAATCCCCTTATACTTCAACAAATTATGTTTTTAGGGAAATAGAACCTATTGAAAAAAATGATAAAATATGAGATATATAATATAATAAGTATATAGCTATATAGGGGGAATATTCATGATAAAGAAAAATTTGAAAAAGATAATATTAATGTTAGTTATTACTATAATTTTTATTGGAACAATAGGAATTAAAAGTTTAGCGGCAGATGATTATACATGTACTTTAACATTAACACCAGACAAAAAAGAATTACAAGTAGGTGAAAGCGTAATACTTACTATGAAGGTATCTGATATAGAAGCTGGTTCAGGAATTGCTATATATAATGGAGTAATTGATGTCAATACTGATATATTTGATGTAGAAGTAAAACCAGATGATGATAATGTTTGGGGAGCAACTTTAATAGAAGATTCTCTTACTATTACAAAATCAGATTATGAAACAACAAGTGAAGATCAAGTTATAGGAAAGATTATATTGACTGTAAAAGAAGGTGCAGAATTAGGTGAACAAACAGTTACATTAAGGAGTAATGAATTTTCTTCTGATACAGAAAGTTTTACTATAAAGGATGTATCTACTGATATTAAGATAGTAGATAAAAGCAATACTAATACAGGAGGTAATTCCAGTAGTGGCGGGGATAATACTAATACTAGTGGCAATAATATTTCTTCCAATAGTGTTGTACCAACTAATCCGAATTCGCAAAATGGAGGGTTAACATTACCAAAAACAGGACTTGTAGGAGATTTCTTGATTATAGGAATTATTATAGGAGTTATTGCAGGAATAGTAACATATATTAAATACAAAAGAGCAGTTTAATAATAAATAAAAGATAAACCCCAAAAGTTAAATATATTAACTTTTGGGGTAAAATAATTCTTTTATATAAATATATTGTTATAATTTACAACTAGATTAGGCATAGTACATCAATAATATAGTATTTTTCGGTTCATTACATAATTTAAGAAATTCTAAATTAATTTTTTGGCATCCTTTCACTTAGTCCGAGCTAAAGCTCGACGTGAACATTTTCCGAAAAAATTAATAAAGAATTTCTAACATTATTTCAATCACATTCAAAATACTATATTATTGATGTACTATGCCTAATCTACTTATAAATTGTAATAATGTATAATTGAAGACAAAAAATTTTTTTTATTTGGTATTGATATTTTTTTTCCTTTAGTATAGAATAAGAAAAGAACTTAACTAAATTCGCACTAAATTATCTTATACAATCAATAATTTAGTGCAGTTAAAAAATTGATTGTAAATAATTAAATGGAGTATTTTAATAATATGAAAAATTATTATGAAATATTAGAAGTAAATAGATTAGCTTCAAGTGAAGTAATAGAAAAAGCATATAGAGTTCTTGTACAGAAATATCATCCAGATAAGCAACAAGGAATAGCAAAAACATATTGTGAAAATAAAATGCAAGAAATAAATGAAGCATATGAAGTACTTTCTAATCCATTTTTAAAAGAGCAATATGATGCTGAAATACAAAAAGAAGAAATAGAGAGAAACAAGAGTTATCAAGAACAACAAAATTTTTATAAAGAACAACAAGAAGAAATAGAGCAAGAACAACAGGAACAACAAAATATTTTTAATAGAAGAAAAAGAAAAAATAAAATTGACAATAGTGAAGAAGTTTATAGAGTAGGAACTTTTTCAGCAATAGTAGCATTATCTAAAAAATTGTTTAAAAATAGATTTTCTATGGACAATTTTGAAGCACCTTCAAAAAAAGGAATAATAGCAGTTATATTGACAATTATTATTGTTATTATCATAGGAGTTATACTATGGTTTATACCTTTTACAAATAGTTGGATGAGGGAATTATTGTTTGAAAATCCATTATTTAATTGGATTGGAGGAATTTTTTCATGATATAGAAAATAAACATATTTTTTATGATAAAATGTAAATAAGTTTAATTGATAAAATATATTATATAGCTAAGAGATATGAAAGAAGGAATAATAGATGAATTATGCAGATATAAAAAAAGCAGATGTAGCAAATGGATTAGGAGTAAGAGTTTCAGTATTTGTTAGTGGATGTAATCATCATTGCAAAAATTGTTTTAATCAAGAAGCATGGGATTTTAATTATGGAAAAGAATTTACACAAAAAGAAATAGATAAAGTAATAGAAGAATTAGATCATCCATATGTATCTGGACTTTCTTTATTAGGAGGAGAGCCATTAGAACATACAAATCAAAAAGGATTATTACCATTAGTAAAAAAAGTAAAAGAAAAATTCCCAGATAAAAATATCTGGTGTTATACAGGCTATACTTTTGATAAAGATGTTGTAGATAAGATGTGTAATACATGGGAAGAAACGCCAGAACTTTTATCATATTTAGATGTCATAGTAGATGGAAAATTTGAAGAAGATAAAAAAGATTTAAAATTAAGATTTAGAGGTTCAAGTAATCAAAGAGTAATTGATGTTCAAAAGTCTCTAAAAGCTAAGAAAACAGTACTATTTGAGTTTTAGCTATTGACAATAATAGACCTTTAATGTATAATATATATCGTTAATTAGGGTTATCCCAACATACATTTGTCGTATGGCCGGAAGGAGGGAAATATAAATGTCAGAAATAAAAGTTAATAATGGAAATATAGAAGATGCTTTGAGAAGATTTAAAAGACAATGCGCTAGAAATGGGGTTATTCAAGAAGTTCGTAAAAGAGAACACTACGAAAAACCTAGTGTAAAAAGAAAGAAAAAATCAGAAGCAGCAAGAAAAAGAAAATTTTAATAAACATAAATTATTAGGTGTACATATAAATGTATGCCTTTTTTAGATTATAGAAAGTACACTTTTTATAATCTAAAAATATAATTGAATAAAAAATGATTTGCTTTGATATAGTAGATATACGTGTATAACTAGTAATAAATAGGATATAATAAAATTTAGTAAAAGAAATAATAAAAAAAGGAGGAACATATATGCAATATAAGCAAATAGAACTAAAAAAGGGGATAAAACTACACACAATAAAAAGTGATAAATTTAAAACAAATTTATTATCTGTATTTTTAACAGTAAAACTAGATAAGGAAAAAGTAACGAGTAATGCTTTAATACCAAGTGTATTAAGAAGAGGAAGTAAAAATATGCAAACACAAGAAAAAATAAATAAAGAATTAGAAGAATTATATGGAGCAAGTTTTGACTGTGGATTAGATAAAGCAGGAGATAATCAAGTTCTAAAATTTTATATGGAAACAATAAATGATAACTACTTACCAGAAAATGATGGAAATATATTAAAAATATCTTTAGAAAAATTATTAGAACTAGTATTTGATCCATATTTAGAAAATGACTGTTTTTCAAAAGAATATGTCAAACAAGAAAAAAATAATTTAAAGAATATCATAGAAAGTAAAATAGATAATAAAGGAAGATATGCACTAGATAGGTGTATAGAAGAAATGTATAAAAATGAGCCATTTGGGTTATATAAATATGGTTATGTAGAAGACTTAGATAAAATAAATGAAAAAGATTTATATAATGTTTATCAAGACTTAATAAAAGATAGTAAGATTGACATTTTTATAACTGGAAATATAGACGAAAATATAATAGAAGAAATAAAAGATAATGAAAATATAAAAAAGTTACAAGATAGAGAACCAAAATATGAACCACATAAAATAGAAGATATAGAACAAAAAGAAGAAAAAATAGTAAAAGAATCTATGGATGTAACACAAGGTAAATTAGTAATAGGACTAAATATAAATATAGATAATGAAAAAGATAAGTATATTGTATTAATGTTTAATAATATTTTAGGAGGAAGTGCAACATCTAAAATGTTCCAAAATATAAGAGAAAAAGAACATTTAGCATATGTTGCAAACTCAATGTATTTTAGACATAAAAATGTTATATTTATAAATTGTGGGATAGAAATAGAAAATTATGATAAAGCCTTAAGTCTTACAAGAGAACAATTAGAAGATATGAAAAAAGGTAATTTTACTGATGAAGATATAAATAATTGTAAAAAAGGAATAATTGCCACTATAAAAGGAATTGAAGACGAACAAGATACAATGATAACATACTGTTTTGGACAAGAGCTTTCTCAAACAGAAGTGAAACTTGACGAATATCAAGATATAATAGAAAAAATAACAAAAGAACAAATAGTTGATATAGCAAATAAAGTATCAATTAATACAATATATTTTTTAAATAATTAGAAAACAATATGAAACTTTAAGTTACTTAGGCTCAAAGTGAAAATAAACAATTTTTATTTTCAAGAAAAATTAAAGAAAGAGAGGCGCAATAAGTGAAAATTATAGAAAATTCAAAAGTAAAGGAAAAACTATATGTAGACAAATTAAAAAATGGCTTAACAGTAATGCTAATTCCAAAAAAGGGAATACAGAAAAAATATTTAATATGGGGAACAAATTATGGTTCAATTGATAGCAATTTTATAGTACCAGGAGAAAAACAAGAAACAAAAGTACCAATGGGAATAGCACATTTTTTAGAACATAAAATGTTTGAACAACCAAATGGTACAAATAGTTTAGATACATTAACATCATTAGGAGTTGATGCAAATGCTTATACAACTAATGATCATACAGCATACCTATTTGAAGCCACAGACAATTTTTATGAAGCAATGACAGAATTAATGGATTATGTACAACATCCATATTTCACAGATGAAAATGTAGAAAAAGAAAAAGGAATAATAGGACAAGAAATAAATATGTATAGTGATAGTCCAGACTGGAAAGTATATTTAAATGCATTAAAAGCAATGTATCATAATAATCCTGTAAAAATAGATATAGCAGGAACAATAGAATCAATTAGTGAAATAAATAAAGATATATTATACAAATGTTATAACACATTTTATAATCCATCAAATATGACATTAGTAGTTTCAGGAGACTTTAATCCAGAAGAAATGATAGAAGAAGTTAAAAACAGATTAATAGATGTAAAATCTAATGGAAAAATAAAAAGAATATATCCAGAAGAACCAGAAACAATAGTACAAGAGAAAATAGAAGAAAAATTGGAAGTAAGCCAGCCAATGTATGCGATAGGAATAAAAGATACAAATAATGAATGTGATAAAGAAACTGTAAAAAAACACATATCTATAGAAATAATATTAAGATTGCTAATAGGAAAAAGCTCAAAATTATACAAAGAATTATATGATGAAGGAATCATATATTCAAGACCAAGTTTAGATTATGAATTTTCAAAAACTTATGCACATATTATGATTATGGGACAATCAAACGAGCCAAAAGAAGTGTATAAAAGAATAAAAATGGAAATAAAGAACTTAAAAGAAAAAGGAATAAATGAAGAAGACATGAATAGAACCAAAAAAATGATATATGGTGCATATGTAAGAGAATATAATGATGTAGCAGATATAGCAAGAATGTTTTTATCAGATAATTTTAAAGGAATTAATAGTTTTGACTATTTAGAGGAAATAGAAGGGATAAATGTTGAATATTTAATGCAAGTGTTAGATGATGTATTTAAAGAGGATAAAATGGTGATTTCTATTGTGAAAAATTAAAAAAATATGTATAAAAATAGCAAGAAAAAATATGTTAAAAAAATGGTATTTATGAAAATATAAAAATAATACCGTTTTTTTATTTGTCAAATTGTCGAAAAACAAAAAAGCATGTCGTACGAAAGTTGTTAAAAACCATTGAAAATACTTGACTTAGAGATATTTATGTGGTAATTTATAAATATACAAATGATAAAAAAATTGAAAAGGAGAGATAAAAATGTTGAATGATGAAATTTGTAAATTAAGAGACAAATTGAATAAAAGCATAGAAAATGGAGATGATTATAGCATAATTTATCAATTGAGTATAGAGCTAGATGAATTAATTGCGAACTATTATAAAAATGTCAAAAATAATAAAAAAAAACTAATGATGATGCCAATATAAATAGTAAAATGTAATCATGTCCTTTTAAAGATGCAATTTTTAAAGGGGCTTTATTATTGGGATATTATGCATTGATAAAATTGTGAGTGTATTAAAATCTTCAAAAAAATATGAATTATAAATGAAAAATCTTGAAAAAACAAAAAGAGAAATGTATAATAATAAAAAACGTAAGAAAAAAGGAGAAAAATACAAATGAGCTCACTAAAATTTAAACCAGAAGGATGGAATAACGAAATATCACAAATAGACATTAGTAAGATAAAAAATTATATACAAAATGATGAAATAATGCAGGGATTAGTAAAAAAATGCGATAAAGATTATAATCTTTATATAAACTTACAAAATGGATTAACAGGAATAATGCCAAGAGAAGAAATAGAAGCAATAAACTTACAGCAAAATAATTTACCAAGAGAAAATATATGTACAGGAAAAGTGCATAAATTTGTACAATTTAAGATAAAAGAAATAAAAGACGATAATACAATAATAATATCAAGAAAAAATGTGCAAGAAGAAGCTTTAAAATGGGTTAAAAATGATTTAGAAGTAGGACAAAGAGTACAAGGTATTGTAAAAAGTATAAAACCATATGGAGCATTTATAGAAATAGGAGGAGGAATAGTAGGTTTAGCACATATAGAAGATTTATCAATAGCAAGAATAAAATCACCATATGAAAGATTAAAAATTGGACAAAAAGTCGAAGTTGTGATAAAATCTATAGACAAGCAAAAAGGAAAAGTAATACTATCATATAAAGAAATATTAGGTACATGGGAAGAAAATGCTAAGAAGTTTGAACAAGGAATGAAAACTTATGGCATAATAAGAGAAACAGAAAAAAATAAAAATGGCATTTTTATAGAGCTTAATCCTAATTTAGTAGGAATGGCAGAATATCAAGAAGGATTAGAATACGGAGAAAAAGTTAGTGTGTACATAAGAAAAATAGATGAGGAAAAAAAGAAGATAAAATTAAACATTTTATAAAATAGTTAATTTACAAAATATTTAAAATTAAAATTTTGTTTTATAATTTTAAATTATAGATATTTCTAAATTTAAGGAGGAGTAGATTATGGTTGAAGATAGCCAAATTAAAGCACAAGTATCACCATTTGCAATCAGAGAAGGTGAAATAAAAACTTTTGATGGTAAAGATGGATATGTGTCAATGAATCAAATAGTACATAAGATAAATATAGGTCATATAAATGAAATTCATTTTGCTATATTAGAATTAGTAAATGAATTTGAATTTATAACATCAAGACAATTATACCAAATGCTTGAAATAAAAGGAATTGACCCTAAATCACAAGATAAATTAAACAATAAATTAGATCAACTTGTAAAGTCTAAAATTTTAACAAGATATTATTTTACTTCTGATGAAGGAAAAGGAATATATAGAATATATTGTTTAGAAAAGATGGGAAAATATTTACTTAACTCAAAAGAAATAGAATGTAAATGGCAACCATCAGATAATACAAAACCAGTCCCAATGATAAAGAAGAGATTAGCAGGAAATCAAACATTAATAGCTTATTTAAGAAAAGTAAAAGCTTTTGATAGTTATACAGTTAAGCCAGCAATAACAGCAAAAGTTGCAGGAAAGCTATTTAAAGCAACAGGAGGGGCTGTAAAACTTACAAAAAATAATAAATCAATACAATTTTTATTTGAAGTAATAAGAAGAGAACAAGACTGGCAAAAAAAATTAGTAGACAAAATAAAATTATATAAAGACTTTTACGAAAATTTTGTTCTTGGAGATTCAGGATTTTCAAGTATGCCACAACTAATATTAGTTTGTGAAGATGAAAAACATATGGCTGAAACATTTAAGGAAATTGTTACTAACCAAATAGAAATACCTCAAATAAAATTGTATTTTACAACTGATTTGAGACAAAATGAAGAAACATTAGAAAATACATTAGTTGATTTTAAATTAGTTGGTGGTAAATATAAAATGGAAAATATTGAATTAAAATTATTAGGAATGTAAACTGATAACTTATTAAATAAATTAACATTAAAAAGATATAATATATAAAAATCCTAGGCAATGCCTAAGATTTTTTTGGCTCTTTGTACATCTTTATTAGTGGCTTGTTTTACACCATCTAATTCATACTTATAACCCAATTTAGTCCACTTATGTTTTCCCAAATTATGATAAGGAAGAATTTCTACTTTTTTAACATTATTCAAAGTAGACAAAAAATCTCTTAATTTAATCAAATCTTCCTCATCATCAGTATATCCAGGAATTAGAACCTGTCTAACCCAAACAGGAATATTATTATCACTTAAATATCTAGCAAAAGCTAATTCCAATTTATTTGAAAAGCCAACTAAATCTTTACATTTTTCATCATCTATATGTTTTATATCAAGTAATACCAAATCAGTTAAACTTAGTAATTTCTTAATATCATCAGTCAAAGAAACCATACCAGATGTATCAATACAAGTATGAATGCCCTCTTCTTTTAATTTAGAAAAAAGTTCTATCAAAAAGTTTACCTGTAATAGAGGTTCGCCACCAGTAACAGTAACACCACCATTAGGATGAATATAATTTTTATAACGCATAATTTTGTTAAAAATATCATCCAAAGAAGCATAATTTCCAGCTTTAATATCCCAAGTATCTCTATTATGGCAATACTTACATTTTAAATGACAACCCTGTAAAAATAAAACAAATCTAATTCCAGGACCATCAACAGTTCCAAAAGATTCAATAGAATGAACCTTAGCATAATATCTTAAATCATAATCCATAATCAAAATTATAATAGGGAAAAGGGGACGTCCTTTTTTCCCTATTATATCTCCTTACTAAAATTTTGTACTATTTATATTATTTCCTATATTCTCTCATGAATTGTTCTGTTTATTACGTCTAATTGTTGTTCTCTTGTTAGTTTTGTAAAGTGTACAGCATATCCTGAAACTCTAATAGTTAATTGAGGATATTTTTCTGGATGTTCCATTGCATCTTCCAATAATTTTCTGTCAAAAACATTTACATTTATATGATGTCCTGTTTGCGCAAAATATCCATCTAACATGTTAACAAGATTAGTTACTCTTTCATCTTCTGTTTTGCCAAGTGTTCCTGGTGTTATTGAAAATGTGAAAGATATTCCATCTTCAGCAGAATCAAATGGCAATTTAGCTATAGAGTTCATTACTGCTAATGCACCATTACTATCTCTTCCGTGTAAAGGGTTAGCTCCTGGACCAAAAGGTTGTCCAGCTCTTCTACCATCAGGAGTATTTCCTGTAGCTTTACCATATACAACATTTGATGTTATTGTTAATATAGATAATGTGTGTTTAGAATTTCTGTAAGTTTGATATTTTCTCAATTTGTTCATAAAAGTTTTAACAACATTTACAGCTATTTCATCTACTCTATCATCATCATTACCAAACTTAGGAAAATCTCCTTCTACTTGATAATCAACAGCTAATCCATTAGAATCTCTTATAACTTTTACTTTAGCATATTTAATAGCAGATAAAGAATCAGCAACAACTGATAAACCAGCTATACCACATGCCATAGTTCTTATAATTTCTCTGTCATGAAGTGCCATTTCAATTGCTTCATATGAATATTTATCATGCATATAATGAATTATATTTAAAGCTTTTATATAAATTTTAGCAACATAATCCATCATTTGCTCAAATTTTCTCATTACCTCATCATACTCTAAATATTCAGAACGAATTGGTTCAAATTCTGGTGTTATTTGTTTAAATGTTTTTTCATCTTTTCCACCATTTATAGCATAAAGCAATGTTTTAGCAAGATTTGCTCTAGCTCCAAAGAATTGCATTTGTTTACCAATCTTCATAGGAGACACACAACAAGCAATTCCATAATCATCACCTAAAGTTTCTCTCATTAAATCGTCATTTTCATATTGAATAGATGATGTTTTTACAGATAAATCTGTAGTATATCTTTTAAATCCTTCTGGTAATCTAGTAGACCAAAGAACTGTAAGGTTTGGTTCAGGTGCAGGACCTAAATTTTCTAATGTGTGCAAAATTCTAAAAGAATTTTTAGTAACTAAAGTTCTTCCATCTATACCCATTCCACCAATACTTTCTGTTACCCAAACAGGGTCTCCACTGAATAACTCATTATATTCAGGAGTTCTTAAGAAACGAACCAATCTTAATTTCATAACAAAATGATCCATAATCTCCTGAACTTCTTCTTCAGTTAAAGTACCATTTTTTAAATCTCTTTCAAAATAAATATCTAAAAATGTAGAATTTCTACCTATACTCATAGCAGCACCATTTTGATCTTTAATAGCACCTAAATAGCCAAAATATAGCCATTGAACAGCTTCTTTACCATTACTAGCAGGTTTAGAAATATCAAACCCATATTTAGAAGCCATAACTTTTAACTCATTTAAAGCACTAATTTGATCAGCAGTTTCTTCTCTTTGACGAATAACATCTTCTGTCATTTCATTTGCATCTAATACTTCTAACTCTTTTTTCTTTTCTTCAATTAGAACGTCAACTCCATAAAGAGCAACTCTTCTATAATCTCCTATGATTCTTCCTCTACCATAACCATCAGGAAGACCTGTTATTAAATGAGAACTTCTAGCAGCTCTTATATCTGGTGTGTAAGCACTAAATACACCATCATTATGAGTTTTTCTATATTTGTGGAAAATTTCTTCAACTTCTGGATCTACTTTTCTTCCATAAGCTTCACATGATTTTTCCACAATTCTTATTCCTCCAAAAGGCATAATAGCTCTTTTTAAAGGCTTGTCAGTTTGAAGACCAACAATAGTTTCTAAATCTTTATCAATATATCCAGCATCATGAGAAGATACTGTTGATACAGTTTTAGTATCTATGTCTAAAACACCGCCTTCAGAATCATGTTCTTTTTTATATAATTCTAAAACTTCATCCCATAATTTTTTAGTTTTTTCGGTAGTTCCAACTAAAAAACTAGAATCGCCTTCATATGGGGTGTAATTCTTTTGTATAAAATCTCTAACATTTATTTCATCTTGCCAATCTCCTTTTTGGAAATTATCCCATTGATTAAATTTCATAAAATACCTCCTTAAATCTTTATTTTATTATTTACAATTTTCCACATAATATAATAGCACAAGAAAAAAATAATATCAATTATATATTATCAATATTTTAAATTAAAAAAACATTTTAAAAAGCTAAAATAAACCCAAAAGAATAAAAAAGATAAAAGAAAAAGGATTTTATATCATCTAATAAAATATAAAATCCGTTTATAATTATTCATCGTTTGCTATAGTTTTAGCAACATTATATATAAGTTTTTGTTTTTCTGGTGAACATGATTTTAATAATTCTGCAAATTCTTGTTCAAGATAATTATTAGAATTACTAGAAGCACCATTTAATATATATCCTTCAGAAACATCAAGTAATCTACAAAGTTGATTTAATCTTTTTAGATTAATATGAGAATTTCCTCTTTCAACTCTACTTAAGAATGCAACAGAAATATCAATTTTTTCTGCTAAATCTTCTTGAGTTAAGTTTTTAGCTAATCTTGCTTGTTTAATTCTTTGCCCAATAATAGTATAATCTAAAGCCATCTTTTATCACCTTCCTATTCTTCGATAACAATATAGCATTTTATGGTTTAAATTTACAGAAACTATCAAATGCAATTCTAACCTATAGGTTTTATTATAAGACAAAAATTTAAAAAATTCAATAATATTTGAAAGATAAATGTAAAATAATTTATAAATTGTTACAATTCACGGCTATATTGTACAGAGTACACCAACAAATATAGTATTTTTCGGTTCAATACATAATTTAAAAAATTCTAAATTAATTTTTTGGTGTCCTTTCACTTAGTCCTCGCTTCGCTCGACGTGAACATTACCCAAAAAATTAATAAAGAATTTCTAAAATTATTCCTATCACATTCAAAATACTATATTTGTTGGTGTACTATGTACAATATAGCTGTGAATTCTAACGATAATCACAATAATTTACATATGTATTTAAAAGTATTTTATAAAAAGTAGAGTAAAACTAGCGCAATAATAGTCATAAAAAGCAAATATACAAGTAAACATAACAGCAAAACACAGAAAAACAAAGAAAAAGAGAGTATAAAGAAGAAAAAATTGGAAAATTTAGAAGAAAAAACCAAAAATTCATGAAAAAGTAAACAAATAAATCTAAAATATGTATACATAATTTGATTTTTGGAAGAATATATAGTATAATAAACAACAGTCGCGTTTAAAAAACAAGTAAAGGAGAGTGGATATATATTTTAAAGAAAAAACTAAAATTCTATACAAAAGAAGTTTTTAAGTATTTAAACTTTATAATAATAGCTTTTGGTTTTATAATCGCGATTATATTAATAAAATACAAACCAATATATAAAGTAAGTATATCTGGAGAAGAAGTAGGATATATACAAAATAAAAAAGCATTTGAAGAAAGTGTAAAAGAAGACATAACAAGCAGTACAGATAAAAACATAGATTATGTAGATATGAAAATAACTCCAGAATATGAATTAAAACTTGTAGACAAAGAACTTAAGACAAACGAACAAGAAATAAGCGAAATATTGGAAGAAAACACAGATATAACATATAAATATTATGAAATAGCTTTAAATAATAACACAATTGAATATGTTAATACAATACAAGAAGCAGAAGAATTAGTAAATAAAGTAAAAGAAAACAATGGAGAAGAATTAGATTTAAGCATTGTAGAAAAACACACAAACGAAGAACAAGAGGTAAAGACTAATAATGTAGAAATAGCTCAAACTTCAATACAACAAAAAATAAGAACAAAATTAGAGGAAGAAAAAAAGCAAAAAGAACAAGAAGAATGGTATAACTCACTACCAAGTGTAAATGGAATAAAAATAGCAGTAACACCGGTATCAGGAACAATAACATCAAGATATGGAGTAAGTAGTAATATCAGAAGTTCAGATCATACAGGACTAGACATTGCAGTAAAAACAGGAACAGACATAAAAGTTGTAGCAGATGGTACAGTTACATGTGCAAGTTACAAAGGCTCATATGGAAATATAGTAAAAATAGACCATGGGAATGGAGTAGAAACTTGGTATGCACATACAAGTAAAATGTATGTGAAAATTGGTCAACAAGTAAAAGCAGGAGATGTAATTGCAGCAGTTGGATCAACTGGAAACTCAACAGGACCACATTTACATTTTGAAATAAGAATAAATGGAGAGCATGTAAATC
>CAMMMI010000013.1 GCA_946497905.1 uncultured Clostridium sp.
TAAAAGATACAAAACCATCATGGACATTAAGCGAAGATAAATTAAGTTATACAAAAACATTTGGGGCAAGTGAAGATTATACAACAGATGTAGAAGATATATATGGAAATGTAACAACAGTAAGAATTACAATATCTTTAACAAACAATTCTAATTTTTCTAATTTAGATGAATCAAAATATCCAGGTTATAAAACACTTTTGCAACAATTACAAAATCAACATCCAAATTGGACAATAAAATTAGTTTATACAGGATTAGATTGGAATAATGCTTTAGATATTGAAAGTGGATATGCAGGTAATGAAGAAAATAAAGAACCTTATAGTTTAACTCAAGCAACTGGTGCTTGGAGAGATTCTTCAGATCAAAATACATATCAAGGTGGATGGTATAAAGCATCAAGAGAAGCAATAGCATATATGATGGATCCTCGCAATAGTTTAGACCAATATTATGTCTTTCAATTTCAAAATATGGCTAGATCATCAATTGATACTGTAGGAAATGTATCAACTATGACAAATGGAACATTTTTACAAAACTATGTTAATGATATAGTAAATGCATCTATGGATCATAATGTTAGTGCTTTTCATTTAGCATCAAGGATGTTATTAGAACAAGGGACATCAGGATGGAGTATTAATGGATATCAATATAATGGAAGAACTGTATATAATTATGCAAATATTGGTGCGACAGGAGGAAGTGCAGAAGAAATAATACAAAATGGTGCAGCATATGCATATAATCATCATTGGTTTACACCACAATTTTGTATAGATGGAACAGCAGAATGGATTTATAATAATTATTTAAATAAAGGACAAAATACAAAATATTTTGAAAAGTTTAATGTGATAAAACAACCATTTGGTTCAAATCAATATATGCAAAATATTAGAGCTGCAAATGATGAGGGATATAATACAGCAAAAAGTCTGGAAAAAGGAGGATTATTAAAGTATCCTTATGAATTTTTAATACCAGTTTATGAAAATATGCCATCAACTCCTTGTGCAAGACCTAATACATAAAAAAGTGATTTTATATTTGAATAAACTAAATGAAAAAGCCAAAAAAGAGTACAAGAACCCCTTGTACTTTTTTTATTTAAATGATATTATATAAGCGTATTTTAATGAAGGAAAAATGATAAAAAATTAGGAGGTAAATGAAATAATGAAAATATTAATCACAGGAGCAAATGGAATGCTTGCAAAATCAGTAAAAAAAAGGCTAGAAAAAGAAAATGAACTAATATGCACAGATGTAGACGATTTAGACATAACAGATGAAAAAGCAGTAATGGAATTTATAACAAATATAAAACCAGAATATATTATAAACTGTGCAGCATATACAGCAGTAGATAAAGCAGAAACAGCAGGAGAAATAGTAGAAAAAATAAATGCTAATGGACCAAAAAACTTAGCAAAAGCAGCAAAAGAAAATAATAGTGTATTAGTACATATAAGCACAGACTATGTATTTGGAGGAGATTTAGATATTTCAAAAGAATACAAAGAAGATGACCCTAAGCAACCTGTTACATCATATGGAATAACAAAATTACATGGAGAAGAAAATATCAAACAAAACACAGATAAATATTATATATTTAGAACAGCATGGCTATATGGAGACGGAAACAATTTTGTAAGAACAATGTTAAAACTAGGAGAAGCAAAAGACGAGATAAGCGTAGTAAATGACCAACATGGTTCACCTACATATGCAGAAGATTTAGCAAACTTTATAGGGCAAGCTATAGAGAAAAAAATACCTTATGGAATATATCATGCAACAAATGAAGGATTTACAACATGGTATGACTTTACAAAAGCAATATTTGAATATGCAGGAATTATTTGCCAAGTAAATCCAGTATCAACAGAAAAATATATAGAAATGATGAAAATCACACAAGCTAAAAGACCTAAAAATTCTCAAATGTCAAAAGATAAATTAAAAGAACAAGGAATAGAAGTCCCAGAATGGGAAGATGGATTAAAAAGATATTTAAAAGAAGAAGGAAAACTATAAGTTAAAAAATTTAAATTTTCTAACTTAAAAAAATTTAATAAAGAGAGGATGAAAAAAATGAAAAATAGAAAAGGAATAGTGTTAGCAGGAGGTAGTGGAACAAGATTATATCCATTAACACTTGCAATATCAAAGCAAATAATGCCAGTATATGACAAACCAATGATATATTACCCATTGTCTGTATTAATGCAAGCAGGAATAAAAGAAGTGTTAATAATATCAACACCAAGAGATATAGTAACATTTAAAGAATTATTAGGTGATGGAAAACAATGGGGAATGAGTTTTGAATATAAAATTCAAGAAAAACCTAATGGACTAGCAGAAGCTTTTATAATAGGAGAAGAATTTATAGGACAAGATAATGTTGCAATGATCTTAGGAGACAATATGTTTTATGGAGAGCATTTTGCAGAAAAAGTAATAGCAGCAAATAACAGAGAAAATGAAGCAACAATTTTTGGATATTATGTAAAAGACCCAAGAGCATATGGAGTGGTAGAAATAGACAAAGAAGGAAAAGCAATATCAATAGAAGAAAAACCAGAAAATCCAAAATCAAATTATGCAGTTCCAGGATTATATTTTTATACAAATGAAGTTATAGAAATAGCAAAAAATGTTAAACCATCAGCAAGAGGAGAATTAGAAATAACATCAGTAAATGATGAATATATGAAACTAGGAAAATTAAAAGTTGAAAAATTAGGAAGAGGAATGACATGGTTTGATACAGGAACACATGATGCACTATTAGAAACAGCAAGTTTTGTACAAACAATAGAAAAAAGACAAGGATTGCAAGTATGTTGCCCAGAAGAACTTGCATATAAAAATGGTTGGATAAATGCAGAACAATTATTAGAGCTAGCACAAAAATACATGAAAACAGATTATGGAAAATATTTAAAAGACTTAGCAGAAAACAAATTTGGAGAAGAATAAAAACTAAAAAGAAAGGAAGAAGGCCAAAAATGGGAAAATTCAAAAAAATAGAAACAAGTATTGAAGGAGTATATGTAATAGAACCAACAGTATTTGGAGATAACAGAGGATACTTCATGGAAACATATGCACAAAAAGAATTTGAAGAAATAGGACTAGACTACAACTTTGTACAAGACAATCAATCAAAATCAAAAAAAGGAGTATTAAGAGGTTTACACTTTCAAAAAGAAAATACACAAGCAAAACTAGTAAGATGTATAAAAGGAGAAGTATTTGACGTTGCAGTAGACTTAAGACCAGGAAGTAAGACATATGGAAAATGGGAAGGAGTAATACTAACAGAAGAAAATAAAAAAATGTTCATGATACCAAGAGGATTTGCACATGGATTTTTAGTATTATCAGACGAAGCAGAATTCACCTACAAATGTGATGACATATATAATCATGAAGCAGAAGGTGGACTAAAATGGGACGATCCAGAAGTAGGAATAAAGTGGCCAATGGAAGGACTAAAACCAGAAGAAATACTAACATCAGAAAAAGACGGAAAATGGCCATCATTAGCAGAATTAAAAAACACAAACCTATTTACCAATTTGGGGATGCGTCCGTAAAAGAGGAGGAAAAATGATAGACATAATAAAAGCAAAAGAATTTTTTAAGCAGTATGTATCAAATTATGATGTCAAAAATGGAAGAATAAACTTAAAAATTATACATACATATCATGTAGCTGAAAACTCAAAAATAATAGCAAAAAATATAGGATTAAATCAAGAAGAACAAAATTTAGCTGAATTAATAGGTTTATTACATGATATAGGCAGATTTGAACAAGTTAGATTATATAATAGTTTTAATGATAGAGAAACAGTTGATCATGCAAGTAAAGGATTAGAAGTTTTGTATGCAGATAAGCTTATCAGAAAATATATAGAGGATGATAAATATGATTCTATAATATATAAATCTATACAAAATCATAATAAATTACGTATTGAAAAAGGTTTAACTAATAAAGAGCTATTATATACCCAAATTATAAGAGATGCTGATAATATAGATATATTTAGAGGGCTATTAGAACAGAAAATTGAAGATTTTGGAAAATTCGGAACTAAAGATATTTCAAAAGAAATATTAACACCATATTTTTATGAAAGTTTTAAAGAAGAAAGATTATTAGAGTATGATAAAGCTAAAAATGATATGGATATAATCGTAGCAATAATTGCTCATATATATACGTTAAATTTTAGTGAAAGTTTAAAGTTAATAAAAGACAATGATTATATTAATAAACTAGTAAAAAGACTAAACTGTCAAGACAAATACACTAAAGAAAAATTAAATGAAATAGCTATAATATCAATGGAATACATAAATAAAAAATTAAAAGAAATGAAGGTTATAAAATAATTTAATAATCAAGAAAACATTAAGGGAGGAAAGATATAAAAATGAGTAAAAATGTATTAGTAACAGGAGCAGCAGGGTTTATAGGAGCAAACTTTGCAGAATATTTTGTAAACAAACATCCAGATTATAATGTAATAGTAGTAGACAAATTAACATATGCAGGAAATTTAGCAAATCTAAAGAAAGTGCAAGATAAAATAACATTTATCCAAGCAGATATATGTGATTTTGAAAAAATGAAAGACATTTTTGATAAATACAATATAAATGGTGTAATTCATTTTGCAGCAGAATCACATGTAGATAATAGCATAAAAGATCCATTTGTATTCACACAAACAAATGTAATAGGAACACATACACTATTAGAAACAGCAAAACAAAAATGGGGTGAAGGAAGTGATAACAAATTTGTACATATATCAACAGACGAGGTATATGGTTCACTAGGAGAAGAAGGATATTTTACAGAAACATCACCAATCAAGCCAAGTAGCCCATATTCATCATCAAAAGCAAGTTCCGATTTAATAGCATTAGCATATAAAGAAACATATAAAATGAATGTTAATGTGACAAATTGTTCAAATAACTATGGACCATATCAACATAATGAAAAACTAATTCCACATATGATTAAATTAGCATTAAAAGACGAAAAATTACCAGTATATGGAACAGGAAAAAATATTAGAGACTGGTTATATGTAGAAGATCACTGTGAAGCTATAGATTTAGTATTTCATAATGGTAAATCAGGGGAAAGGTATAACATAGGTGGACACAATGAAAGAAGAAATATACAAATTGTAAAATTAATCTTACAAAGATTAGGAAAATCAGAAGATTTAATAGAATATGTAGAAGACAGAAAAGGGCATGATTATAGATATGCAATTGATCCAACAAAAATAAAAAATGAATTAGGCTGGGAACCTAAAACGACTTTTGAAGAAGGAATTGTAAAAACAATTGACTGGTATTTAGCAAATCCAGAATGGTTGAATTAAAACAATTAAATAAAAATTATAAAATGATATATATAACTATAAAATAGATAGATGATATCTTTTTTCAAAATAACTAATTATTACAAAAAACAGAAATAGTAATACAAAATTTTAATTATAATATATTCTATAATAGATAAAAATTTGTATTACTATTTTTATTTTTAAGTTAATGTAAGTTGTTTCAAAATTAATTATTTTTTTTCTTAAATATAATAAGCTTACTAAAAACATAATTTAGGATAATAACCATAATTTGAGTAACAATTTTAGCAATTATATCATTTATACCTAAAACATTAATCATTAGAGCAAAAGTTCCAACATCACATAGAATACCAGAAAGTACTCTACAAGAAAAGAAAGAAAATATTTCCTTTAAAAAGTCTTTTTTACTATTGGTTTTACTCTCAAATACAAATAATTTATTAGTTATATAAGCAAATAAAACAGCGCAAAACCAGGATAGACCACTACTAACAACTTCATCGATACCTATAATTCTAGCAAAAATAAAATATGAGATAAAATTAACAATTGTAGATAACCCTCCAAATATTAGATAGCTTATAACTTCTTTATACTCAAAATATAATCCTTTTATTACTTTAAAATTAAGATTTTTTAACTTAACTTCACTTAACTTAATTTTTTCAACATTATTCTTCATTATAAAATCAATCCTCTTATTTATTTTTTTTATTATATCATAATATATATTCATGTCAAATAAGACATAAATGTTAAATTTTATTAAATAGGTTGAAAAAATACCAACAATGATATATAATATAAGTCAAAATAATAAAAAAGGAGCTGAAAACATGGCAAAAATATTAGAAGATATTTCAAGAACATTTAACGAATTCTTACTATTACCAAATTTAACAGATGAAAGATGCATACCAGACAAGGTATCATTAAAAACACCATTAGTAAAATTCAAAAAAGGAGAAGAAGCAAAATATTATGCAAATGTACCAATGGTATCAGCAATAATGCAATCAGTATCAGGAGAAGAAATGGGAATTGCATTAGCACGTGAAGGAGGAGTGGCATTTATATATGGATCACAATCTATAGAATCACAAGCTAAAATGGTCAAAAACGTAAAAAAACATAAAGCAGGTTTTATAATAAGTGATTCAAATGTAAAATCAGATACACCACTAAAAGATGTACTCGAATTAGTAAAACAAACAGGGCATTCAACAGTTATGATAACAGATGATGGAACAGCTACAGGAGAATTTTTAGGATTAGTTACAGATAAAGATTATAGACTTTCAAGAGATGATATGGATGCACCAATAAAGAATTTCATGACACCTAGAGAAAAAACAGTATGTGCCAATGAAGGTATTAGTTTATCAGAAGCAAATGATATAATATGGGAAAACAAAATAGCATGTTTACCAATATTAACTAAAGAAGGAAAATTAAAATATTTAGTATTTAGAAAAGATTATGAGGAAAGAAAAAATAATCCTAATTCTTTATTAGATGAAAATAAGAGATACATAGTAGGAGCAGGAATTAATACAAGAGACTATGAAGAAAGAATACCAGCTTTAGTAGAAGCAGGAGTAGATATGATATGTATGGACTCATCAGATGGGTATTCTGTATGGCAAAAGAATACAATAGATTATGTAAGAGCTAAATATGGAGATAGTGTAAAAATAGGAGCAGGAAATGTTGTAGATAAAGAAGGATTTAGATATTTAGCAGAAGCAGGAGCTGACTTCATAAAAGTAGGAGTTGGAGGAGGATCTATTTGTATAACTCGTGAAACTAAAGGAATTGGAAGAGGACAGGCTTCAGCATTAATTGATGTAGTACAAGCAAGAGATGAATATTTTAAAGAAACAGGAATATATATTCCAATATGTTCAGATGGTGGAATAGTACATGACCATCATATAACAATAGCACTAGCTTTAGGAGCAGATTTTGTAATGATGGGAAGATATTTTGCAAGATTTGATGAAAGCCCTACAAGAGTAGTAAAAAAGGGAAATGGATATGTAAAAGAGTATTGGGGAGAAGGATCAAATAGAGCAAGAAACTGGCAAAGATATGATATGGGAGGAGATAAAAAGCTTTCTTTTGAAGAAGGTGTTGACTCATATATTCCATATGCAGGAAGTTTAAAAGAAAATTTGGCAATAACTGTTGCAAAAATAAAATCAACTATGTGTAACTGTGGTAGTGTAACAATACCAGAATTTCATGAAAAAGCAAGACTAACTCTAGTTTCAGATGTTAGTATTTCAGAAGGAAGTGCACATGATGTAATATTAAAAGAAATAGATAATCAATATAAATAAAAAGGAAGTCTACATATGATTAATGAAGAAGATTACGAGAGATTTTTTTATCATGGTATAGATAATAAAGAAGAATTAAAAGAAGGAATATTATGTTTTGCAAACCAAGAGGTATATAATAATAATCAAAACTTGGATTGGTATAAAACACCAAATTCCTATTTTATAAATGAGTTATTAAAAAGAGCAACTAGCACATATAAACAAGCAGTAAGATTTATAGATTTAAATGATAGAGAAAATAGTTTAGAATATGATGTAGACGAGAAAAAAATTGATTTGATATTAAGAAGAAAAATAATAGAATTAATACAAAGGAAAACAATGTATGTATCAAAAGCAGGAGTCTTTTTCTATACAGGACATTTTGAAAAATTAAGTGGAGGAATCGGATTTGAATATGGAAAAGGCTTAACAGGGGAAATAGGATGGACCAAAAAGATTTATGGCATACTAAAAGAGTTAAACAAATTAGAATCTGATGATAAACTAGAATATTATGATAGATGGTTACAAACAAAAATTGCTAGAGCTAGAGATAGAAAAAATGGAGAAGAATTAGAAATGTTAGATGAAGTATATGATACTTTTATCAAGAGAAAAGAAAGGCAAAAACAGGCTCAGGAAAAGAAAATTGAGCGTTGAAAAATGCTTCGCACAACATCTGTATGCATGCACAAGATTACTTTAAATGTTGTGCATGCCAATATAATTTAATCTTAGAGAGGAATGAGATTACATATGGAAAAGAAAAGAATATTAACAGGAGATAGACCAACAGGAAAATTGCATATAGGACACTATTTTGGCTCTTTAAAGAAAAGAGTAGAAATGCAAAATTCAGGAGAATATGACATGTACATATTGATTGCTGATGTCCAAGCACTAACAGACAATTTTAATAACCCAGATAAAGTAAGAAAAAATGTAAGGGAAGTAGCAATAGATTATTTATCAGTAGGAATAGATCCAAGTAAAACAACGATATATGTACAATCAATGATACCAGAAACAGCAGAATTAACAGTATTTTATTCTAACTTAGTAACAATAGCAAGATTGCAAAGAAATCCAACAGTAAAGACAGAAATTGCACAAAAAAAAGAACTATTTGGAGAAAGTGTAACATATGGTTTTTTAGGGTATCCTGTAAGTCAAGCAGCAGATATTACAACATTTGAAGGTGAATTAGTACCAGTTGGAGAAGATCAAGAACCATTAATAGAACAATGTAGGGAAATTGTAAGAAAGTTTAATAGTATATATGGAGAAGTATTAATTGAACCTAAAGCGGTTTTATCAGAAGGAAAGAGAATTAAGGGATTAGATGGAAATGATAAAATGGGAAAATCATTAGGAAATGCAATATATTTATCAGACTCAGAAGAAGAAATAACAAAAAAAGTAATGAGTGCTGTAACAGACCCAAATAGAATAAAAAAAGATGATTTGGGAAATCCTGATATATGTATGGTTGCATATTATCATAATTTGTTTACACCAAAAGAAGATGTGAAAATAGTATGTGAAGAATGTAAGGCAGGTAAAAGAGGTTGCGTGGCATGTAAAAAACAATTAGCTAAAAATATAATAGAAGAATTGAAACCAATCAGGGAAAAAAGAGCATACTATGAGGCTCATCCAGAAGAAGTTGATAAAATATTGATAGAAGGAACAAATAGAGCTAGAGAAGTTGCAAAACAAACTATGAAAAAAGTAAAAAAAGCAATGAAGCTAGATTATTTTGAATAATGTTAATATACATTATGTAGTATAAGGAAAAGGCAAATTTAATGATGTTGCCTGCTAGCATTTATACACGAGATTGTATTAAAGGAAAAGAAAATGATTTGTATTAAAAGGAGAGAATATGTTTACAGATTATACAAAAATTATCATAAAATCAGGAGATGGAGGAAATGGTGCAGCAACATTCCGTCGTGAAAAATATGTAGCAGCAGGAGGACCAGACGGTGGAGACGGAGGAAATGGTGGTAGTGTATATTTTCAAGTAGATAAAGATAAAAATACATTGATAGATTTTAGATATAATAAAAAGTTTAAAGCAAAAAATGGAGAAAATGGAAGCGGAAGCCACTGTAATGGAAAATATGGAGAAAATTTATATATAAAAGTACCTATAGGTACAGTAATAAAAGATGCAGAAACAGGAAAAGTATTAGCAGACCTATCAAAGCCAGATCAAAAAGAACTAATATTAAAAGGTGGACGTGGAGGAAGAGGTAATTCACATTTTGCAACAGCAACAAGACAAGCCCCACATTTTTCTGAAGATGGGGAAAAAGGAGAAGAAAAAGAATTAATATTAGAACTAAAATTGTTAGCAGATGTGGGACTTCTAGGTTTTCCAAATGTAGGAAAATCAACATTTTTATCAATTGTAACATCTGCCAAACCTAAAATTGCAAATTATCATTTTACAACAATAGAACCAAATTTAGGAGTAGTAAAAACTAAAAATGGTGATGGGTTTGTAATAGCAGATATACCAGGAATTATAGAAGGTGCAAGTGAAGGCGTAGGCTTAGGAATACAATTTTTAAGACATGTTGAAAGAACAAGACTTTTATTACATTTTTTAGATGTATCAGGACAAGAAGGGAGAAAACCAGTAGAAGATTTTTATGCAATAAATAAAGAATTAAAAAAATATAGCGAAAAATTAAGTAGTAGAAAGCAAATAATAGTAGCAAATAAAATAGACGCTATGCAAGATGATACATTATTACAAGAAGTAGAAAAATTAGCTAAAAAAGAAAAATTGGAAATGTTTAAAATATCAGCAGTAACAAAAGAAGGAGTACAAGAACTAATAGATTATGTAACAACAATATTAAAAACATTACCAAAAGAAGATTTAATAGAAATAGAAGAAAAGATAGTTTATACACTGGAAGACAAAAAAGATGAATGGAAAATAGAAAAAGTAGATGGTGTATTCAAAGTAACAGGAAAAGCTATACAAAGACTTATGGGAAGAGTAAACATAGAAGATAATGAATCAATTTATTATTTACAAAAATCACTTAAAAATATGGGAGTAGATGATAAACTTAAAGAAATGGGAGTTTGTGAAGGTGATACTGTAATTCTAGATGACTGGGAACTAGAATGGAGAGAGTAAGGGGACAGAGTAAGGGGACGTTCCTTCAATCCCTAAAATTCGGGATAATGGGGACGGACCTTTAGGAATTTACTACTTTGGGGACGCGTCCAAAATTGGAAAGGAGTATATCGGAAAGTTATTAAAAATTCTTTACATTAATTAAACAAAGTATTATATATAAATTTTAATAATTACTCGGCTAACATTGCAGAATAAATAAATTCTAAAATTATAAAGCAGGCACCTCTCAAAGCAAGTTTGAGATTCTCCAGCTTTACAATTAAAGAATTTATAATATTCTTTCATTCACATTCGTAATTATTAAAATTTATATATAATACTTTGTTTTTATACAATATTAAACTAAGCATTTTTTATTGTAAAAAAAAACTATAGAATTAAAATTCCAATTTTGGACGCGTCCCCAAAGTAGTAAATTCCTAAAGGTCCGTCCCCATTATCCCGAATTTTAGGGATTGAAGGAACGTCCCCTAGTCATAAGAACAGCACCATTTTCATCATTATAATAATGTTTTCTAAACCCAACTACTTTAAAATCAAACTTTTCATACAAATTAATAGCAGAGGAATTCAACTCATTTACTTCCAAATTAATAACAGAAATATTAAAATCATTACAAATATCAAAAAGTTTTTGTAAAAGCAAAGAAGCAATTCCATGGCGACGAAAAGATTTTTTTACAACAATATTCATGATTTCAGCTTCATCTAGAATTAATTTTAATCCAGCAAAGCCAACTATTTCACCATTAATTTTAGCAGTTATATATTTAGAATTATTACTTAACAATTCAGATTTTAGGATATCATAAGTCCAAAAATTATCAAAAGATGTGATTAAATTATCTTTCAAAATATCTAAATCTTCTAAATTCATATCAGAAATGATTATATCATAATTACAAGATTCTAATTTATCCATGATTATCACACCTTTTTAAAATTGTTTTTTTCTTCAAGTAATCTTTGAGCTTGAGGTTTTTTTAAATATAAAGGATAAAGTTCTTGAGAAACTTTATTAGAATTTATAAATTTATTAAAACCAGCTAATCCAAGATTATATGAACTTAAATTATTATCTATAGCAAAAATAGAATTAGAAAAATTATTATTAATAATATTTTTATATATTAAAGACCCATCTCCAACAAAAGTGATTTTTTCATTAGAGTAACTATCTTTTAAAATATTGCATATATTTTCTAAAGAATCGGCTATAGGAGATACAAGTTCTGTATAAATTGAATTTTCTAGTTTATATAATGCAAAATAACAATTAGAATGTTTGCAATCTATAATAGAACATATAAGTCCATCATCTTTTATATTATAAGCTAAAGAGTGTAAAGAACTAATACCTATACAAGGAATGTCTAAACTATCATGAAAAGCTTTAGCTGTTGCAATTCCAATTCTAATACCTGTAAAAGATCCAGGACCTTCATCGCAGACAATTAAATCAATATCTTTTAAATGTAATTTTGTTTTTTCAAAAGCAGATTGAATCAAAGGCATCAAATTTTCAGAATGAGTCATTCCTGTATTTGAGTCCATATTACATAATAAAAGTTTATTTTCTAATATTGAAACACCACATATATTACTTGCAGTATCTATGCTTAAAATATTCAAAATATACCTCCTTATTTTTTAACAATTTCATTAAAGTTAGAAAAAATATTGTCATATTTTTTACCAAAGGTAGTTATGTTAAAAATTCTAGTATTTTCGTTATTAAAGTCTCTTGTTAAATAAATTTGGATATAATCATCAGGAAGAATATCCTCAATAATTTCTCCCCATTCGATGATACAAATACCATTTTCAAAATACTCTTCTCCGCCAATTTCATAGAATTCTGAGCTGTCAGATAATCTATAAACATCAAAATGATAAATATTAATATCATCTTTTATATATTCATTAACAATAGTAAAAGTTGGGCTAGATATTTCATCATCTAAACCAAAATACGCTAAGATACCTTGAGTAAATTTAGTTTTACCAGAGCCTAATTCGCCAGATAAAACAATAATATCTTTTTTATGTAATTGTGAAGCTAGTTTTTTTGCAAAATTTATAGTGTCATTTTCACTATAAGATGTATATGTATAATTTTTCATATTTAATTATCATCCCTTTCTCAAGGCACAAATCTGGTTTCTTAAAGCATAAATCCAATTGGAAAATTATAATTATTTATCAACATTCCTCCAAAATCGAAAAAATAAATAAAGTTATATCTAACCTTAATTTTTTCAATAGGACAATAAAATTATAATATAAAAAATTAAAAAAATCAAATAAAAGTATTGATAAATTAGAAAAATTGTAATATAATCGTAACATACTTGTAATAGAAAAGAAATAAAAGTTGTAGAAGGGAAGATATACAATGTTTAAATTGGGATTTGGACAAGATATAGGTATAGATTTAGGAACAGCAACAGTAATCGCATATGTAAAAGGAAAAGGCATAGTTTTAAGAGAACCATCTGTTGTTGCAGTAGATAATAATACTGGTGAAGTTTTAGCAGTGGGAAAAGAAGCAAGAAGAATGCTAGGTAGAACCCCAGGAAACATTGTAGCTACTAGACCACTAAGAGATGGAGTAATATCAGATTATACAGTAACAGAAAAAATGTTAAAACATTTTATTAACAAAGTATGTGGAAAATTCGTTTTTTCTCCAAGAATAATGATTTGTATCCCTTCACAAGTAACAGAAGTAGAAAAAAAAGCAGTAATAGATGCTGCATCACAGGCTGGAGCTAGAAAGGTATATCTTATAGAAGAACCAATAGCAGCTGCAATTGGTGCAGGGATAGACATATCAAAACCATGTGGAAATATGGTGGTTGATATAGGTGGAGGAACTACAGATATAGCAGTTATATCATTAGGTGGTTCAGTTGTTAATACATCATTAAAAGTAGCAGGAGATAAATTTGATGAATATATAGTAAAATATATCAAGAAAAAACACAATGTAATGATAGGAGAAAGAACAGCAGAAGATTTAAAAGTAAATATAGGATGTGTATATCCTAAAATACAAGATACAGAAATGGATATAAGAGGAAGAGATTTAACAACAGGACTTCCAAAAACTATAACAATACATTCTAGTGAAATGTTAGAAGCTTTAATAGAACCAGCTATGATGATAGTAGATGCAGTTCATAGTGTTTTAGAAAGAACACCTCCAGAACTAGCAGCAGATATAAGTGATAAAGGAATATACATGACAGGTGGAGGATGTTTAGTAGATGGTTTAGATAAATTGTTACAAGAAAAAACAGGAATAAATGTAATGATTGCTCAAGACACAGTGTCATGTGTAGCACTAGGTACAGGAAAAGCGTTAGATAATTTAGATATTTTAGATGGAAAGGTAAGAAAATAAGATTTTATTAAGTAAAGTATAGCCCAAGGTATAAAAATATACAGTACCTTGGGAGATTTTTATATATTCTTTGTAAAATTTGGCACACGAACAATGACGCGGGCTTTTGAAATGTCATAAACAGAAAAAATGTTAAAAAAAGCCCACTATTGTTCTTGAATAGGAAAAATCGAGTTTTTCCTATTCAAGAACATCGCTTTGCTCTAACAAATGCACAGTAATAATTAAAAAAGAAAGGGGTAAAAAATGAAGAAAGTAGCATTTATAACATTGCGGATGTAAAGTAAACCAATATGAAACAAATGCAATGGCTCAAAAATTTTTAGAAAAAGGATATGAAGTAACAGAGCATACAGAAAAAGCAGATATATATATCATAAATACATGTACAGTAACAAATATGTCAGATAGAAAATCAAGGCAAATGCTAAGAAGGGTAAGAGATTTAAGTAAAAAAGCAATAATAGTAGCATGTGGATGTTATGTGCAAGTAGGAGAAGAAGAATTAAAAAAAATAGATGAAATAGATTTAATTTTAGGAAACAATGAAAAAAAAGATATAGTAGAGCATGTAGAAAAATATATAGAAACACATCAAAAAGATACCAAAGTAGATGATGTAATGTATAAAAAAGATTTTGTAGAATTTGGAGATATTACATATACAGAAAAAACAAGAGCAGTAATAAAAATTCAAGATGGTTGCGACAGATTTTGTTCATATTGTATAATACCATATGCAAGAGGAAGAGTAAGAAGTAGAAATCCTAAAAATATAATATCTGAAATAAATAAAATAGCTCAAAAAGGAATAAAAGAAGTAGTAATAACAGGAATACATATAGCATCATATGGAAAGGATTTTGATAATAAATATAAATTAATTGATTTATTAGAAGAGATAAATAAGATAGAAGGAATAGAAAGAATAAGGTTAGGATCTATTGAACCATTATTAATAACAGAAGAATTTTTGTTAAGATTAGTAAAATTAGAAAAAGTATGTGAACATTTTCATTTATCATTACAAAGTGGATGTGATGAAACATTAAAAAGGATGAATAGAAGATATACAACAAGGCAGTTTAGAGATATTGTGGATTTATTAAGAAAATATTATAAAAATGTAATATTAACAACAGATATAATTGTTGGTTTTCCACAAGAAAGCAAAGAAGAATTTAATAGGACATATAACTTTTTAAAAGAGATTAAATTTTATAAAATGCATGTATTCAAATATTCACCAAGAAAAGGGACAAAAGCAGCTCAAATGAAAGGGCAAATAGATGGAAAAATAAAAGAAGAAAGAAGTCAAAAATTAATAGAATTATCAAACATTAACCAAAAAACATATAATGAGCAATATGTAGGAAAAAAAGTAGATGTTTTATTTGAAGAACAAAAAGATGGAATTTATAAAGGTCATACAAAAAATTATATTTTAATACACTGTAATGATATAAAAAATGATTTAAATAGTAATAAAAAAACAAGCAATATATCTAACAAAGAAATAGAAAATCAAATATTAACAGTAAAATGTATAAAAGCACATAAAGAATATATAGAGGCAGAAATACAATAAAATTTAATGCTATGATATTTTATGTAAAAGCTAATAGTAGATAAAAATATCTATAAAAAGTAAATTAGAAAAATGTATAAATGTAACAAATATGTAATATTTATGTAACAAATATTTAATATAAAAATACAAAAAAATACTTGATAAAAATTTGATATTATAGTATAAGTAATGTAGAATTTGTATAAAAATACGAAGGAGGAAATAAAAATGGCAGATTTAGGAGAAGAAAACAAAGTTACAGGAGTATTTGGTGGAGTAGAATTTAATAATGGTGAAAATAATAACAATGGAAACTTCAATGTAGAAAATGTAGGAAGTGAAAATAATCCAGCACAAGAAAATGCAGGAACAATAAGAAATTCAAATTTACCAATAAAATCAGGATTTTGGTCAAAATTCAAAGCATTCTGGTTACAAGATATAGATTGGAAAAAAGAAATAAAAGTAGAATTAACACCATATCAACAAAAAGTAGAAGATGAAATAAATGAATTTTTACACCAAGAAATAACATGGGAAAAAGTACACGATTTCTTATTCCAAGAAATAAAATTTGGAAAAAGCAAATAATGTTTTCTTATTTATTATATAGGTAAAAACTAACCAGTAATGAATTTTTAGTAAAATAATAAAAAGGTATAGCATATTATAAAAAATTGTGCTATACTTTTTATGTTTTAAGAGAGACGAAAATTTGGAAAAAGCAAAAAAAGAGTTAAAAATAATCAAAAAGATTTTAAGAGCAGTGAAAGAATAATAAAAATATTAAATAAAAGGAGGAAACAAGGGGATTTTGCAAAACAGAATATCTTAAATAAAAATGTCCCTAACATAGAATGAAAAGTAAAACAATCTTTGTATGTAGTGAATGTGGAAATGAATCTAGTAAATGGTTAGGTAAATGTCCAGCTTGTAACAGTTGGAATACATTTTATGAACAAAAGGTAACAGATTCTAAAAATATAAATTCAAAGTTAAAAGAAAATGGTAATAATAAACCACAAAAACTAAATTCATATGAAGCTAAAGAAACATTAAGGACTTCAACAGGTTTTAGTGAACTTGATAGAGTATTAGGAGGAGGATTGGTAAATGGATCTTTAGTTTTGTTAGGAGGAGAACCAGGAATTGGTAAGTCTACTCTAATTTTGCAAATTTGTGATAAGATAAAAGGAGAGGGAAAAGTTTTATACGTTTCAGGAGAAGAATCAGCAGAACAGATAAAATTAAGAGCTGATAGACTTAACATTAATAATGAAGATATATTATTTTTAGGTGAAACAGATATAGATATTGTTAATCAGGCAATAATTGATATGAATCCTAAGTTAGTTATTATAGATTCTATTCAAACAATGTATTCAGACGAAATAACAGCAGCACCAGGAAGTGTTAGTCAAGTAAGAGAGATTACATCACAAATTATGAAAGTTAGTAAATCAAGAGGCATTACAACTATAATAATTGGGCATGTTACTAAAGAAGGAAATATAGCAGGGCCTAGAGTCTTAGAACACATGGTAGATACAGTTTTATACTTAGAAGGAGAAAGATATTTTTCTTATAGAATATTAAGAGGAGTTAAAAACAGATTTGGATCTACAAATGAGATAGGTATGTTTGAAATGAAAGAAGAAGGAATGTGTGAAATATTAAATCCTTCAGACATATTAATTTCAGAAAGAGAAGATAACCCAGCTGGTTCTTGTATAGTATCAGCAATGGAAGGAACAAGGTCAATTTTAGTAGAATTACAAGCATTAACAACAAAAACAATTTATGGGTTTCCAAGAAGGACAGCTAATGGAATAGATTATAATAGGTTAACATTATTAGTGGCAGTTTTAGAAAAAAAGGCTAATTTGGCACTAGGAAATGATGATGTATATTTAAATGTGGTAGGAGGACTGAAAATTAATGAACCTTCTATAGATTTAGGAATAATGATGGTAACAGCATCAATTTATAGAAATATACCTATTCCAAAAGATATGGTTATAATGGGAGAAGTAGGGCTAACAGGAGAAGTTAGAAGAATAAATTTTATAGAAAAAAGACTAAAAGAAGCAGAAAAATTAGGATTTAAAAGTTGTATAATTCCAGAAAGTAACAAAAAAGTCTTGAAAGAAAATTACAAATTAGATATAATAGGAGTCAAGAATATAAATGAAGCTATGAGAAAAATAGGTATAAAATAACTTTAAGTGAAAGGAGAATAATTTTGAGAAAAGGAAAAGAAGACAATATAACATCAATTCTAAAATTAATAGCTCCAGGCACACCTATTAGAGATGGTTTAGAGAATATACTAAGAGCAAAAACAGGAGCTTTACTATTAATTACAGATAATAGTGAAGTAATAAAAGAAGTTGTAGATGGAGGATTTATAATAAATGAAGATTATACATCTTCAAAATTATATGAACTTGCAAAAATGGATGGAGCAATTGTATTAAGTGGAGATTTAAAGAGAATACTATATGCAAATGCACAATTAATACCATCTTATGAAATATCAACACTAGAAACGCGGAACGAGACATAGAACAGCAGAAAGAACAGCTAAGCAAACAGGAGAATTAGTTATAAGTATTTCCCAAAGAAGAAATATAATTACAATATTTAAAGGTGAAGATAGATATATATTAGAAGATACAGACGAAGTACTAAATAAGGCAAATCAGGCAATACAAACTTTAGAAAAATATAAAAAAGTTTTTGATAATAAGCTAAATATATTGAATGAATATGAATTTAATGATATAGTTACATTACAAAATGTTATTGTAGCAATACAAAGAGCTGAAATGGTAATGAAAATTGTTGAAGAAATACAAAGACAAATTTACGAATTAGGAAATGATGGAAGACTAGTTAGAATGCAACTAGAAGAATTGATTGGTGGGTTAGAGAAAGAAGAAGAACTTATAATCAAAGATTACATAGTAGCAGGAAGAAAAAGAAGAACACCAGAAAAAGTAATAGAAAGTTTACAAGAACTAAAAACAGAAGACTTATTAAAAGAGGCTGTAATAGCAAATTTGTTGGGATATGAAAATTTTGATAATTATGATGAAGTCGCTGTATATACAAAAGGATATAGGATATTAAACAAAGTTCCAAGAATGCCATCAAATATCGTTGAAAACTTAGTAGGATCATTTAAATCATTTCAACATATATTAGCAGCAGACATTGAAAGTCTAGATGAAGTAGATGGGATAGGAGAAATAAGAGCTAGAACGATAAAACAATCATTAAGAAGAATGCAAGAACAATTTGTATTTGATAATATAATCTAAAAAATTATATCAGTATAGAAAAATAAAAAATATAAGATATAGTTTAAAAAATATTGATTATAATTAAATTTTAAATTTATACATTTAGTGGAAAGGATGATAAATAAAATGAAAAAAGCAAAAAATATTATATGGATAATAGCTTTAATTTTAGTAATAGTATTAATAGGAGTAATAGCATATGGATATTATCAAAAAGCAACAATGGAGGTAAAGAATCCAATAGCAACAATGGAAGTAGAAAATTTTGGAACAGTTAAAATGGAATTATATCCAGAGTTAGCACCAGAAACAGTAGCAAATTTTGTAACACTTGCAAATAGAGGTTTTTATAATGGTTTAACATTTCATAGAATAGTAAAAGACTTTATGATACAAGGTGGAGATCCAAATGGTGATGGATCAGGGTCAGCAAAAATTTCTGATTTAAAAGATGGTGGAGAAGAAACCGAATATACAATCAAGGGTGAATTTTTTGCAAATGGAGTAGAAAATAATTTAAAATTTGAAGAAGGTGTAATTGCAATGGCAAGATCAGATTATACCTCATACTCATCATCTTTAACAGAAGAATCATACAATTCTGGAAGTTCACAATTTTTCATAATGACAAAAGAAAGTTCTTCATTAAATGGATATTATACATCATTTGGTAAAGTAATAGAAGGATTAGATGTAGTCCATAAAATAGAAAATGTAGAAGTAAAAGCTGCTGAGTCAGAAGATGGAACTACTGACGAAAATGCGGAAGTAAGTACACCAGTTAATCCACCAAAAATTACATCATTATCAGTTGAAACTTATGGAGTGGATTATGGATTACCAGAAACTTTAACACCTTTTGACTATATGACATGGATGTATTCACAATACGGATTAGATAATTATTAAACATTGGAATAATTTTGTGAATTTTTGTAAATTATATAGATATTAAAGATAAAAATTAAAAATATTTAAAAAATTGTATAAAAAATTATAAAATAGTTGACAAATGGGGTGCAAATAGGGTAAAATATTAAATGTGTTAGAAATAAACCAATAACGGTGGATGTAGCGTAGCTGGTTAACGCGCCAGTTTGTGGCACTGGAGACCGTGGGTTCGAGTCCCATCTTCCACCCCATTTTAAAAAACTAAATATTGGGCTGTAGCCAAGCGGTAAGGCAGTAGACTTTGACTCTACCATGCGCTAGTTCGAATCTAGCCAGCCCAGCCAATTTAAGACATTTTTTGTCAAACAATGCCAAACAAAAATTATCTAATTAAACTTATTTTTGAAGGTGGGTTTAAATATGATAATTTTTTTATTTTATCAAAAACTGATTGTTTCAGATAAAATATTCGCAGAAATATTTTTTGTATTACTTTCTAAATGTGTATATAGGTTAGCAGTAGTAGAATAGGTAGAATGACCTAGCCATTCTTGAATTGCTTTCATTGGAACATTTTTAGCAAGTAATAAACTAGCACAAGAATGTCTTAAATCGTGAAAGCGAATGTGCCTTAAATTCTGTTTTTTTAATAGTAATGAAAAGTGGTCGGTAATATATTCTGGTCTAAATATTTTTCCTATTTAAAAAGTGTGTAGATTTTATATATAACTTAAATGGAAATGAAGAATTAAAAGAACATAATACATATTCAAAATTTGTTGCTTATACAATTAAACATAATGAACTTTATACATATACACAAGATGTGGAGGTTATTAATGACTGTTTATAGAAACAAAGAAAATAAACAATTAAAGAAAGATTTTGACAAATGGAAAAAAGAAGCACAAGAGAAAATCAAATTGTTCAAAAAAGGAAAACTAGATGAAGATACTTTATATAATTGGATGATTGAAAATAAATAGGGGGATAAAGAATTGATAATAAGAAAGGCAAGAGTAACTGACATAAATGAAATAAAGGAAAAATTTGTTTATACAAAAGGGTTTAATGTAAAAACATTTGATAGCTATTATATATATGTGGCTGAAAATTGTGGAAATATAATCGCATATTTATATGGAGATATGACAAAAAGCAGTAGAACTTCTATTTTGTTTGGTATAGAAGTGTTGCAAGAGTATAGAAATAAAAATATTGCTAAAAATAACATTGATAATCCATATACAATAAAATCTCATAACTTATTAGCATTAGCACAAAAGAGCAATATTGGATTAACAGATGAGCAAGTACAAAAACTAAAAATAATAACACAATTTAATATAAGTGCAAGATACGAAGATTATAAAAATGAATTTTATAATCTTTGTACTGAAGAATATACTAAAGAACAAATTAGTAATATTGAGGAGGTAAGAACATGGTTGAAAGAGTTATTAGCAGAGAAATAATGGAATCAATAGAAAAATATATTGAAAGAATTAGTCAGTATTATAAAATTGAAGCAATAATTTTATTTGGTTCTTATGCTAAAGGAACTGAAAACGAAGATAGCGATATTGATATAGCAGTAATATCAAGTGATTTTAAAAATATTATTCAAGATGGAGCTGATTTAATAGGTTATACATGGAAAATAGACACTAGAATAGAGCCACATCCAATTAGAACAGAAGATTATGAGAATATTGCTACTCCTTTTGTACAAGAAGTTATAAATACAGGAATAAAAGTAGCATAAAATTAAAACAAATTGTATTTATATAAGGAGCTAAAGAATGAATTTATATGTTATAAGAATAAGTAACTTTTTAGATGAACTAAAATTACAAGAGTATAATAAAAATATTCTTCTTGTAGCTCATGGTGGAGTATTAAGAGCAATTCATTGGTATTTTAATGGTATTGATAACTCATTATTTACATGTGAAAATTGCAAGATATATAAGTATATTTTTTAAATTTTAAGTGAGGTGAATAAAAGATGAAAACAACTTTTATAGGCACGGGGACTATGGGATGCACAACTAGGTGTAACACAAGTATATTGGTAGATGATATATTATTTGATGTAGGTATGGGAACTGTAAAACAGATAGAAAGACTAAAAATTTATACAAAATCAATTAAATATATAGCAATATCACATTTTCATGCAGATCATTTTTTGGATATTCCGAACTTTTTAATTGGTAGAGGAATAAGAAAAGAAACAGAAAACTATAAACTTACTATTATAGGACCAAAAGGGTTAAGAAAGAAAACAATAGATTTAATGAATTTTACACATAGCGATGGAGATGAACATAAGTACGATAAAATAGAAGAAAAATACAATATTGAATTTATAGAATTAAATAATGCAGAAACATACTGCACAAACGATTTTAAGATAACAGCCTTATCATTGAAACATGGAGAATGTTTACCAATTAATGGTTATGTATTGGAAAAAGAAGATAAGACAATATCATATGCATGTGATACAAGTTTTTGTGATAACTATTATAGAATGTGCGACACATCAGATTATATGTTTTCTGATGTAACAGGACTAAAAACAACAGATATGCATATGGGATTAGAAGATTATAAGGAACTATATGTAAAATATCCAAATTGTACATTTTATGCTATTCATAGAGCCGATTATAATACTAATGGAATTGACAGTGTAAAATTTCCAAATGATGGAGATATATTAGAAATATAAAAGGAGTTGTAAAAAATGAAAATATTAATTATTTGTAGTAAAGCATTTTATAAAGATATAGCACCAATAAAGGAAAAGTTAGAAGAAATGGGACATATAGTAGAATTACCAAATTCTTATTATGAGCCAGATGCAGAAAAGAAAAGTTGGAATTTAGGAGAAAAGGAACATAGCGAATTTAAAGCAAGAATGTTTAGAATGAGTGAAGAAAGAATTGCAACAATGGATGCTGTATTAACATTGAATTTTGATAAAAATGGAAAGAAAAATTACATAGGTGGTGCAACTTTTATTGAAATTTATGAGGCTTTTATGAAAAATAAAAAGATATATTTATATAATGATATTCCAGAAGGAATGTTGTATGATGAAATATCTGGATTTTCACCAATAATAATAAATGGAGATTTAAGTTTAGTAAAATAATAAAGATTTAAAATGAAAGCAAGTATAACTTTGAAAATAACCAAAATTATACTTGCGTTTTTGTTAGCTTACTTTTACATAGAAGTCAACAAATTCTGCATCAAAAATTATTTTTTCGTCTTGATATAACCATTGCCCAATTAGACATTTTGTATAATCTAAAGGGAAAGTACCACTATCACATTCGGAAATCCAACCATTGCCACTTTTTACAAAGCAGTCGGCACCGTACATATTGAAAATCTGACCAAATTCATATTCATAGTGAAGTGTTTGAAAAACTCTAATGATGCAATTTGCGTTACTAGGAGAAACTTTTTCAACTTTTGAAAAACCACAACTTAAAATCTGTTTAAAAACAGATTCGGCTATTTGATAAGGGCTCGGTACAATAAACTCTTCTTCAACAGTAGAAAATGTTTCTTTACCTCTTTTTACTTTAGGTACACTTTTTCTAATAATTGCTATTCCATTTTTTTCTTCACATGCTAAATCATAGATATGAATGCTCCGCAATCTTTCTTTTTGCTCTTTAGAAAGCATAAGCTAACCTCCTTAATAATAATAAAAACTTGGACTTTAATAGTCCTTCAACTATAGGTAACATAAAAATTACACAGCATATTTAGTAAATACGAGTTTCTTCTTCAAAATTTCTAACTAATTCTTTTGACTCTCCAATACCAAATTTCTTACAAACCCATTCTATAAATTTTTTTACTGTTTCATAAAATTTATCTACTATTTTGTGAAGATGACGATTCTCTTTTTCTAATGACCTAATTTTACTTTTGTATTTATATTCAATATCAAATTCTTTATTTTTAAATTCTTGCTCTAATTCTTTTTTTCTATTTTCGAATCTTAAATCAAGAGTATTGTATCAGCATCCCACGCTTTTCGCTTTTCAAATATTTTGATAATTACAATTACATATTTATCAAAGAATAATTTATCATATTGTTTAGTTATTTCAGCTATATTAAAAATAATTTGTTTGTGGCATAAGAAGATCTATTTGTTAAAGTTGGCAATTTTTCTGGTATATATAAAGATAAAACACCATCTTGTAAGTTTGTTTTATAATCATTATCAATAAAATGAATTTCGTTATCTAGCATAATATTTAAGTATCTGACTTGTTCATAGATTTCAAATCTTATTTTCTCTAAATTATATAAAAATTTTTCAAGTTTCTTTTCTGTGCTACTGATATAAGGGTATTTTAAAACTGTATTTAAAGATATATTTAATTTTTGTAATAGGTTATATAATTCGTTTGGAATTAGCATAAAATCAGCTCCTTTCATAAAATTAAAATAAAAAAACACCTTATATAATCCAATTATTATTGGCATATAGGTGTTCAAAATCTTATTTAGAATATTTTTGTTCATTATAGTTAGTATTTTTATAATTATTATATTTATTATTATTTATATATTTGTTGGTTTTGACTATATTATTAGTATAATTTTGACTAGAAGTATAGTCATTTTTTGAAATAGAGGTAGTTGATTTTGAATAGTTGGGATTGTCATATTTGACTAATGGTATTATTTTTCTACTAATAATTTGCCTTGTTGTATCTTGAAAATTTGTTATGACTTGCACATATTTTTTTCTTGATAAACTACTTATTAATTTTGATACTCTTGTATCAGATAAATTTACAATGGTTGCTATATATTTATTTGTTATTGTACAATACCCATCGTTTTTACTAAAAAATAAAATTAGGGAATAGATATATTTTTCTTTATCACTTAATTTTTCATTTGTTAGGATTTTATAAGGTATCCATAGACCTTTTAAAGTGTTTTCTTGCATAAATTTCACCTTCTTTCGTAAAAAAATAAAACACTTCAATATGAAGTGCAAGCAAAATAAAAAGTATCCCACATTTCTGTGAGATACAAACGTATTCTAAAATTTGCTGACGCTAATACATAAGTATTGTTCAGCTAACGTATTCTAAATACATTATACTATATAATATGTGTTAGAGTCAATAAAAGTATTCAATTTTTTATAAAAAGTCTTTTGATTTTTTCATCTATTAAGTCTAAACTATTGTTAGATAATCTTATACCAGCCAATACATCTACATCAGATTTTGGATTATAAATTCTTTGCTTACTAATTGTTGTAATCTGATTTATTAAAGCAATACTACCGTTTTTCATTTGTGAAATTTCTTTTTCAACTTTATCAATTAAATCAATATCATTTTTTAGTAGTTTCATTTTTTCAGATATGTTATTAAGTTTAACAGTTTTTATAATTTTTTCATCTTCATTGTTTTCAGGCAAAGCAGAAATTATTTTTAACTCATCTGCATATTCTTTTGATTTTTTAGTTGCATTTTCTTTCAAATTTTTATTTTTGGTAGATAAATTATCATATATTTCTGTACCAAGTAATATTGCTGAGTTAGGAGTAGTTTTATTAGTTTTTTGAGAAGTTAAAGGAACAACAGTTAAAGTTGAATACTTTTTAGCATTTAGAACATCTAAAACTACGCAATAATGTAATCCACCTTCTTCATTACCAATATTAAAACCAAGATTTACTTTTATAATATCTCCACGATTATATTTCTTTAATTTATCGCAAGAAAAAGTTTCTTCATTTTCTATATATCGAATATAATCTTTAAGCCAATATGAAATTAAATTTGCTTTTTTCAAATGTTTGATATCTGTAGAAATACATGTATCTAAATAGTTATTTAATATTTTAATTGCTTCATTTTTATTTTTTATAACATTTTCTTTTTCTATATTCATAGTACCTCTTTCTAATCAAATTAATGATTGAATATGAACTTTTGTTCTATTATATCATATATTTATAAAAAGTCCAGTATAATTTAAATATTTTAAATAAATATCATAGGATAGACTACTGCTATCAAATTAATATTTTTTAAATCTAACAAATGTCTAGCAAAATCTCTAAAAAATTCAAAAATTGATAAACATTATTAAATCAAAAAACATTAAAAATAATTTTAAAATTTGCTTAAAAATATGCGTTTTATCAAATATTAAACATAAGTAAAAAATACTATAAAACAATCAAATTCAAAGACTTTGACTCTGGCATGCACTAGTTCGAATCTAGTCAGCCCAGCCAATTTAAAACATTTTTTTGTCAAACAATGTCAAACAAAAATTATCTAATTAAACTTATTTTCGAAGGTGGTTTAAATATGATAATTTTTTTATTTTATCAAAAACTGATTGCTTCAGATAAAATATTCGTGTATTTGTCAAGTGAAAAATGGACCATTTTATAATTGAAAAACGGACCACTTTT
>CAMMMI010000014.1 GCA_946497905.1 uncultured Clostridium sp.
GTTGTGCGAAGCATTTTTATACAATAGGAAAGGGTAACTTTCCTATTGTATAAAAAACAGTTCTTAACATGCATAACACATATTAAGAACTGTTTTTTACTTTTTTATTATATTAGTTTAATTGTTTCATAACTTCCTCAGCAAAGTTTTCTTCTTTTTTCTCTATTCCTTCACCTTTTTCAAATCTTGCAAATTCAACTACTTCTGCATTTTTTTCTTTTAAAACTTGTGAGATTTTTACATCAGGATTTTTTACAAATGCTTGGTCTACTAGACATACTTCTGAGAAAAATTTTCCTATTCTTCCTTGTACTATTTTTTCTGCAATTGCTTCTGGTTTTCCTTCATTCATTGTTTGTGCTTTTAATATTTCTTTTTCTTTTTCTAATCTTTCTGCTGGTACTGATTGTTCATTTAGATATTCTGGTCTTGCTGCTGCTATTTGCATACATACGTCTTTTGCTACTTCTTTGTCTCCTTTTGACATATTTACTAATACTGCTATTTTTCCATCTCCATGAATATATTTTTCCACTAATCCTTGTGATTCAAATCTTGCAAATCTTCTTACTGACATATTTTCTCCAATTGTTGCTATTTTTTCTACTAAAACTTCATTTACTGTTTTACCTGGCACTTCTATTGAATCTTGTGCTAATAGTTCTTCAACATCTTTTGGATTTTTTTCTACTACTTGTTTTGCTACATTCATTACAAATGTTTTGAATTCTTCATTTTTTGCAACAAAGTCTGTTTCTGAATTTACTTCTACTACTGCACCTACTTTTCCATCTTCTGAAATATATGCTTCTACTAATCCTTCTGCTGCAACTCTTCCAGATTTTTTTGCTGCTTTTGCAATTCCTCTTTCACGTAATAATTCAATTGCTTTTTCCATATCTCCATCTGTTTCTGTTAAAACTTTTTTGCAGTCCATCATTCCTGCACCTGTTTTTTCTCTTAATTCTTTTACTAAACTTGCTGAAATCATTCTTAATTCCTCCCTTTTAATAGATAGAAAGACATATCATTTCTAAAAAACTAATATTTAGTTTGATACGTCTCCTTTCTTTTTTCTATTCTTTTATTTTTTGTTAAATTTTATTTATTATTCTTCAACTTTTTCTACTTTTTCCTCTTGTTTTGTTTCTTCTGCATTTTCTACAACTTCTTCCATACTTGGATTTTCTGATGTTTCAACTTCTTGCTCTTGTTCTTCTTGTTGATTATCAAAGCTTTCTCCTTGTTTTCCTTCAATTACTGCATTTGCCATAACATCTGCAATTAGTGCTACTGCTCTTATAGCATCATCATTTCCAGGTATTGGATAATCTAATTCTTCTGGATTACAGTTTGTATCTACTAATCCTACAACTGGTATGTTTAATTTTTTAGCTTCTAATATAGCTATTCTTTCTTTTTTAGGATCTACTAAGAATATAACTCCTGGTAGTTCTTCCATTTCTTTTATTCCACCTAAGTTTCTTTCTAGTTTTTCCATTTCTTTTTTTAATAATATTACTTCTTTTTTAGGTAATACATCAAAAGTTCCATCTTCTGACATTTTTTCTAAATCTTTTAATCTTTGTACTCTTTTTTTGATTGTTCCAAAGTTAGTTAACATTCCTCCTAACCATCTTTGGTCAACATAGTACATTCCGCATTTTTCTGCTGCGTTTTTAACACATTCTTGTGCTTGTTTTTTTGTTCCTACAAATAGAATTGTTTTTCCTTCTTCTGCTTGTTCTTTGATGAATGCATATGCTTCATCTAATTTTTTTGATGTTTTTTGTAAATCAATTATATGGATTCCGTTTCTAGCTTGAAATATATATTCAGCCATTTTAGGATCCCATCTTCTTGTTTGATGTCCAAAGTGAACACCTGCTTCTAGTAATTGTTTCATTGCAACTACTGCCATTTTTTATTCCTCCCTTTTTGTTATATCTTCCACAAAGTTCTTCGTTTTTTAGAACCATAAAATGGCACATCCTCAAAACTCTCTTTGTGTGTTTTTTAATACGCATAATATTGTATCAGAAAAGTACTAAAAAATCAAGCTTTTTTTCAAACTTTTTTCACTCTTAGTTACCATAATATTACAATTTGTAGCCATATCAGGGATAAGAAGAGCAATAAATATAGTATTTTTCGGTTCAATACATAATTCAAGAAATTCTAAATTAATTTTTTGGCACTCTTTCACTTAGTCTTCGCTTCGCTCAACGTGAACATTTTCCAAAAAATTAATAAAGAATTTCTAAAATTACTCCAATCACATTCAAAATACTATATTTATTGCTCTTCTTATCCCTGATATGGCTGTAAATTGTAACTGATAATTTGCATTGATACTGTTAATTGTAATAACTGTTATCTAAATAACAGCTCCTATAATACCAGATTCATTTCCTAAAATAGCCGTTTCAATAATTACAGATTCTCTTTTATTAAACAAAAGATTATCTTCTAAAATTTTAGTCCTTAATCTATTTAGCAACACTTCTTCAAAATACACAAAGCTACCACCAATGCCAATTGCTTCCGGTTCAAAAATATTTATCAAATTAGAAATTCCAATAGCTAAATTTTCAATAAATTCATTTACTATTTTTTCAATTTTTTCATAATTTTTATTACTTGGATTATTGTTCCTTATAATATCAAATAATTCTTGACCTCTAGTTTTTTCATCTAATCCTAATTCATTTCTAAGGTTATCTTTTAGTATTTTCATTGAAGCATATCTTTCAAAACATCCTTTTTTACCACATTTACACTGTTTACCGTTTTTTTCAATTACCATGTGTCCTACTTCACACCCTGGCAAATCACCTGTGTCAAGTAATTTATCATTTATTATTACTGCTCCTCCTATTCCTGTTCCTAATGTTAAAAATAATGATCTATTATATTTTTTTAGACATCCATATCTATTTTCTGCTATAGCTGCACATTTTGCATCATTTTTTATAGATATTGGTTTTTTTATTGATTTTTTTAGAGCATTTATAATATCATAATTTTCTATATTTAGATTTACAGATTTTATTATTGTATTTTCATTTACAGTACCTGGAATCGCTATTCCTATTTTTGATATTTCATATTTTTTCATAAATTCTTTTACATTTTTTATTATATATTCCTCTATAATGTTTTTAATATTTTCTTTTTCTTTTGCTAATATTCTTTTTTCTATCTTTTCTTGTATTAATCCTTTGTTATTAACAACTCCTATTGCTATATGGCTTCCACCTAAATCAATTCCAATATCCATTTTCAATCCCTTCCTTTCTAAGGCACAAATCGTTGAAATTTAATATTTTCTTTATCACATTTATACAATATATTTAAATTTTATATAAGACTTATCCTACAACTCTTTATTATTTTTTTGTTTTATTCCAATTTATATATTTTATCGCCTATATTATCCTTCATTAGCCATCCTAAGAATATGAAAAAATATGGTGAAGTATAGTACATTGAATTACCAAACATTGCAGATATCAAATATGCTACTACTACAAATAATACTAGTCTCTGTACACTATCTTTTCTGCTAAAACATCGTATTCCTTTTATTATAATAATTCCTATTGCTGTACAATATGATAACATTCCTATTATTCCCGATGTTGTTGCAAGTTGTATCAGCAAATTATGTGGTCTATCTTGATTAATGTCAAATCTTGCATACTCTTGTTCTAAATTTTCTGGTCCATATCCTATAATCGGTTTTTCCAGAAAAAATTGTATTCCATATTTCCATAATACTGCTCTACCACTTCCTGCTTTTTCCCAATTTGAATTATCCTCATTTAATTCTTCTTTATTATCTAGATTTATATTTAATATTTTACTTATATCATTAAATAAAACTATTACATTTTTGCTAACTAGACTTTGTCCATCTATTTGAACTACAAATGACATTATAACAAATATAATTAATCCTATTACTGATGATGTGATATTCTTTTTTATGTATATTGAATAAATAAAATATATAATTGCAGTTACTGTAAATGCTATGTAACATCCAAATGTATTATTTTTTATAAAATAATATAATATAAAAATATATGAAATTAAATATAAACCTTTATTTACTTTTGTTTTTTCTGTAATAAATAGTAAAAAACTTGTTAATAAAACTAACAACAAATAATATCCATAATGATTAGAGTTACTAAAAACTCCTGTATCTATATTATTAAAATCAAATATATTATATAAATGACCATTATTTGCCATTTCAATGAATATAATTGTCAAACATGCCACTAATATAAATATATTTAATAAATATTTTCTTAATCTTTTTGAATCCATTAAAAAAGCACATGCAAAAAATCCTGCATATATTAGATATGTTATAAATCCATCTTTTCTATATGATGTACCATAAAAAGCCAAATTTTTATTTTTAGCAAATATAGCTGAAACTAATGTCCACATTAAATACATTAGTAAAATTGCTATTGGTAATAATTCTTTTAATAATTCCTTTTTATTTTTACAAGTTTTAAATTTTTTATAAAATTCATATACTATTAGATAAATTCCTATTATTGCTAATATTTGCATATAATTATATTCATTAAGATTTGTAAAAAATGATGTAAATCTCATTTCTTTTAATACTGGAATTAGAATCCATATTCCCAATAATACAAATATTATTACATTTTTTACTTTTATATAGTTAAATTTTTTAATTTTGTCCATTCCTATCCCTTTTATTTTTTTATTTGCATTTGTTAGAGCAAAGCGATGTTCTTGAATAGTAAAAACTCAATTTTTCCTATTCAAGAACAATAGCGGGCTTTTTTAAACATTATCTCTGTTTATAACATTTCAAAGCCCGCGTCATTGTTCGTGCGCCAAATTTTACTTTAGTAAAATTGGTGTGCATACGTTGTGCGAAGCATTTTTAATACAATATATCCTATTGTATTAAAAATCTCATTTGGAATACTACTAACATTCCAAATGAGACTATTTTTATACTCCATATGCTGAGAATAAGAAGTTTCCCATATAAACTTGTACACATGGTACTAATACTACTATAACAAAGAATATTAATACTACACCAACTATAGCATATACAATTTGAGGTAATGCTTTCATAATCTTATTCATGATATTATCAATATCTATTTGCATATATTCAACTAATTTTTCAATCATTTCTGTTAAATCTGTTTGCATACCTATTTTTAACATTTCTGTTATCATCGGTTTTGCTAAACCTGATCTTTCAAAAGGATCTACCCATGATTCACCAATTAATATATTATTTATTGATGTTTCTATAATTGATAACATTACATAGTTTTGCACTACATTTTTACTTACTTCTAATGCTTCTTGTATTCTCATTCCATTTCGTAAGTTTAATAACATTGCTTTCATTAGTCTATTAAAATCAAGTGCAAATATTAATTCTCCAAATATTGGTGCTTTATACTTAAAATAATGAAAATTGTATTTTCCTTTTGGAGTATTAATATAAAATAATATAGCTCCTACAATTGCAAGTATTATCAAGACTGGTATATACCAATATTTTATTGCCATATTCATGAAATCTGCAAACCAAAGTGTTATTGCTGGTAATTCTTCTTCTGTTCCTACTTGATCAAATACACTCTGAATTGCTGGTATAGCAAATAATGTACCTACAACTAACATAACTATTAATAATACAAATTGAATTATATTAGGTATTAAAATTGACCTTAATTTTCTATTTAATGATTCTGTATCATCTAAATATTTTACTGCTTGTTCTAGTGAGTTTGTAAGAGAGCCTGATAATTCACCTACTTTTATCATATTTATATATATATATGGGAATACATCTTCGTAGTATTCCATTGTAGTGTACATATTTTCACCAGCTTCTACACCAGCTAAAACGTCTTCTAATATTCCTTTAAATGTTACATTTTCTGTACTTTCTATTATGGTGCTTAATGCATGTATATTATTAAAGTTTGCTTTTTTTAGCAAGTAAAAGTTTTGAGTAAATACCACTAAATCTCTTTGTGTTATTTTTTCTGTTTTTGCAAAATATAAATTTACTTTTTCTTTTGCTGATAGTTTCCTAGCTTTTGCACCTAATTGAGTTGTATTAACATTTTTCATTATCTCTTGTATGTCTGTTACATTTCTTTTTTTCTTTTTTTGAGTTCTTCCTATATATGATACTTGTTCTATAGAAATTGGTACTAAATTATTATTTTTTAGAGTTTTTATAAGATTTTGTCTACTTGAAGCTTCAACTCTATTTCTTACTATTACTCCTCTGTCTGTAACAGCTTTATACGTGTACGTAGGCATATTATCCTCCTTTTATTTTATTTTTTTATTTTTAATTGCATAATTGTTCTATTTAATATTTCTATATTTTTTTCTTCTATTTGTGATTTTGCTAAATCAAGACTTATTCTATCTTCTACAAATAATTTTGCTAAAGAATTTATTAATCCTATACTTCCTTTTTCTAGATTACTTTGTATTGCGTCTTCTATTTCTGATACACTTATTTTTTCTTTTCTTATAATTCCAGCTACAATATTGTCAACAACCATTACTTCTGGTACTAATACTAATTTATCATCTATTCCTTTTAACAATCTTTGTGATACAACTAATTTTAATAATGCTGATAATAAGTATTTTATTGTTGCTTGATCTCTAACTTCATAGAAGTTTATCATTCTGTCTATTGTTTCTGCACATGATTTTGTGTGAAGTGTTCCTATAACTAAATGTCCTGATTCTGCCATTTCTATTGCTGCTTCCATTGTCGCTCTATCTCTTATTTCTCCAATTACTAATATATCACAGTCTTCCCTTAAAGAGTTTTTAACACCATCACTAAATGTTAATACATCTTTTCCTCTTCCTACTTCTTTTTGTACAATTATTGATTTTTTTGAAGAATGCTTATATTCTACTGGGTTTTCTAATGTTAATATCTTTTTATTTTGATTTTCATTTATATAATTTACTAAAGCATTTAATGTTGTACTTTTTCCTGAATTTGTTTTTCCTGTAACTAATATTAATCCTTGTGTTTGGTATGTCATTCTTCTTACTATATCTGGAACTCCTAAAGATTCATATGTTGGTAGTTCATTTTTTATAAGTCTTAATGTACATAATGGAATATCATCAGAAGAAGATATATTTACTCTTAAACGAATTCCTTTATATTCGTATGACATATCTAACTTTTTGGTTTCGTTATAAACTTCATCTTTATCTATATTACCTTTTACTAAGAAATCGTACATTTCGCTCATATCTTGTGGAGTTAATACTTTGCTGTCTTCTATTGGAACTAAATCTCTCATTATTCTTAGCATTGGTTTATTATTACATATTAAGTGTACATCTGAAGCGTCTCTTCTCATCGCTTCATCTAATATTTTTTCCATATTCATAGTTATTCCTCCTTAGAATACTTTAATAAATTACTAATTTTCTGTTTAACTCGTCCACAGTTGTTATTCCCTTAATTACTTTATTAATTCCATCTACTATTAGTGGTCTATAATCTTGTTGTAAAGCTATTCTTCTAATTTGTATGCTTGATTCTCCATTCATTATTGCCTCTTTAACTTCTTCTGTTAAATCTAATATTTCAAATACTCCTGTTCTATCATAATAACCTGTATTATTACAATGTGGACATCCTATGGCGTCATATGTTTTTCCACTTAAATCAAAATCTACACCATACTTTTTACCAATTGATGCTATTATTGCTTTTTCTTCTTCGTCAAAGTCTCTTTCTCTTTTACATTCTGGGCATAATTTTCTTACTAATCTTTGAGATATTGATGTTGCTAGAGTACTTGATATATCATAATCTGATAATCCTAGTTTTCTTAATCTTGTAATTACTTCTATACTATCAATTGTGTGTATTGTTGATAATACATAATGACCTGTTTGTCCAGCCTGTATTGCTATTTCTCCTGTTTCTGTATCTCTTATTTCTCCTACTAATATGATATCAGGGTCTTGTCTTAAAACTGTTCTTAATGATTCTGAAAATGATGCTCTATTATCTATTTCAATTTGATTTAGTCCTTTTATTCGTATTTCTACTGGGTCTTCTATTGTTGTTATATTTATTTCTGGTCTATTTAAATAATCTATTATACTATATAAACTGGTTGTTTTTCCTTCTCCTGTAGGCGCTGCAACTATTGTTAGACTATTCTTTTTATTTATACTTCTTTTTAATTGTTCTTCATTTTTAGGAAAACCTAAATCAAATATATTTTTAATATTTTCATTTTTCTTTAATAATCTTAAAACGAATTTTTCTCCATTAACATTTGGCTGTGAAGATACACGGATATTGTAGTCATCATATAGTAATATTCTACCATCTTGCGATTCTTGTTTTTCTTGGTGCATATTTGATATAGCTTTTAGTCTTCCTATTATTTGTTGTTGTTTTGATTTATCTATTTTCGCTGCTGTGAATAATTCTCCATCTATTCTATATCTTATTCTAACATCTGTATCCATTGGTTCAATATGAATATCACTTGCTCTTCTATCTATTCCTGTTTTTATAATACTGTCTACTAATGTAGTTGTTGAATCATTTCTACCTGTATTTGTTAAACTCTCATCTGATGTTCCTTCCATAGATTTTAGTATTCTTTCTATATCACTTTCAAAAGTAATATAACTTTCCATTATAAGACCTTTATTTAAAAATAGTAATTTGATTGTATCCATATTTTTATCATTTACAGTATTTGCAAAACATACTTTTATTTTTCCTGATGATACTTCAAATGGTATTACTTTATTTTTCTTAGCAATATCTACAGACATATAGTCATTTAGTCTTACTTTTATATTTCTGACATTTAATAATATTCCCTTAACACCTACTATTTCTCCTATTGCTTCTATTAATTTTTTAGGATCACATACATTTAGTATATATAATATATCTCCTATTTTTCTGTTTGGATGTTCTTTTTGATATTCTAATGCGTTTTTTATATCTATTTCAGAAACTATACCTCTTTTTACTAATTCTACCCCTATAGGTTGTCTTTTTCTAATATCCATATATAAACCTTCTTTCTTAAAATATAATTATTTTTTCAATGTATATTTTATTGGATTGTTTAAATTTTTAGATTTGAAAGTAACATTTACAATATCTTTTGAATTTTCTACTGTATATTCAAAAGTACATTCTTCTACTCCTCGAGCTATTTTAACTTTATTTCTATATATACCTTTATTTTCTGATATATATGTATATTGAACTCCATTATCAAATACTATATAGCTTGTATCTATTTTTCCATCATCTTTTGTTGTTGTTTTACAATCTAGAACTTTTATTCCTTTATAATTTACTTCCTCTGAGAAAAAAGAATTAAATTTAGTGTATTCTACCATTGGTTCAACATCTACTGAAGCAGTAGCCACATTTTTATAAAAATATCCAGAAATTACTGCTATAATTCCTATGACTATAGTTAATGCTATTACATAAATTATTAAAGATATTAAGGTTATACCCTTTTCACTTCTCATATTAACTTCCTTTCGTTTTTACTGTTGAAAGTTCTACAGTTTGAGTTTCATTATTAAATTTATAACTTATCTTAACAGTTATTGTCTTTACATAGTCTTGTTTTTTACCATCCCTTGTTAAAGCATAATCTTCAACAGTTATAGTTTTATAATATTCTGTATCTTCCATTACTCCTGATTCATTTTCTACTTGAACATTTCCTTCTTCTAAAATATCAACTTGTGCATTTCCCATTCCTAAGTATTCATCAAAATTTGAATTTTTTACTTTTTCTATTTCTGATATTGCATAATATGTTGCTTGTGATTTTCTTTCTAATTCTTTTGATGAATTATTATATTGAAAAAATAGCACTGCTAATATTGATACAAATATGAATATTAATATTATGGCTATAGAGACATCTATAGCAGTAAATCCTTTTTCCGATTTCATTTATATTATATCTCCTCTATATAATGAATTTTACATATGTTAATATTATTAATAGTAATAAAATATTTATAACTCCTAAGTAAAATCCTATACTTATGTTTCTAGCTAATTGTTTATCTGACTTTTTGCTTTTTGATATTCTATTTTTTACTTTTTCTATTATTAAATATATAGCTATTGCTATTAAAGTAGTTATTATGGTATTAAATACTATATATTCGCTTGTAAAAATTGTCATTGTTATAATACATAATAATATTGAATTTAAATAAGTACTTTTTGCATATCTTTTTAGTGTGATTGTATCAAATATTAATATTATTATGTATGCTATCAAATATATAACATATCTATATATATTAGCTCCTTCTACTATGCATAGATATATCATATACATAATAGATATAACAATACCATATATAGTTACTGATTTTTCTATTTTTCTATTCTCTCTGTCTATCCCTACCATTAATATTATAAATGTTAAATATAATATTATAAATGCATATTCCATTATTGATAATATTGATAGTGTTTCAAAATTAAAGTTGTTTAAATATGCTATTGCAACAAATAATATACCTGATAATATTTCTATTATTAGATACCTTGGTCTTATTTTTTCTTTACAATATCTGCATTTTCCTAATAGAAAAATATAACTAAATATTGGAATTAGGTCTAATAATCCTAATTTGTGATTACAATTAGGACAATATGAATGTGTATGTGTTATATCTTGCTTTTTTGGAATTCTATATATTGCTAGTGTATAAAAACTTCCAAATAATGCTCCTATTATGAATATCAATATATAAAATAGTGTTTCCATTGTTTCTCCCTTTTTTATAATTTTAGCCATACACACATAGTGTGCGTATGGCTTTTTATATTGTTTATACTAGTATATTTGTTATGCTAATTTTAGCTGTTTGCTTTTGCTTCTGTAACTTTATAAGGTGTTGCACTTAAATCTATTGTTCCTGTTATAGGATCTGGTGTTGCATCTGTAGTATCTACTCCAACTTCTGTTGTTGAGTTATAATATGATAATGTTAAAATACCTGTATCTGAATCAAATGCATATACATATTTTTTATCATTAGCTTCTGCTTCTATATCAGTAACACTATCGTCTCCAAATCCATCTAATTTTAAAGATGCCTTTATCTCTGCTTGTAGTACATCGCTTTCAACTGGTTCCCAGTTTTGTTCTGTAACCTGTTGATCAAAAATTTCTGCTTTTACTGCATTTAATGCTAAGTTTATTCTTTCAACTGCTTCTGCTTCATTTGTAGCACTTCTTGAAGATGTTGCTTTATTTAAAATTCCATTTTCTCCTGTTAACATTGCTATTGATACTCCTGCTAATATCAATAATACTATAATTGTAATAACAAGAGCTATTAAAGTAATACCTTTTTGATTTTTCATCTTTTTCCTCCTATAATTTTATTATAATAATCTTAAAATTTCTATTATTTAGCTTCAGTTACTGTATATGGTGATTTTGATAAATCAATTGTTCCTTTTATTGGTTCAACAAGTGGTGTAGTTCCTGTTGTATTCATTCCAACTTCTGTTGTTTTACTAAAATATGATAAAGTTAGAGTAGTTCCACTTAAACTGTATACATATTTTCCATTATTAGTATCATCTGTAATAGTAGTAACTGGTTCTGTACCAAATCCATCTAACTTTAAAGAATCTTTTATTTCTTGTTTCAGATTGCTACCATCTAATGGTTTCCAATTTTGTTCCGTAACTTGTTGATCATAAATTTCTGCCTTTACTGCATTTAATGCTAAATTTATTCTTTCTACTGCTTCTGCTTCGTTTGTAGCACTTCTTGAAGATGTTGCTTTATTTAGTATTCCATTTTCTCCTGTTAGCATTGCTATTGATACACCTGCTAATATTAATAATACTATGATTGTTATAACTAAAGCAATTAAAGTAATACCTCTTTGGTTTTTCATAATATCTCCCTCCTTTTCTTTTGCAAATTTAATATATTTTTGTGATATATTTATAAGATATAAATATAACGTTAATAACTAATTAATTATTTTGTTCCCTTATCAGGATAATAGCCATTACTATTAGTTGTATTCGAATTATCTGTTGAAGTATTTTCATTTCCTGAATTTGAAGAACTAGAATTATTCGAATTTGTTGTATTGCTTGTTCCTCCACTAGAGCTATTTCCATTTTGTGTTTGTTCTCCAGCTTGTGCCGTTATATCTGAAAAAGGATTTGCTTTTCCTGCTTGGTATTCTTGAATTCTTTTATAATTATTCAAATCTTCTGACTGTACCTCATAAGTATATATAACAGGTTCTACTGTATCCTCTTGTGAAATTTCTTTTTGAATCTCTTCTGGAGTAGTATAAGAAACTTCTTCAGGAATAACCTTTGCTATCGGAACATAGTCATATAACAAAATTCCTAATATTAATATTATTGCTAAACATAATAGCAAAATTATTATTATTTCCCTTAAAATTGTTTTTGTCATAATAAACTCCTTTGCTTATTATTTATTTTAATTTACCATTTAATTTTATTGTGTGTTTGTATTATTAGATGTATTAGTATCATTTGTTGTATTTGTATTATTTGTGGTGTTTGTACTATTGCTTGAATTAGAACTATTTGTATTAGTAGTATTATTTGTGTTATTTGTTGTATTTGTATTTTCTTCATTTTCTGTATCTTCTGTGTTTTCTGTTGTAGTTACTATTACTGGTATTTTTTCTATCATTGGTATATTTTTGCATGTGAATGTCGCTTGTAAATTTGTTGTTGAAGTACCTGGTTTTAATTTAAATTGTTCTATTCTAAATCCTAAGTCTTGGTCATTTTCAATATCTGATACAAAACTTGTTATTGCTACATAACTTCCTGTTACAGTAAAGTTAAAATCATATAGATAAATTTTTTCATTTGTACCTAACTGTAACTCTATTCCATCGCCAACAACATCTATTTTTAAATTTGCACCTTCACTAGTTGCATGTCTTCCTAATTCTACTAATAACCTTTCATAATTATATCTTTGGAATTGACTTGCTATTTGTAAATCTGCTCCATCAGATGATATTGATAAACTTTGATATTCTTGTTTTTTTGCTTCTAATTCTCTTGCGTCCTTTTCTAAAGTCTGTAAATTTTCTTTATATTCTGTAGTAGCTAATTTAGTTGCTTCTTGTATTTTTTCGTCTAGCTCATCATTTCTGTCTCTCATTCCATAATAACCTAGTATTTCTACTCTTCCTATGCTAATGCCATTAATTACAATAAATATAGAAAGCGCAACAAGTAATGCAATTAATATTAACATTAATAATTTTTTCATGGCAATTCTCCTTCTATTTTTATTGTTACAATATCTCCTTCTTTTTGTCCGGCTGTAGATATTACATCTTGTAATATTACCTCATTTTTAAGTGTTGCAATAAAGAAACCTAATTGTTCATATTTTGTAGATTTAGCTTCCATTACTATATGTCTATTTGTTGTATTTTCAATTGATGTTATTTGTACATTAGTAGGAATAGATGCCATAATTTGATTTAATAAATTTGGTATTGCATTTCTTGTACTATTTCTCTCTGATGAATTATTACTAAATGATTCTATATTCTCTATTATTGTTTCATATTCATTTGTTTTAGATTTTATACTTTGGTCATCTTTACCTATTTTTGATATTTGAGCATTTGTATTATCAATTGATTTTTGTGCTTCTTTTTGTTTATTATTCATAGCACTAGCTAAAGCTCCTGAAAATATGCTATAAATCATTATTAATAGCACCATAAATATGCATACTCTAACTAATCCTATTTCCGTTTTATCTAACTTTTGTCCTAAATCCCATGTAAAAAATCCACCTTGATTTTTACGTTCTTTTTTTGTTTTTTCTGGTGAAACTTCTATTTTTAACCAATCTGGTACTTTATCTCCAAAAGTTTGGTGTTTAAAATTAATTCCTGAAATACCTTCACCTAATCCCATTAAGGCTAGCGAAATAGCTGAATTTACTTCTATATAATCTTTTATATTAATTGCTTTTGTATTTTTTATAAAATATGGTCTTAATATTTCACAATTGGTGTCTAACAAATATTCTTGAAAATATAAGTCTATATTATTAATTAAAGCCCCTGTTCCTGTAATATATACTTTTCCAATTTTTTCTGTAACTTCATTTATTTTTTTTCTTACTACTCCTAAAATATTATATAATGTAGGAATTATATCTTCCAAATAACTTTGTTCTGTTTCTTGTAGATTTTTCCCTTCTGAAGTATATATAGTAGTATCTTTGCAAATTTCATATGCTTTTGAATATGAATTTTCTTTTAAATTTATCTTTGCTAATATTTCTCTACTACCTTCTTCGAATTTCTCTATATTATAAACTTTATTATTAATGATTGTTGTTATTGTAGTTTCATCTTCAATATTTACAATCATATAATTTTCGTCTTCTTGATTAGCAAGCAAATTTGGTATTGACATAGATATAGGAGAAACATTTGACAATTTGTATCCACTTATTTGCTTTACTCTATTTTCTAGTTCTATCTTGTTTTCAGCTATATGGATAACTTTTATTTTGTCCTTGTCTAGACCATTATCACAAATCGCATACCTAGTTTCAAATGCATTTGGATTATACCCTCTATCTACACAATAAGACTCAAATTCTGTTTTTATTGCTTTTTGCAAATCTTGTTTTGTAAGCAAAGCAAACATGTCATAGTAATTATATATTTCTTGCGATAAATTGATACTTATAGGTGTTTTTTGGCTGTACGTTTCTTGTATTACTTGTTCTATAGCTTTTTCTAGATTATCATAGAATTTTATTCCAAAAGTCTCAACTTTTTTTTCGTCTTTGTCTTTTGAAACTTTGGCATATTTTATTAAATTGTCTTCTATATATAGTCCTAAACAATCTGACATTTTTTTCTCCTTTTATTTTTTATATTTCTATTTTTTACACTTTTCAAAAAATAATACTTGCATAAATTTACAATATAATTTTAAAAATCACAATATCTACTTATATTTTATAATTATTTATAAAAAAGTCAATACATTTAATGTAATCGTAATACAACTGTAATATTCTTGTAATATTTTATTTTTTTCTCAATTTAGCGATAAAAAAGCCATCATTTTCAGTATTTTGAAACAATTTTATATATTTAGAATTTTGATAGATTTTTGGGTTATATTTATTAAAATTTTCGTTTAAATTTATAATTTCAAAATCCTGATTTTTTTCTACAAATTTTTCTACAATTTCTTCATTTTCTGATTTTAAAATGCTACATGTTGAATATACTAATTCACCTCCGTGTTTTAAATATTTTGAACATATATCTAAAATTTGAGCTTGTAATTTAGCAATTTCTTTAATATCTTCTTTTTTTCTTTTCCATTTTATATCTGATTTTCTTTTTAATACTCCTAATCCTAAACATGGAACATCTAATAAAATTTTATCATATTTATTTTTGTTTTCTTCATTATATATAGTAGCGTCTTGTTGTTTTGCCTTTATAGATGTTATACCTAATCTCTTTGCATTTTCCTGTACTAATTCAACTCTATGTTGGTGTACATCCCATGCTTCTATTATTCCTTCATCATTAATTAATTCAGCAATGTATGTTGTTTTTCCTCCAGGTGCACTGCAACAATCTAATATTTTTTCTCCTTTTTTTGGTTCTAATACTACAGCTATTAAACCTGCCATTTCATCTTGAATTGTAAAGTATCCTTGTTTGAATAAATCTAATTTTTCTATATTTTTCATTTTTTCTACTATTATAAAGTCTTCTAATTTTCCATCTTTAAATTTTATATTTCTCTTTGCTAATTCTTCTTTTAATTTTTCCTTATTAGTTTTTAAATTATTTACTCTAATATGAATTTTGGGTTTTAAATTTGAACATTTACATATTTGTTCAATATCTTCTATACTCATTTCTTTTTTTAGTTCTTCTATAATCCATTTAGGAATAGAATATAATTTTGAGATTCGTTCTTCATCACCCTCAATATCATAAAAACTTTGATAATCATTTTTACTAACTTTTCTCAAAATTGCATTTACAAAATTAGCACTACTTTTATGCCCATATCTTTTGGCTAAATTAACACTTTCATTTACTGTAGCTGATTTAGGTATTTTATCTAAAAAAATTATTTGATAAATTCCCATTCTTAAAATATTTAAAATCCATAAAGATATTTTCTTTAATTTTATTTTTGAATATTTTTTTATTATCTCATCAATAGTTAATCTCCAAGTTGTTGTTCCATATACTATTTCTGATATTAGTCCAATATCTTTTTCACTTAAATTTTGCTTGTTATTTTCTAATTCTTCATTTAGTACAATATTAGAATATCCTTTATCTTTATCAATTTTATATAAAATTTTTAGTGCTGTTTCTCTTGCTTTATCTATCACTTTTACTTTCTCCTTTTCTAAAAATATATCATTTATTTTCTTATTATATATTGTTTTTATATTTTTTTCTATTATTTTATAATATTTTTGTATATTTTTCTAAGTTTTGGAAAAGATATTTTTAAAAGATTTTGGAGGGTATTTATATGGAAATAAAAAAACATTTAATAATAACAGGCAATTCGAATATTTCATGGAAAGACGCAATAGTAAAAGCAATAGCTGAGGCTTCTAAAACAATAGATTATATAACAGAAGTAAAAATTTTAGAGCAAAGAGCTAATATAGACGGAAGTAAAATTTCCGAATATTTTGTTGATTTAGACTTAAGTTTTGTAATTGACTTAAATCGTAAATAATGTGCCAAAGGGGACGGGCTATTTTGGCAATTCCGTCACAATAAAAAAGAGGTTTATTTTGAATTCATCTTATATACACCTCAGAAAGGAATGATAGTTATTATGAATCCAATAGAATCAAAAGAAACATACAAAACATATGTGGATAAAAAATCACCACCATCAACTATAGTAAAAAATTGTTTCAATGCTTTTTGGGTAGGTGGATTAATTTGTACAGTAGGTCAAGTTATTTTTAATATATGTAAAGAACGTGGTTTTGATGCACAAATGTCTAGTACAATTGTTTCCATTTTATTAATTGGTATTTCTGCATTTTTAACTGGTCTAAATTTATTTAATAAAATTGGAAAATTTGCTGGTGCTGGTTCTTTAATACCTATTACAGGTTTTGCAAATTCTATTGTTTCACCAGCTATGGAATATAAATCAGAAGGTTATGTAATGGGTGTTGGTGGAAAAATGTTTACTGTTGCTGGACCTGTATTGGTATTTGGTATATCTACTGCTATTATAGTAGGAATTATTTATTTGATTTTTAACACACAAAGTATAACATTAGTGTAAAAATTATTAATTATATTAAAATGAAATATAGGGAAAAAAGGAGATCCCTTTTTCTCTAAAAAGGAGTTGAGTTTTTTGCAAAAGTTAGGAAAACAGACTATTAAGTTTGATAACCCACCTACAATTACTGAGTGTGCTTCTATTGTTGGACCTAAGGAAGCTCAAGGGCCTTTGTCTAAGTATTTTGATAATACTTTGGATGATGAGTTTTGGGGTGAAAAAACTTGGGAAAAGGCCGAAAGTAAAATTATAAAAGAAACTGTAAATTTGGTTATTAATAAATCTGGTATTTCTATTGATGATTTTGATTGCTTATTTGCTGGTGATTTATTAAATCAGTGTATTTCTTCTAGTTTTGGTTTACGAGGTTTGAATTTACCTTTTTTTGGAGTATTTGGTGCTTGTTCAACTTTTGTTGAGTCTATGAGTTTAGCTGCTATTTGTGCCGAAAGTTTTGCTAATAATGTTGTATGTGCCACTTCTAGCCATTTTTGTAGTGCTGAAAAACAGTTTAGGTTTCCTTTAGAACTTGGAAATCAACGTCCTCCAACTAGTCAGTGGACTGTAACTGGTTCTGGTGCTGCTGTTATTTCTAAAAATGGAAATGGTCCTTATATCACTCATATAACACCTGGTAAAATAGTGGATATGGGTATAAAAGATGGTAATAACATGGGAGCTGCTATGGCACCTGCATTTGCCGACACTTTAACTACTCACTTTTTAGATACTGGTAGAAGTCCTAGTTATTATGACGCAATTATTAGTGGAGATTTAGGACATATCGGTAAAGAAATTGTAATTGATATTATGAAATCTCAAGGTTATAATATTAAGTCTAATTATAATGATTGTGGTGTTTTAATATTTGATAAAAATGAACAAGATACTCATTCTGGTGGTAGTGGATGTGCTTGTTGTGGTACAGTTTTTTCTGGTTACTTTTTTAAACAATTACAGGATAAAAAAATAAAGAAAATGTTATTAATTGCGACTGGTGCTTTAATGAATTCTACAAGTTCTCAACAAGGTGAAACTATTCCTGGTATAGCACATGCTATAAGTATCGAATTATAATTTTTATAGATTGGAGATATATTATTATGGATATAGATTGGTCAATGGTTTTTGATTGGGTTACTTTATTAAAATGTTTTGTAACAGGTGGTATTATATGTATTATAGGTCAGATTTTAATTGATAAAACTAAACTTACTCCTGCAAGAATTTTAGTTATTTTTGTTACAACTGGTGCAATTTTAGGTGGACTTGGAATTTATAAATATTTAGTTGATTTTGCAGGTAGTGGGGCTACTGTACCTCTTACTGGTTTTGGATATAATTTGGCTAAAGGTACAATTGAAGAAGTTCAGCAAAGTGGTTTAATTGGTGCTTTTACTGGTGGTGTTAAAAGTGCTGCTGGTGGAATTGCTGCTGCTGTATTCTTTGGATATATTGCTTCTCTTATATCAAAACCTAAAATGAAAAAACAATAATATTTTATTTATATTATTGTTTTTTCATTTTATATATTCAGTTAATTTGTAAATATATTTATTATCTTCTAATATATTTTCATTTAAGTTCTGCTTATATTCTATATATTTAAACATTATTGTAGATAAGAAGTTTCTAACATTTATTGGTAACTCTAAATTTTTATATATTCTATCATGTACTAATTCTTGTGCTATTCGCATATTTTCTGTTTTAATTTGTATTTCTACTGGTATATCATCCATTTCTTTAGTTTTCAATGAATAATTAAGATGTACACTTTTGTATCCATTTTTTGGGTATCTAATATAATCTTCTATTTTACAATTAGAATTTTCTAATATGATTTTTTTAGCTATTTTATATGTTTCGTCTTCTGTATTTGTTGTTATCATTACTCCTATTAAATCTCTTAATTCTTCTGCTTTTTGGTATTTTCTAATTTTTAATTTTTTTATTGCCGATTCATCTGTTTTTGTTCTGACTATCATATCATTAAATTCTTCATCATAAATAATATTATATATTTTTTGTTCTATTTTTTTGTCTATTTCTAACTTTCTTATCTTGTCTAATTTTTCTATTACTAATTGTTGTTGGTTCATTTTGCCTCCTTTCATATAGTTAATTTTTTAAGTGCTATTTTATATATTATATACTAAATTAATTTTTTAATGATTAAAATTTTATATTATACTATATTTATATTTTTTGTTATCTCAAAACAATATTCCTAACAATAGCGGGCTTTTTTGAACATTATCTCTGTTTATAACATTGTATGAAAAAAAAATAGTTCTCATCTAGAAAACTATTTTTCATTTAGTATTTAAGCTTCTTTAGCAACTTTTACAATTTCTGCAAATGCTTTTTCATCATTTACAGCTAATTCAGCTAACATTTTTCTATTTATTGTTACATTTGCTTTTTTTAATCCAGCAATTAATTTGCTATATGTCATTCCATTCATTCTAGCTCCTGCATTAATTCTTGCTATCCATAATTTTCTAAAATTACTTTTTTTATCTTTTCTTCCTACATATGCATATGATAAAGATTTCATTACTGCTTGATTAGCATTTCTAAATCTATAATGTTTTGCACCATAGTATCCTTTTGCTTGTTTCAATATTTTTTTATGTCTTGCTCTTGTTGTTCTTGCTGTTTTTACTCTTGCCATTTTATTTTCTCCTCCTTTTTATTGATTAATTTCCATAAGGCAATAATTTCTTAATTGTATTTTCACATGACTTATGTGCATAAGCATTTTGAACTTTCCCTGATTTTTTTTGTCTTCTTGTTTTGTTTGCAAATAAATGCTTTCTGTTTGATTTTGTTCTTTTTACTTTTCCTGTAGCTGTTAATGAATATCTCTTTTTAGCAGCTTTGTTTGTTTTTAGTTTTGGCATTTTGAATTTCTCCTTTCGTTTTTTGTATATTAATAACAGACTATTTTTCTGTTTTTTTAGCTAATATAGTAAACATATTTCTTCCTTCTAATTTAGGTTTTTTCTCAACTACTGAAATATCACTTAAAACATCAATAAATTTTTCTAGTACTATTTCACCAGCTTTAGAATTATTTACTTCTCTTCCCCTAAATCTTACAGTTATTTTTACTTTATTTCCATCTTCTAAGAACTTTCTTGCATTTTTAGATTTAAAACCAAAGTCATGTTCTTCGATGTTTGGTGTCACTCTTAATTCTTTAATTTCTAAAACTTTTTGTTTCTTTTTTGCTTCTTTTTCTTTTTTAGCTTGTTCAAATTTGTATTTTCCATAGTTCATTATTTTACAAACTGGTGGATTTGCATTTGGGGCAACTAAAACTAAGTCTAAGTTTTTTTCCTCTGCCTTTTCTAAAGCTTCTCTTAAAGGTATAACACCAACTTTTTCTCCTTGGTCTCCTATTAATTGAACTTCTTTTGCTCTTATTTGACCATTTATTGGTAATTCTTGTTTTATATAAAACACCTCCATAATAAAAAAATTGACTTTTGTTACAAGCCAATTATAAAATAACATTATTTATTATTTTTTATAATTTTTTATTTTCTAACCTTTTTCCTCTATTGGATAAGGTGAGAAGTTTTGGCTTCTTCTTGTAACAGATAGTATTATATCATAGCCGTAGACCTAATGTCAAGTATTTTTTTCTAAATATCTACATCCATGTAGTTAGTAACTGGTTTTGCTCCTTGTTTTATCAAATCATTTGTACCAACTGAATTTAAGGAATTAATATTTCCAGGGACAACAAAAACATCTCTTCCTTGTTCTATTGCAAAATCAACTGTTAATAAAGTTCCACTTTTTTGTTTTGCTTCTACAACAAGAACTCCTTTACTTAATCCACTTATAATCCTGTTTCTAGCAGGAAAATTCATTTTTTCTGGTTTTGTTCCTAACGGATATTCTGACACTATAGCACCATTATTTTTTAATATTTCATTTGCTAAATATACATTTTCTTTTGGATATATAATATCTAATCCATTTCCTACTACTGCTATTGTGTAAGCTTTTGCACATAATGTCCCAATATGTGCATAACTGTCTACTCCTTTTGCTAGTCCACTAACAATAGTAAAATCTCTTTTTGACAAGTTATATGCAAAATATTTTGTAGCTTTTTTGCCATAATCTGATAATTCTCTACATCCTATTATAGCTAAACATTTATTATTTAATATTTTTTGATTTCCTCTAATATATAGGCTAATTGGTGGATCATATATATTTTTTAAAATCTGAGGATATTTTTTATCATCTATTGAAATAATGTCTATATTATTTTTTTTCATATACTCAATATGTTTATCTAAACTTTCCCTTACCTTTTTATCTAACAATTTTTTTATTGTATCTTCTCCTATTCCTTTTATACTAAAAAAATCCTTTTCTTTTAAATTATAAATTAGCATTGGATCTTTAAATTTATCAATTAACATTGCTTTTCTTTTAGCTCCCAATCCTTTTATTAATGATAACCATATCCAATATTTTTTATCTTCTAAATTTTCCATTTTCTCTTATTGTATAATAAATTATACAGAACTCCTTTCTTTTTTATTTTCTATTAGAACAATGATGTGAGCTTTTTAAACATTTTCTCTGTTTATGACATTGATGTTAGAATTTCAAAGCCCGAATCATTGTTCGTGCGCCAAATTTTACTTTAGTAAAATTTGTGTGCATTTGTTAGCTCAAAGTGTTTTTTATACAATAGGAAACAATATGAAACTTTAAGTTACTTAGGCTCAAAGTGGAAATAAACAATTTTTATTTTCAAAAGAAATGGTAACTTTTCTATTGTATAAAAAAAGACACTACTAAATAGTGCCCCTAAAATCCTTTTATTATATTCATTTATTAAAACATATTTGAATTACTATACTGTATATTTGTTGCTTTTATAACATTATTCATTAGCATTGCTATAGTCATTGGTCCAACTCCCCCCGGAACTGGTGTAATATAGCTAGCTATTTCTTTTACTTCGTCAAAATCAACATCTCCTGTTAGTTTACCATCTTCGCCTCTGTTAATTCCAACATCAATTACTACTACTCCTTTTTTTAGCATTTCTTTTTTTACAAATTTAGATTTTCCTATTGCTGCTATTAATATATCAGCTCTTTTGGTGTATTCTTCTAAGTCTTTCGTTTTCGAATGACAAACTGTTACTGTTGCATTTTTGTTTAAACAACATTGTAATAGTGGTTTTCCGACAATATTACTTCTTCCTAATATTACCACATTTTTACCTGTTAAGTCAATATTATATTCTTCAAACATTTTAATTACTCCATATGGGGTACAAGATATAAATGTATCTTCTCCTATCATTAATTTGCCTACACTAGGCGGTGTAAAACCATCTACATCTTTAACATAAGTTATTGCTTTTATTGCTTGATTTATATTCAAATGTTCTGGTAATGGACTTTGTAAAAGTATTCCATTTACTGTTTTGTCTTTATTTAATTTTTGTATTAAATCTATTAACTCTTCTTGAGTAGTATTTTCTTTTAATAAATATTCTTCGTAATTAATTCCTATTTCCTCACATGCTTTACTTTTATTTTTTACATATACTTTTGACGCTGGATTATCTCCTACCATTATTACTGCCAATTTTGGGATTATTCCTTTTTGTTTTAGTTCTTCACATTCTTTTTTTAAATTTTCTCTTATTTTTTTTGCTAAAGTTTTTCCTTCAATTATTACTGCCATTTTTAATATCATTCCTTTCCAAAGTACAAATCTGATTAAAAAATTTTTTATCCTTTTTACAAAACATATTTTTAGCCTTCTATTTTATACTCAATATCTTCCATATATGGAAAAATCTCTTTAACTCTTTTCAATGTAAGCATTAACATTTTTGGCTGTGGATTTTTTTTGTCTTTAGACAATAATTTTTGAGTATAACAGTTTTCTGCTGTTTTAAATAATAAATATCTATTTCCCACATACGTATAATAAATTTGATAACCATTTCGTAAATCTTCCCACATATTTTCAAATGTATATTTTTCCATAAAATCTTGTACGATATATTTAATAAAATTAAATAATCATACACTCCTTTCTCTAAATTTTTATTTGAATTACATCCAAAAAGTTTAAATCTCTTTTTATTTATAAATCATTTTTCGAGATATTTTTTACATTATTTTATCATGTTTTTAAATTCTTCTTCTGATATTATTGTAACTCCTAAACTTTGTGCTTTTGTTAATTTGCTTCCTGCTTCTTCACCTGCTAATACATAATCTGTTTTTTTAGATACAGTTCCAGATGTCTTTCCACCAAATTTTTCTATTATATTTGACGCCTCTCCTCTTGTAAAATTTTCTAAGCTTCCTGTTAATACAAATGTTTTTCCTTCAAACCTATTATCCTCTATATCATCTTCTAAATTCTTTGTATTTACATTTAATTCTTTTAATTTATTAATTAAATCTATTGTTTGATTTTGTACAAAAAATTCTCTTATACTATTTGCAACTATTGGTCCTATATCATTAATTGTACTTAAATCTTCAAAACTTGCTTGCATTAAATTGTCTATTGTTTTATATTTTCTAGCTAATAGTTTTGATGCTTTTGTTCCAACATGTCTAATTCCTAGTGCTGTAATTAGTCTATATAAATCATTTTGCCTACTCTTATTTATACTATCTATTAAATTTTGTGCAAATTTTTGACCATTCTTTTTTAAAGATGCTATATCTTCAAAAGTTAGTTTATATATATCTGAAATGTCTTTTATTAATTTTTTATCTAAAAGTTGAGAAATTATATTTTCTCCTAATCCATCTATATTCATTGCTTCTCTTGAAACAAAATGAACTAAATTCCTAAATAATTTTGCTGGACATTCTATTCCTGTACATCTTATTGCCGCTTCTCCTTCTTCTCTGACTGCTGGTGCTCCACATACTGGACAAACTTTAGGCATTTCGAAGTCTTTTTCTTCTCCTGTTCTTTTCTCCTTTTTTACTTCGACTATCTCTGGAATAACATCTCCTGCTTTTTGTATTACTACTTTATCTCCTATTTTTAATTCTTTTTGTTTTATAAAATCTTCATTGTGCAAAGTTGTTTTTGATACTGTAGACCCAGCAACTTTTACTGGTTCTAATATTGCCATTGGAGTTATTACACCTGTTCTTCCAACTTGACATATAATGTCCTTTAAAATTGTTTCTTTTTTTTCTGGCGGATACTTATATGCCACTGCCCATCTTGGAGTTTTAGCCGTTGTACCTAAAATCTCTCTAAATTTTAAGTTATCTATTTTTACAACTGCTCCATCTATTCCAAATGTTAAATTTTCTCTCATTTCTCCAATTTGTTCAATTGCTTTTTTTACTTCTTCTATATTTTTACAATATATACGCACTGGATTTACATTAAAACCTAGTTTATTTAAATAATCTAGTTGTTCATAATGAGAATTAAATTGTTTTCCTGCTATTTTTTGAACATTAAATATATATATGTCAAGTGGTCTTTTTTGTGTGATTTTACTATCTAACTGTCTTAGAGAACCAGCTGCTGCATTTCTTGCATTTGCAAATAATTCTTCTTCATTTTCTTCTCTTTCTT
>CAMMMI010000015.1 GCA_946497905.1 uncultured Clostridium sp.
GCAATTTATTTTCACTTTGAGTTGCGTAACTTAAAGTTTCATATTGTTTCCTATTATAGAAAAGTCGTTTCGCTCCAATGTTGTACACAATTTTACATATGTAAAATTGGCACAGAACAAATTAACGGAAAGCCAAAAATGTTTAAAAAAGCCCGCTATTGTTTTACAATAGGAAATTAAGAATAAAAACAAAACGGATGAATATACATATATATAATAGACTAAAGATACAAGGAGATATATGTATGTTCAATGTTACTGTACTAAAAATGAAAGACATAATAAAATATATATTAGGCATTTTTATATTAATATTAATAATAATATTTGCAACAAATACAATAAATAAAGGAAAAAGCAAACAAAAACCAGAAAATGAAATAATTAAAAATGTAGAAAAAGGAATACAAGGATTAACAAGTAATACTTTTTTAGGCTGTTTAGAACAATCAATACCAGTTATGGGAAATATAAATAATAAAGATAATAATCAAGAAAATAAAAATAATATAAGTCAATTTAAAAACATACTTGGAACACAAATAAGTTCAATAAAATCATTAGAAACGCAAGAAAATGAAGACAATAGCACAGAAATTGCAGAAGAAAAAACAGAAGAACAAAAAGCACAAGAGAATCTAACAAATACATCAACAAATAATGTGGAGGATATACAGACAGGTGTTACAACGCAAATTATAACAAATAATCCAATAAGCGAATCTTTTAATACACAATATGGAAATGTAAAAATAAAAAATCAAACAGATTACCAGTTAACACAGGAAATGATGACACCAGATATAACAATTGAAAATAAAAATATAGTATTATTCCACACACATAGCTGTGAAAGTTATACACCAAGTGAAGCATATCCATATACACAAACAGGAAATTTTAGAACGACAGATTTAAATTTTACAGTAACAAGAGTAGGGACAGAATTAGAAAATTATTTAAAACAGTATAATTATAATGTAGTACATAATACAGATTATCATGATTATCCAGCATATAATGGCTCATACACCAAGTCATTAGCTACTGTTGAAAATATATTACAAACAACACCGTCAGATATAATAATAGATATACATAGAGATGCAATAGGAAGCAGAAGTGATTATGCACCGACTGTTAAGATTGGAGATGTGGACGAAGCAGCACAATTAATGTTTGTAGTAGGCACAAATGGTGGAGGATTATGGCATCCTAATTGGAATCAAAATTTAAAGTTTGCAATAAAAATACAAGAAAAAGCAGAAGAAATGTATCCAGGACTTTTTAAACCAATGATGCTTACAACTTCAAGGTATAATCAGCATACAGGGAAATATGCCAGTATAATTGAAGTTGGGGCTACAGGTAATACTTTGGAACAGTGCTTAACGAGTATGAAATATTTAGCCAAAGTTATGAATGAAGTTTTAAAATAAATGAAAAAAAGTTATAGTTATAACAAATAAAATAGTTACGATTTACTGGTGTATAGGACATAATACATCAATAAATATGTCAAAATTATAAAATTCAAGCAAATGGCTTGAATTTTTTTCCATATACAGATATAATGGCATAAGAAAATCTAAAGAAAAGAGGTAGATAAAATGGCAGATATAAAATTAAACTTAAAAAACACATCAATATCAAAAAAGAACATATTAGAATATTCAGAAGTAATAGAAAACGTACATAAAGACTTGCATAAAAGAGCAAACAAGAAGGATGATTTTGTAGGATGGCTAGAATTACCAACCAATTATAATAAAAGAGAATTTGCAAAAATAAAAAAAGTAGCCAAAAAAATAGAAAAAGAATCAGATATATTAGTAGTAATAGGGATAGGAGGATCATATTTAGGAGCAAGAGCAGTAATAGAAGCATTAACAAGTTCTTTTTATAATATGCTTCCAGAAATGCAAAGAAAGACACCTCAAATTTTATATGTAGGAAACAATTTAAGCCCTAATTACATAAATGAATTAATAGAATATATAGGAGACAAAGACTTTTCAGTAAATGTAATATCAAAATCAGGAACAACAACAGAACCAGCAATAGCATTTAGAATATTTAGGGAAATATTAGAAAACAAATATGGAATAGATGAAGCCAGAAGTAGAATATATGCAACAACAGATAAAGAAAAAGGAGCATTAAAAACACTTGCTAATAAAGAAGGATATGAAACATTTATAGTTCCAGACAATATAGGTGGAAGATATTCAGTATTAACAGCAGTTGGACTATTACCAATAGCAGTAGCAGGAATAGACATAGATAAATTAATGGAAGGAGCAAGAATAGCACAGGAAAGGTACAATGATCCAAATTTAAAATATAATGAATGTTACCAATATGCTGTAGCTAGAAATATTTTATACAAATTATATAAAAATACAGAAATACTAGTAAATTATGAACCAAAAATGCACTATTTTACAGAATGGTGGAAACAATTATATGGGGAAAGTGAAGGGAAAGATCAAAAAGGAATATTCCCAGCAGGAGTAGACTTTACTACAGATTTACACTCAATGGGACAATATATACAAGAGGGAAGAAGAAATCTATTTGAAACAGTAATATCAATTGATAAACCTAAAACTGATATAAAAATAAATTCTGATGATGATAATTTAGATGGGTTAAATTACTTAGCTGGAAAAGGAATGGACTATATAAATAAAAAAGCAATGGAAGGAACAATTGAAGCACATGTTTCAGGAGATGTACCTAATATTTTAATATCAATGAAAAAATTAGATGAACAAAATCTAGGAGAATTAATTTATTTTTTTGAAAAATCTTGTGCAGTGTCAGGAATGATTTTGGGAATAAACCCATTTAATCAACCTGGAGTAGAAGAATATAAGAAAAATATGTTTAGATTACTAGAAAAACCAGGATATTAGTTATAGGGGACGTTCCTTTAATCCCGAAAATTGCCAAAGGGGACGGGCTATTTTGGCACACATTAGTTTAATAACATAAAAATAATTTATTATAAAATTAATAGGATGTGCCAAAATAGCCCGTCCCTTTTGGCAATTTTCGGGATTAAAGGAACGTCCCCAGAAAGAAAGGTGAACTCAGATGATAGTAAAAGAAAAATTTAAGACAGGATTAGACGATATAGGAAAGGAAAATTTAATAAAAAATAAATCAATACTAAGAATGTTTGAAAATATAGGAGCATATCATTCAGATATGGTAAAATTCGGAGCAAATGAAATAGAAGAAACAAAAGCTAGTTGGGTTTTAATGGATTGGAAAATTAATATAATTAAAAGACCCAAATATGGTGAGATTTTAGAAGTGCAAACTTGGTGCAAAGATGGAGGAAAAATGCATACATATAGGGATTTTGAGTTATATAATGAGAAAGGTGAATTGTGTGCAATTGGAACTTCAAAATGGGTTTTGCTAAATATAGATACGGGAAAATTGATGAAAATAGAAAAAGATTTAATAGATAAATATACATTAGAGGAAAAAAATGTATTTAATCAAAAAGAGTTGGACAAACTAAAAGTACCAGATAATTATGTATCTAATATAATATATAAAGTAAATAGAAAAGACATAGATATAAACAACCATATGCATAATTTGTATTATCTGGACTTAGCATATGAAGCTCTACCACAAGAAGTATATGAAAATGACAGACCATTCAATAAAGTTAGGATCTCGTACAAAAAAGAAATAAAATTAGGAGATATAGTTAATTGCAAATATTCTAAAATTGATAATAAACATATAGTTGTTATTATGGATAAAGAAGAACAGAAAGTACATGCAATAGTAGAATTAGAAAAATAGATATTGTAATATTTATATATATAGTGCATGGAATATAGCGTATAAATTTAGCATAAAAACGAATAGAAAGTAATTATTTAGGAAAAATAATCAAAAAAAGTTGAAATTTGTAGAAAGTTTGTGGTATAATAGCCGTTAGTTGTTAATTAAAGGGAGGAAAAGTAAATGGTTAAAAATTTAAGAAAAACAAAAATAGTAGGAACAATAGGGCCAGCAAGTGAAAACAAATTAGAGGAATTATTTGATGCGGGACTAAATGTTACAAGAATTAATTATTCTCATGGAAGTTGGGATGAACAAGCAGAAAAAACAGAAAAAATAATAGAATTGAGAAAAGAGAAAGATATTCCAATAGCATTATTACTAGATATGCAAGGACCAGAAATTAGAACAGGAATGCTAGTAACAGGAAAAAATGAAAAAATAAAATTAGAAGATGGGCAAAAGTTTACATTAGTAAATGAAGATATTGTAGGAGATAAGGATAGAGTATCTGTTTCATATAAAAACTTATATCAAGATATAAAACCAGGATCAAAAGTTTTAATTGATGATGGAGCAATAGAATTAGTTGTTGATGAAATAGTAAATAAAGACATAGTTTGTACAGTAGTACATGGAAATGGTTTAGGAAGTAGAAAGACAATAAATCTACCAGGTACAGCGGTTAGACTTCCAGCACTAAAAGAAAAAGATATTCAAGACTTAAAAACAGCTTGTGAACATGATTATGATTATGTAGCAATGTCATTTACAAGAAATAAAGATGATATTGAACAAGTAAGAAAAGTATTAGATGAAAATGGTGGAAAAGATATAAAAATAATCACAAAAGTTGAAAATATTGAAGGATTACAAAACATGGAGCAAATAGTAGATTGTGCAGATGCTCAAATGATTGCTCGTGGTGATATGGCTACAGAAACTGATTTTACAGAACCACCAGTTATGCAGAAGAAATTTATAAAATTATCAAATAAAGAAAATAAGCCAGCTATAACAGCAACACAAATGTTAGAATCAATGACATATAATCCATTACCAACAAGAGCAGAAGCGAGTGATGTGGCAAATGCTATTTATGATAGAACAAGTGCAGTTATGTTATCAGGAGAATGTGCAATGGGAAAATATCCAGTAGAATGTGTAAAAACTATGGTTAAAATAGCAGACAGAATAGAAAGTGATATAGATTACTGGAAAAGATTTAAAAATAATGAAAATATAAAAATTGAAAAATTAGAGGATAAAATAGCATATTCTACATGTGTTATGGCTATGAATATGGATGCAGATGCAATTGTTTGTTATACAAATACAGGAGATTCAGCAAGAAGATTAGCAGGTTTAGGAGCAGGTTGCCCAATATTAGCTATCACAGACAGTAGAAGGACTTTTAATCAATTAGCATTAGTATGGAATGTTACACCAGTTTATATAGAAAGAACATCATCTATTGATAAAGTCATAGAAGATGGAATAGAAAAATTAAAAAATAAAGGAATTGTTGAAAAAGGTGATATGCTTGTAGTTGCAGGTGGAGCAAAATGGTTAGAATCAGCAGAAGAAAGCAAAGTAATTGGTGGAATAGCAAAAATATAATATAAATATAAAATGACTATTGTAATAAAAACAATAGTCATTTAAAAATTTTACGGTTCACTTGTATAATGAACCGTAACGAAAAAATATCAACACTTTTTAAAATATAACAATATTAGTAGATTTTTAAATTCATATATGATATACTGTATCAAAAGTCAAAAAGGAGATAAAAAAATAAAATGAAGCCAATAGTAGCAATAATAGGAAAACCCAATGTAGGAAAATCAACATTCTTTAATTACTTAGTAGGAAGCAGAATATCAATAGTACAAGACACACCAGGAGTAACCAGAGACAGAATATATGCAGAAACAAATTGGAGAGGAAGAGACTTTACATTAATAGACACAGGAGGAATAGAACCAGAATCAAATGATATAATACTATCGCAAATGCGAGAACAAGCAAATTTAGCAATAAACATGGCAGATGTAATAATATTTTTAACAGATATAAGACAAGGAGTAACATCAGCAGATAAAGAAATAGCATTAATGTTAAAAAAATCTGGAAAGCCAATAGTTTTAGTATGTAATAAAGCAGACAATTTTGAAAAAGATAAAGAAGAAATATACGAATTTTACAATTTAGGAATAGGTGAACCATATCCAATATCAGCAACAAATGCATTAGGAATAGGGGATGTACTAGATAAAATATATGAAAGTTTTCCTGAACAATTAGAAGATGAGCAGCAAGAAGATACAATAAAAGTAGCTGTAATAGGAAAACCAAATGTAGGAAAATCATCATTAATAAATAAAATTTTAGGAGAAAACAGGTTAATTGTAAGCAACATAGCAGGAACAACCAGAGATGCAATTGACACAATATTTGAAAATGAAAAAGGAAAATATGTATTAATAGATACCGCAGGAGTAAGAAAGAAAAATAAAGTAAAAGAGTCAATAGAAAAATTTAGTATAATGAGAACTCTACTTGCAATAGAAAGAGCAGATGTATGTTTAATGATGATAGATGCATTAGAAGGAGTTACAGACCAAGACGCAAAAATAGCAGGAGAAGCCCACGAAGCAGGGAAAGGTGTAATAATAGTTGTAAATAAATGGGATGAATACGAAAAAGAAACGGGAACATTAGAAAAATATGAAAAAGATATATATAGTAAGCTATCTTATTTATCATATGCACCGATAATATTTATATCAGCAAAAACAGGACAGAGAGTTCATAAACTGTTTGATTTAATAAACCATGTAAATGAACAAAATAGTATGAGAATATCAACATCAATATTAAATCAAGTAATAAACGAAGCAATATCAATAGTCCAGCCACCAACGGACAAAGGAAAAAGGTTAAAAATATTTTATGGAACGCAAGTTTCTACAAAACCACCAACATTTGTAATTTTTGTAAACAACAAAGAACTATTTCATTTTTCATATGAAAGATACATAGTAAATCAAATACGAAAAGAATTTGGATTGGAAGGAACACCAGTAAGAATAATAGTAAGAGAGAAAAATCAAAAAGAAGCGGAAAAAGAAGGATACTATTAATATGTAATATGTGCCAAAGTTGCAAAGGGGGGGGGGATATTTTGGCACAGCTTATATAATATTCTAATTAAAAAAATTCTAAGTAAATATAAAGTGTGCCAAAATAGCCCGTCCCCTTTGACAACTTTGGCACAAAAAGGAGGAAAAAATATGGCTTTATATATAGTAATGGCAATAATTGCCTATTTAATAGGTAGTATAAGTTTTTCAGTTATCATAAGCAAAAAAATGGCTGGATTTGATGTAAGGGAAAAAGGAAGTGGAAATGCAGGCAGTACAAATATGTTACGTTCAGTTGGAAAAAAGGCAGCAGCGATTACATTAATATGTGATGTTCTAAAAGGTGTTGTAGCAATAATATTAGCAATAATTCTAGGAAATATTTTTAAGGATTCAAATAAAGAATTGTTATTACAAATTGCTGGTGTTGCAGTAGTGATAGGACATACTTTTCCAATATTTTTTGGATTTAAAGGAGGAAAAGGAGTGGCAACATCTTTGGGAATACTACTTATGAGTAATTGGCAAATAGGATTAATTTGTCTAGTGTTTGCATTAGTTTTGATGATTTTAACACGAATGGTTTCACTAGGTTCATGTATGGCAGCAATATTGTTTCCAGTATTAACACTATTTATAAATGAACATTATACCGTTCTAACCGAAGGGAAAAGTGGAAATGTATATTTCATATATAGCGTGATTATGGCAATAATAGTATTATACAATCATAGAAGTAATATAAAAAGAATATTAAATGGAACAGAAAATAAATTGAGTTTTAAGAAATAATATAATATAAAATAGTATATAAAATAAAATAGTATATACAATAATTTAGACCAAAAAATAATATAAAATATAATAGTAAAAAATATAAATTTAAGTTAAGAAATAATATAATAGTATAGAAAAATGAATCAATATATTTTAAGAACTAATATAAAAACAATAAATGTAAAAGAAATTTAAAATATTAATGATACAAAGGAGTAGATTTAAAGTGAAAAATATAGCAATAATAGGAAGTGGAAGCTGGGGAATAGCACTTGCGACACATTTATCAAGAAATGGAAATAAAATAAAAGTATGGTCATTTGACGAAGAAGAAAAGAATTTAATTAATAATGAAAAAAAATGTAAATTTTTACCTGGTTTAAAATTACCAGATAATATAGTTTGTTCAAACGATTTTGAAGAAGTAATAAAAGATACAGAATTCATATTACATGTAACACCATCAAAATTTACAAGAGAGACATTTAAACAATATAAAAAATATGTAGGGACAAAGCCAGTTATAATATGTTCAAAAGGATTTGAAAAAGAAAGCCTAAAAACGTTAGACGAAGTAATGCAAGAAGAAATGCCAGATGTAAAAATAGGAGTATTGTCAGGACCAAGCCATGCTGAAGAAGTATCAATAGCAGTACCAACAGTATTGGTTATTGCATCAGAACATAGAGAAATATTAGAATTAATACAAGATACATTTATGTGTACAGAGATGAGAATATATACATCAGATGATGTAAAAGGAGTAGAATTAGGAGGAGCATTAAAAAATATCATAGCATTTTGTGCAGGAGTAGCAGCAGGAATAGGATTAGGAGATAATACATTTGCGGCTTTGATAACTAGAGGTCTAGGAGAACTAACAAGATTAGGCGTAGAGTTAGGAGGCAGGAAAGATACATTTTATGGACTAAGTGGATTAGGAGATTTAATAGTAACATGTCTTAGTGAACATAGTAGAAATAGAAAAGCAGGAAAATTAATAGGCCAAGGTAAAACATTAGAAGAAACAAAAAGAGAAGTAGGAATGGTAATAGAAAGTATAGACAATATCGAAGTAGCCTATGAACTTTGCAAAATTCACAATGTAGATATGCCAATAGTGGAAAGTGTATATGAAGTTATTTATGGGAAGTTAGATCCAAAAACAGCAGTAAACAATTTAATGACAAGAGCAAAGAAATCTGAAAATTACCAATTTGGAGACGCGTCCAAAATTGAAAATTATTAATGCAAATAAAAAGTAAAAAATTCCAATTTTGGACGCGTCCCCAAATTGGTGAATAATACATAAAATAAAAGTAAATAATAAAAAAGAAAACTATATTTGGAGGGATTAGGATGGAATTTTTTGATAAACTTGGAAAAAAAGCATCAGAAGCATATAAATTTACAGCAGATAAGACAGGAAAATTAGCAAAAGAAACAAAACTAAAATTTAAGATGTCAGAATTAAAATCTCAGATAGAAGATTTATATGTGGAAATTGGAAAAAAGGTCTACGAAAAACATATAAGGGAAGAAGATATATGTATAAAAAAAGATCTTGAAGAGCAATGTACAAAAATAGATGTATTAGCACAAGAAATAGAAAATTTACAAAATGAAACATTGGAATTGAAAGATAAAAAGCAATGTCCAAAATGTTACAAAGAAGTAGATAAGGAAGATAAATATTGCAAAAATTGTGGTGAAAAATTAGAAAAAGAAAATAGAGAAGAAAATGAGGTAAAACAAGTAGAAATATTGAATGATGTAGAAGATACACAAGTAGATATAGATGAAGAAATAGACAGAAATGAAGAAGATAAATTAAATAATGAGTTTGAAGATGATGAAACAAGCAACCAAAATAATGAAGATGAAGAAAAAATAGAAAATCAAATTGATATAAAAGATTTGCAAGATGAAAGTCAAGAAAAAACAAATTTAGAGAAAACAGTAGAGATTGAATCACATGTAGATGAAGATGAACTTAAATAATGAATTCTAAGTTTATTTTAGTAAATGTAGAAAGTAGGATATGTAGAAAGGAATAATGTAGAAAATGAAACTAGTAGTGCAAAGAGTAAAAAATGCAAAGGTAGAAGTTGAAAATAAAGTTGTAGGAAATATAAATAAAGGATTTTTGGTTTTATTAGGAGTTACACACAATGATAATAAAGAGGTTGCGGATTATTTAGTTAGAAAATTATGTAATTTAAGAGTGTTTGAAGATGAAAATGAAAAAATGAATTTATCTATAAAAGATGTGCAAGGAGAATTGTTGATAGTTTCTCAATTTACATTATATGCTGATACAACAGGAGGAAACAGACCATCTTTTATAAATTCAGCTAAACCAGAAGAAGCCAACAAATTATATGAATATTTTTGTGAACAATGTCAAAAAAATGGGATAAAAGTAGAAACAGGTATATTTGGAGCACATATGGATGTTTCTTTATTAAATGATGGGCCTGTTACTATTATACTAGAAAAAGAAAATTAGTAAGGATATCTTTCAAATAAATATTTTATGATTATATCAGCATTAGTATCTGTAACTTTAATAAAAGTATTTTTATCTAAAGATATCCACATACTAATAAAATACTTTTCAATATTATCTATAAAAATACCAATAATTTCTGCTAATTCAATTGGATTAGCATATTTTTTTTCCCAATTTAATCTATTTTCTATATTTAAATTTGTATTATAAAAATTACTAAGAAATCTATTTAATTCACCCTTTTTTTCGCTAAATAAATTTACAGTTGCATTCATTTATATAAAAAGCCTCCCATTAATAATATGATTATAAATTTAGTATAAAATTTTTATAAAATTTTATACATAGAATAAAGTAAAATGAAAATGTAAATAATAGTAAAAAAGCTTAAAAAGAACGATAAAAATAAAGATGAGAGAAAGGAAAGTGATTAATAATGAAAAAATATAGGATAATTGCATATATAGTATTAATAACAATAATAATTATTATTAGCTCAGTTATATATGTAAATGCAAATAAAAATCCAGAAGAAGATGAAAAACAAAAAGTATCATCAGAAATGGAATTTTTAGAAGATAAATTATTAGATTTATTAAATATGATGAATAATATCCAAACTAGCAAATACAAGGTTACAGTAAAAGAAGTACCAACTGAAACACAAGGTAGTAAAAAAGAAAATACGTCAAGTTCTGGAAATCAATCTAGTGAAAGTAGTAGCCAAGGAGAAAATAAAAGTGAAGAAAATAGTAATACTCAAGGTTCAGACAGCGAAGGGGCAAGTAGTCAAAGTTCATCAGAACAAAGTAATGGTGAAGAAAGTAAAAAATATGAGCTAGAATTAAATGGTATTTTAAGCGGAAATCAACAAATAGACTGGAAAAATGTTAAAGGAGAAATCGAAGAATTATACATGTCAGTGCCAACAATCACATTAGATCTGTATGAAATGAACATTAATAAAGACGAAATATTAAATTTTAACAAAGAATATGATAATCTAATTGCAACTGTAAAAAATGAAAATAAAGAAGAAGTATTAGGAATATTAAATAATTTATATTCATATATGCCAAAATTTGTTCAAAATACAAATGATGATAATTCATATAAAACTGTAGTTGAAACAAAAAGTTATATAATTAGTGCATATTCAAAATTAGATACAGAAAATTGGGATAGTATTAATGATGATATAAAAAAAGCAATTGATGTTTATTCAAAATTATTAACAGATACAAATATAGATAAGGAAAAACAATATTCGTTAAATAAATCTTATGTCATATTAAATGAAATTCAAAATGCAGTAAATATAAAAGATAAATCAGTCTTTTTAATAAAGTATAAAAACTTAATTGAAGAACTTAATAATATATAAACTATAAATTCAATCTAACTCTAATAGGAAACAATATGAAACTTTAAGTTACTTAGGCTCAAAGTGAAAATAAATAATTTTTATTTTCAAAAGAAACGTAAAGTATAGTTAATATATATTATAAAATGAATGTAATTTTTTAATTTTGATGTACTATGTTTTGTATAAACTGGAATTGTAAACATAATTAATACTGTACAACATAAATTAACAAAATATATAGAAATTTAAATATTTTTATGTTATAATGTTAAATGAAGTAAATTGAATAGTCGCTGGTAAATATCCGAAAGGAATTACGAGAGGAAAGTCCGGGCTCCATAGAGCAAAGATGCTAGATAACGTCTAGTGAGGGAAACCTTAAGGAAAGTGCAACAGAAAATAACCGCCTCTTTAGAATAAGACGAGGTAAGGGTGAAAAGGCGAGGTAAGAGCTCACCGCTATCATGGTGACATGATAGGTCAGTGTAAACCCCATCTGGAGCAACACCTAATAAAGAAGATTAAGCCTGCTCGGCACCTTCTTGAATTGTGTGGCTTGAAATATATAGTGATATATATTCTAGATAAATGACTATTTTAAATGACAGAACCCGGCTTACAGATTTGCTTTTTTTTATGGGACGGACCTTAAGGTTGCCAAAGGGGACGGGCTATCTTGGCACACTTTTAATAGTAAATTTAAATATTTTATATTATAAAGTGTGCCAAGATAGCCCGTCCCCTTTGGCAACCTTAAGGTCCGTCCCATAAAAAAGTTGCAATAACACTTGAATTTTTATTAAAAGTAATGTATTATAACAAATGTAGAGGTGGAATATGAGGTCAAATTGGTTTAAATATGTATTTATAATTGTTGTTATAATAATTATAGTTTTTGCGGTGTTTAAAATAAGGATAGACGAACAACAAAACGAATACCAAAACAATGAAACAAGTAATGTGCAAAAAGAGAAAGTAAAAGAAATAAAACTAGGAATGACACAATTAGACACAATGAATCCAATTTTAAGTAATAATAAAAATGTGCAAGATATATCAAAATTAATTTATGATCCATTAGTTACTTTAACATCAGATTATAAAGCAGAACCATGCTTAGCGACAGAATGGGCAAAGCAGGGAACGTCATATATAATAAAATTGCGTGAAAACGTTAAATGGTCAGATGGAATGACATTTACATCAGAAGATGTAAAATTTACAATAGACAGACTAAAAGATACACAAACAATTTATGCTAGTAATGTACAAAATGTTATAGGAATTGATATTGTAGATGACTATACAGTTAGAATAAATTTAGATAAAGAAATACCATTTTTTGAATATAATTTAACTTTCCCAATCTTATCTAAACAATATTATGAAGCACAAGATTTTGTAAATACAGAAAAAAATATATCACCAGTAGGAACAGGTAAATATAAGATCTCAGAAGTTACAGCGTCATATATAACACTGGAAAAAAATCAATATTGGTGGAATAAAGATGTAGATTTAACATTAGAAAAAATTACAATAAACATATATTCATCAATTGGAGAATTATATAATAGTTTTAAGACAGGAAATATTGACTTAGTTAGCACATCTAATGAGAATGTACAAGATTACATAGGGACTATAGGATATTCAATAAAAGAAATGAAAGGAAGAGAACATACATTTATTGCTCTAAATACACAAAATTATTTTCTATCAAAACAAGAAGTAAGAAAAGCGATATCTTATTCTATAGATAAGCAAAATATAGTATCAAGCATATTTGGTAGTAAATACTATACAAGTAGTTTTCCATTAGATTTTGGAAGTTGGCTATGTCAAGAAGAAAATGCCAGTTCAGGATATAATGTAGAACAAGCAAAACAAATATTAGTTGATAATGGATGGAGTTATAGAAATCAATATTGGCAAAAAGTTGAAAATTATAAAACGCAAAGAATAGTATTAAATTTACTAGTAAAAGCTAGTAATGCAAGTGATGTTGCTGTTGCACAAAATATAAAAAGCCAATTAGAAAATCAAGGAATAAGGATAAATATAATACAAGCATCTGATGAACAGTATCAAAATAGTTTACAAACTAAAAATTATGATATGATTATATGTAGTACATATGTATCACCAAGTCCTAATTTAGATACATATTTTGGAGAAAACAATTTGGCTAATTACTCAAATGAAGAAGTTAATAATATTAGAAATGAAGTAATGAATACAAATGATGAAAATATTATACAGGAAAAATATAAAAGATTAATAGAAATATATAAAACAGATATACCATATATCAGTCTATATTTTAATAAATATACTGTAGCTTATAGTTCAGAAATAGCTGGGGATATTACACCTAATTGGTTTTATCAGTTTTATGGTATTGAAGGATGGTATAAATAATTAAAAAAATAATAAAAAAGTATTGACAAAACAAATATTTGTTATATAATAGAGAAAAACAAACAAAGGTTTTAAAATAAGGAGGAAAATCATGAGTGAAAATACAGAAAAGAAAAAAGCATTAGAAATGGCAATGAGTCAAATAGAAAAGCAATTTGGAAAAGGATCAGTAATGAAATTAGGAGAATTCAAAGCAATGGAAATAGAAGCAATACCAACAGGTGCTTTAAGCTTAGATATTGCATTGGGAATAGGAGGAGTACCTAGAGGTAGAATTATAGAAATATATGGTCCAGAATCTTCTGGTAAAACTACATTAGCATTACATGTAGTAGCAGAAGCACAAAAAATGGGAGGAGAAGCAGCATTTATAGATGCAGAACATGCTTTAGATCCTGTATATGCTAAAAAATTAGGTGTGGATATTGATAATTTAATAGTTTCACAACCAGATACAGGAGAACAAGCATTAGAAATTACAGAAAGCTTAGTAAGAAGTGGAGCATTAGATGTAATAGTAGTAGACTCTGTTGCAGCATTAGTACCAAAAGCAGAAATAGATGGAGATATGGGAGATTCTCATATGGGATTACAAGCAAGACTTATGTCTCAAGCATTAAGAAAACTTGCAGGAGCTCTTAATAAATCAAAAACAGTTTTAATATTTATAAATCAATTAAGAGAAAAAATAGGAGTAATGTTTGGAAATCCAGAAACAACAACAGGTGGTAGAGCATTAAAATTCTATGCATCAGTTAGAATGGATATTAGAAAAATAGAAAATATTAAACAAGATGGAGAAGTAAAAGGAAATAGAGTGCGTGTAAAAGTTATTAAAAATAAAGTAGCACCACCTTTTAGAGAAGCGGAATTTGATGTAGTATATGGACAAGGTATTTCAAAAGAAGGAAATATTTTAGATATGGCAGTTAATTTAGATATTGTAGAAAAAGCAGGTTCATGGTTTAGCTATAATGGAGAAAGAATTGGACAAGGTAGAGAAAATGTAAAGAAATATCTAAAAGAAAATCCAGATACTATGAAAGAAATAGAAGAAAAAGTAAGAGAAAATTTTGCAAAAGCATTTGAACAAAGTTTAGGGGAAGAACTTCCGAATGCAGAAGATACTGAGGAAGAAGAATAATAAAGTAAATAAAACTGATTAATATAGGGGCACATACAAATTAATTTATTAGTTTATAGTGTCCCTATTTATGTTTTCATACAATATTAGAAAATATTAAATGTAATGCAAATAAAAAAACTGTAAATGTTAGTATATGGATGCCATTAGTAAGAAATGAAATGGAAGAACAAGCAGTAAAAAAACTTTAACAATTTCACAATGGCTAAACCAATTAGCAGAAGCACAAAATATTAATTTTTCTAAAGTATTGCAATCAGCATTAAAAGATTATTTGAAAATAAAAAGAGTATTATAATAAATTTTTTATCAGTATAAAACATGGCAAAGGAAAAAAGCTAGATAAAAAAGATTATCTAGCTTTCTTTGGTAAAGTAATTAAACTTAACCGATTTTAAGGTATTTTACTCCAGATACAATTGCTGCTTCGAATTTGCCATTTACGTAAAGACTAGAGTCATTAAGATTACAAAAGTGAATAGCACAAAAGTCTCTACCGCAATATGAATCATTATGAATACTGGCTCCATTACAAAGGAGATCAAAAAGAACATCAACAGCTCCTACATGGATAGTTTCAGAAACATAAATAGAAAAAGCTTCCTCAATTGAACCACAGTATAGAGAGCCATTTTCTATGAAAAGGTTATCAACATGGGCGATGTCAGAATTACCGATGTCCAAATCTCCATCAGTAATGTGAATGTCTCCATCTACGTAGAAATAGCTACAAGCATAATTATCATATATAGAATGTCCATAGATATCTTGACCCCATATACTGCTAGCAGTTAGATTACCACCGGTAATGTCCAAACGTGGAAGTTTTTTATCTTCAGTCTGTACGAAGATTAAATCTCCCTTTACTTTTAGGTCGCCGTTTATTATTTTGATGTTACCATCAACTAACCGAAGATCTCCATCAACTGTAAAATCTTCATTTTCAAGTGTAAAACCTCTGGTTTCAAACATAAAAATACCTCCTTTTCAGATAAACACAAATTTTTGTTGCAATAAAATTATATCAAACTAAACATAAAATTGCAAGAAATAAAAAAATGCTAGATTTTATTATATGTACTACGACTAACGTAGGTGGGAATTGTAACAAATCAGAAATTAGAGAAAATAAAAATTAATCCTTGATATTTAAATCCAGCTATAGTAAAATATAATCGGTATATAAATTTATAAAATTATAAAGAAAGGACAAAAATGTTTACAATAGAAGAATTTGATAGAGAAAAAACAAAAATATTAAAATATATATTATATAAAAAAAGAAGTGAAAATGAGGTAAGAAACAAATTTTCAAGCACAATCAATGAAGAATTACTAGATGAAATTATAGAATACTTAAAAGAAGCAAATTATATAAATGATAAAGAATATATACAAAAAACAGTAAACAACTTTATCACATTAAAAAATTTATCTATAAAAGAACTAAAATACAAGCTATTATCAAAAGGCTTAAATAAAGATGATATAGAAGACTACTTATATGAAAATAAAGAAGAATTAAAAGAATATGAAATAAAATCAGCAGAAAATATAATATACAAAAAAATATCTACAATGGAAAAAGAAGAAATAATGCAATATTTGCTAAAAAAAGGTTATAAAAGTGATAATATAAAACAAGCTTTTGAAGAAGAACAGTAGTTAAACTAAAACAAATATGATTATTTATAATATAAAAGGAGAACTATAAATGTCAATATTAACATTAGAAACAAAAAAAATATCAATAAAAATTAATAATTTTGAAGGACCTCTAGACTTATTATGTCATTTAATAGATAAGAACAAAATGAATATTTATGATATTAATTTAAGTGAAATAACAGACCAATATATAAGTTATCTAAAAGAGCAAGAAAGTTTAAATTTAGAGATAGCAAGCGAATTTTTAGTTATGGCTTCAACTTTGTTATATTTAAAATCAAAAAGTTTACTTCCTAAACAAGAAGATGACGAAGAAGAATTGACAGAAGAGGAGTTAATAAGAAGGATTATAGAATATAAAAAATTCAAAGAAATTAGTAAAGTATTTAAAGAACAATATTTAAAATATTCAAACAGAATTTTTAAATTACCAGAAAATATAGAATTACCAAAAAAGAAATTAGAAAAAAATTATCAAAGTAATGTAATACCTGATATATATAAAGATCTAATGGAAAGAAATAGTGTTAAACTAAATCAAAATGCAAAAAACATTGAAAAAATTGCACTTGTAGAAAATTATACAGTAGCAAGTAAAGTAAAAGAAATGTTTAAAATATTAGTTAAGCAAAAAAGATTTGTATTTAATAAAATATTTTCTATAAATAAAAGAAATAAACAAGAAGTAGTAACAGCTTTTTCAGGACTGTTAGAATTATCAAGAAGAAATAAGGTGGAAACTTCACAAGAAAAATTATTTGGAGATATTACAGTAGAAAAATCAAATAAAGCTAAATATAATTAATAATAAATGTTTAAAAAAGAAAAAAATGGAAAAACTAACTATATAACCTAAAAAGAAGGTGATAAAGTTGGTTTTTCTTTATATTATTGGGTTTTTATTTATCATATTAATAATATTAATATTCTCAAAAATACAATTAAAAATCGAAAACTTCAAATTTACATCAGAAAATATAAGACATATAAATACAGATTATAGATTTAGTATTAAATTATATATTTTTTCAAAAATACCAGTACTAAAAATATCAATAAACAAAAAAGTTCTAGAAAAATTAAAAGTAAAAGAAAAAATGAAAACATTTGAAATGGAGCTATTAGAAAACAAGTTAAAAATTGACAAAAGCTTTATAAAAGCTATGAAACAATTGGATATAGTTATAAAAAAATTAAATTTAAAAATAGATTTAGGAACAGAAAATGCAAGTTTTACATCAATATTAATTCCAATAATAAGTACAATAATCTCAATGTTGCTAAGAGATAAAATAAAAGATTATAAAAATCAGCATTTTATAATAAATCCAATATTTACAAACCAAAATTTAATAAATCTAGAACTTTCTAGTATAATTGAAATAAAAATGATACATATTATAGATAGCATATATGTATTAAATAAAAAAGAAGGAGTGAATAAATATGAGCGAACATCCAATAGAAGGGCTTATGACAACTGCTATGAATAGCATAAAAGATATGGTAGATGTTAATACAATTATAGGAGATCCAATAGAAACCTCAAATAATACTGTTATAATACCTATTTCAAAAGTTTCATTTGGTTTTGCATCAGGAGGAAGTGAATTTAAAGGAGAAACAGTAGATGAATATACGAAAAAAGATAAAGAAGAAGCAATTCAATACAGGTTGCCGTTTGGAGGAGGAAGTGGAGCAGGTGTAACAATTAATCCAATAGCTTTTTTAGTTATTCAATCAAATAATGTAAAACTAATGCCAGTAAATCATGCGTCATCTATAGACAAGCTTTTAGACTATATGCCAGATTTAATAGAAAAAGCAAATAATATGATGAACCGTTGTATTCAAAATAAAAAGGAAGAAACACAAAAAATTATTAAAGAAATGCAAAAACGAGGCAAAGACTCTGAAAATCAGGAAACTAAAATAAAAGAAAAAATTGAAAGAAAATTAGAAAAAGTAAAAAAACCAGAAGAAAAGCCAGAACAGAAGCAAGAAGAAATAGACTATGAATATGAATATAATGAAACCATGGAAGATGAATAAAAAATTACCAATTTGGGGACGCGTCCCCAAATTGGTAATTTTTTTTTAAGGATTTTTTAAGATTTATAAATTAAAATAAATTAAATCATAAGAAAGGGACGTGATATAAAAATGAAAAAGAAAAAATCAAAAAAGATTTTAATAATAATATTAATGATTATTATTTTTTTATTAGGAATATTTATAGGATCAACAGTAGCCAAAAATAGTAATAAAATGAAAAACAATACTAGTGAAGAAACAACGCAAATAGTTGAAATAGATGTAGGAACACAAACAATAGAAAATACATTAACAAGTTCTGGAGAAATATCATCTAGTGGAAAAGAAAATTTGACATTATCTACTTCAAAGTATTTTAATACAATGTGTGTAGAAGAAGATGATATAGTAAAGGCAGGAGAAAATATATTAGAATATACAGATGGTACATATTTAACAGCGGAATATGATTGTTTAATTAATAGTTATTCAGTTCCAGAAACTAAAAATAAATGCACATCAAGTAATTATGTAGAGGTGCAAAATTTACAAACAATGTTAATGAATATACAAGTTAGTGAAGATGAAATAAATAAAATAGAAAAAGGTCAAGAAGTAGAAATGGAATTATCAGCAATAGAAGATAAAACATATGAAGGAACAATAAAAAGTATAAATAGTGTAGGAACATATTCGACAAGTGGAACTACTTTTTCAGCGGTTATAGAATTCGAGAATGATGGCAATGCAAAAATAGGAATGTCAGCTTCTTGTACAATCATATTAGAAAAAGCAGAAAATTGTATAGCTATACCAATAGAAGCGGTACAAGTAAGTGATAATCAAAAATATGTTGTAGTAGTAAATGATGATGGAAGTACTAAAAATGTAAATATAGAAACAGGTATCTCAAATGACGAGTATGTTCAAATAATTTCAGGATTAAGTGGAGGAGAAAAAATTCAAATGGTAGAAACGGTTTCTTCTAATTCAGGAGGAATGATGAATTTTCAAAGAGGTGGAAATATGAATTTCCAAGGTGAAGGGGAAATGCCACAAGATATTCAAATGCCAGGGAATGGAGAGATGCCACAAGATATACAAATACCAGGAAATGGAGAAATGCCAAATAATAACTAGAAAATTAAAATTGTGAAAGGAATTTTATTATGAGCATTATAAATATAAAGAATATTACTAAAAGTTTTATAATGGGTGAACAAGAAATAAAAGTAATAAATAATATTAATTTTGAAGTAAAAAAAGGAGAATTTGTCGCCATAATAGGTCCTTCAGGTTCTGGAAAATCAACTCTCATGAATATTTTGGGATTATTAGATGTACCAGATAGTGGAGAGTACATATTAGATGATCTTATGGTAAATACATTATCAGATAATAAATTAGCAGAAATAAGAAATAGAAAAATAGGATTTATATTTCAAAATTTTAATTTATTACAAAAATTAACAGCATTAGAAAATGTAGAAGTACCATTAACATATAGTGGAATATCAGGAAAAGAAGCAAATAAATTAGCATATAAATATTTAGAAAAAGTTGGATTAAAAGGTAGAGAAAAGCACTTACCTAATCAATTATCAGGAGGACAGCAACAAAGAGTAGCAATTGCTAGAGCATTAATTAACGAACCTGAAATAATATTAGCAGATGAACCAACTGGAAGCTTAGATTCAAAAACAAGTATAGAGATTATGGATATGTTACAAGAATTAAATAATAATGGTCAGACAATTGTATTAATAACACATGATATAAATGTAGCTAAAAAAGCAAAAAGAATAGTCAGAATTTCAGATGGGAATTTGTATGAAGAAAGTAAAATATAAGATTAAAAGACAGCTAGGATTGCAAATTTTGAGAAAGGAATGAAATAGAAAATGAAAATTTATAGCATTTTAAAATCAGCATTAAAAAGTATTATGACTAATAAATTACGTTCTTCTCTTACAATGTTAGGGTTAATTATAGGGATAGCCTCAGTAATAATATTAGTAGGTATAGGTGATGGTGCAACAACAAATGTAACAGAAGAGGTCCAGTCATTAGGAACTGATATAATTACTGTAAATATAACTTCAGAAGATAGTAGTCTTGAATATAATACTCTTGAAGAATTAGAAGAATTAGATAATATTTCAAGTATTGCACCATACAAAAATGTAAGTGCAACATTAACTAGAAATAATACAACTACATCACAATCTAATATTATGGCTGTAAATGATAATTATTTAACAATAACAAATACTAAATTACAAAATGGGCGAAGAATATCAATTATTGATATAGAAAACAAAAGTAAGGTTTGCATTCTAGGAAGCGAAGTAGCTACTACATTATTTAGCTTGACAAATCCAGTAGGGGAAAATATAAAGATAAATGGTGATAATTACACAGTAATAGGATTATTAGAAGAACAAGGAACATCTATGGGAAATGATATTGATAATATTGTATTAATTCCAATAACATCAGCAAGTTACTTAGGAGAAGATACTAATATAAATAATCTTTATGTAAAAGTGGAAGATGAAAATAAGATAAATGCAACAATAAATTTACTAGAAAATTATATAAGACAAAATTTGGAAATATCAAGTGATTATTATAGCGTATCATCACAGGATTCGGTAATAGATACAATGGAGAATGTAACAAATACTTTATCATTGCTTTTAGGTGGAATTGCAAGTATATCATTAATAGTAGGTGGTATAGGAGTTATGAATGTAATGCTTGTATCAGTAACAGAAAGAACAAAAGAAATAGGAATAAGGAAATCATTAGGTGCAAAAAGACAGGATATATTGTTTCAATTTTTAGTAGAAGCACTTGTTTTGAGTATAATAGGAGGCATAATAGGAGTAATAGTAGGGATAATAGGAGGAACATTAGCAGAAAATTTTGATTTTAGTTTTAATCTTAATATAACAATAGTAATAGTAGCTTTTATATCAAGTGCAGTAATAGGATTGATTTTTGGAATATTTCCAGCATATAGAGCAGGAAAATTAAATCCAATAGATGCACTAAGAACAGAATAAAAAAGAATATTAAATTTGAAAATTTAATTCTTTTCCAACCAAATTTGTGCATTAAAAAGAATGAGATTGAATATTAAAATTTTTTTTAAGAAAAGATATGAAAGGAAGTTGAGAAAATGTTTAAGAAAAAAATATTAATAATAGCATTAATAATAGCTATGTTAATTCCAATTATTACATATGCATATGGAACATCTAATCAAAATGAAAAATTTTTCAGTACAGATAAAAATGAAGCAACTCCAGGAGAAACAATAACTATGAATATAGATTTAAGTCAGATTAATTATGAAGATTTTGAATTTAATTTAACTTCAAACATAAATATTGAAGATGTAACAATGCAAGAAGATATAGACACTAGTTTAGAAGAAAATTCGCTAAAAATAATATCAAGCAAATCATTACTTAATATGCAAAAAATTTCTTTATATTACAAAATCCCAGAGGACACAGAAATAGGGACAATTATAAATTTAACTGGAAAAATAAAAAAATATGAAGATACTAACCAAGTAGATGATGAATTTATAGATAGTAAAGAAATAGATACAGAAAATATGCAAGAATCAGATACAGAAAAAATAGAAGAACAAGAAATAAAAATAAGTATAAAAATTGTAGAAAAACAAAATACAGAAGAAACTTTTAACTCAAATAATCCAAATAAAGAATTTTTAGAAAAAAATAATGCATTTAATTTAGATGATATTAATAATAAGGAAAGCAGAAATGAATATTCATCAAATAAAATAACACTATTACAGACAAGTGCAAAAGCTGAATTTAGCAATAGTTCACAGTTAATAACCTATAATGGAGATAGCAATAACTATTTAAGTAGTTTACAAGTAGAAGGATATAATATAAATCCAACGTTTTCTAAAACTAATAACACATATTTTATAAGTGTTTCAAAAGATATAACAAGTTTAACAATAAATGCATCAGCAGAAAATGAAAATTCTAAAATTAGCATTTATGGAAATGAAAATTTGCAAGATGGGGAAAATAAAATATTAATATCAGTTACAGCAGAAAATGGTGATGTGAAAATTTATAGAATATACGTAACAAAGCAATAGAAAACTACTTTGAAAATTATTAAAAAAATAATTAAAATAATTATTTTTCAATTAATTTGTGTCTAAGGAAAGGACTGTGAGTAAAAAATGAAAAGAAAAAATAAATATAAGTATATAATACTGACATTCATTGTAATACTGATACTTATAGGAATATACATTTTTATAAAAGATAAAAATGATCAAACTAATAAATTATCATCAGATGTTTCAGAAACAGAAGTAATAAAAACAGATATATTAAATACATTGTCAAGTTCAGGATATATAGAAACAGGATTAGAAGAAAATAAGCAATTACATGCTACATATTATTTTGAAGATATTTACTTTGAAGAAAATCAATATATAAAAGCAGGTGAAAATATTTTAAAATATACAAATGGAGAATATATGGTTGCACCTTATAACTGTGTAATTACAAAAAAGTCATTACCTAATGCACAAGAAATATGCACAGATCAACATTATATAACTATACAATCGACAGATACTTTGAATATGACATTATCAATAGAAGAAGACGAATTAAATACTATTCATAATGGGCAAGAAGCACAAATAGAGATAAAAAGTCTAGATAATAAAGTAATTACAGGTTATGTTATAAATATAAGTAATAGTGCAACATACTCTTCATCTGGATCTACGTTTGATGTTACAGTAGAATTTCAAAACGATGGAAATATTTTATTAGGAATGTCAGCAAAATGCTCAATAATATTGGAAAAAGCAGAAGATGTAATAGCTGTTGCAAATGAAGCAATAATTAATCAAAATAACAAAAATTACGTAAAAGTGAAAAACGATAATGGGAATATAGAAAATGTAGAAGTAGAAATAGGAATCTCAAATGATGCATATTCAGAGGTAAAAAGTGGATTAAGTGAAGGTGATATAGCATTAATTGAAGAAAATAGTAGTCAAAAAAATCAAAATAATAGATTTAATAGCCAAAGAATGGAAGGAGGGAAACAAATGGAACAAAAGAACAATGGTGATTTTCCAGAAATGAATCAAGGAGAAATGCCACAAATTCCATCAAAAATGGATAATTCTAACAAATAAAATAAGACATTATTTGTCGAAATGGAGGTTTATATATGAAAGATAAAATTATAATGTTATTAATAGGTATTGTTATAGGCGCTGTGCTATCAGGAGCATGCTTTTGGTTTGCTACAAGTTTAAGTTCTCCAGGAGGAAGAGGTAATATGCCAGAAATGGAAGATAGAGGAGAAATGAGAGAACAACCAGAATTTAATTCTAATAATACAACAACAGAGTAGTGCCAAAGGGGACGGGCTATTTTGACAACGCTAGGGGACGTTCCTTCAATCCCGAAAATTAGGGAACAAAGGGAAGTGCCAAAGGGGACGGGCTATTTTGGC
>CAMMMI010000016.1 GCA_946497905.1 uncultured Clostridium sp.
GGATTTTGTCTGTTGGTAATTGTTTTATTTTTTGTTTTAGTTTTACTTCTTTTTCTGTTTCTATATTGTTGTTTATTCTTAGTTCTCCTTGGTCTTTAGTTTCAATGGTATTTTTGGCTTCTAATTCTAATATGGCTTGTGTTATTGTTTTTTTACCTACAAAGTCTTTGAATTTTTTACTTTTTTCTTTAAAATATTCTTCACTTCTATTTATAACTTGTTCTTCTACTTCTCTCATTTTTTTAAAGCTTTCGTTAGTTAATCCTAATAGATTATATAGTGCTAATTGTTCATCAAATGTATCCGTTCCATACATTCCACATCCATCAGTCCCTTGCACACATTTTATTCCATTTTTTAAAAATGTTTTTATTGGGTGATTACTTAAGTCACTTATATTATTTAGTCTTACATTTGATGTTAGTTGGATTTCTATTATTATTCCTGTTTTCTTCATTAATTCTATTAGTTCTTTTCCTGATTTACTGTTTAAATCTTCTGAGTATAATCCATGACCTATTCTTATTTGCGGAATTGATAATTCTTTTTTTGAATTTTTTAATTTATTATTATATTCTAATTCTTTTTGTGCTTCTATTACACATAAAATTGATTTTCTTACATTACCTTTAAAGCTATCATTTTCTCCAGCATGAATTCTTATTGTAAAATTGCTATCTTCTTCGTTTATATATTTTACTATTTCTGTAATTGTAGGTTGCAATTCTGAAATATCATTAATTTCTTCTCCTATAAAGTCGCTTCCTACTACATATGGATTTTTTGCAACTGCTTTTAATAAATTGATATTTTCCTTTAAATATGTACTACTTGTTTTTTGGTCTTTTATAATTGTTAGTGGTATTCTTCTTATTGCAAATAAAAATCTTATTTTTACTCCTGTTTCTTCTTCTATTTTTGGAAAAATTGAATGTACTTCTTCTAATAATTTAGTTGCTCTTTCCCCATTTTTTGATAAATCTGTATCTGCAATTTCTACATATTTTATTCCTTGTTTTTTGTATTCTCTTGCAATCCATAAAAATTTATTTTGTCTTAATGTATTATTTTTGTATGGACTGTCTTCTTTTTTGTCATTTAACATTTGTAGTACCATTTGTTTTATATCATTTTCTGGAATATTATTTAATAATTCTTCTGTTAGTTTTATTTTTTCTTCTGAAACAATTCCTTTTGTAAATACATATCTATAAATATTATAGCATTTTTCCAAATCTGTGAATACTGCTTGCCCATCTTTTAAAATGGCAAGACTAGCTCTTATTTTTTCTATATTATATTGTGCATTTTCTTTATTATTTAGTATAAAATCTGCAAAATTTATAAAAGTGTTGTCATCTATTTTTCTTATTAAATATTTTCCTTGTAATTCAGAATATCTGTATTCTTTTTCTACTTTTGTTCTTTGCTCATATATTTTTGCTTCTTGTTCTTGGCTTAATTTTAAATTTAATTTTTTTATGCAATATAAAGGATATTTTATTTGATTGCTTATTCCTAGTGCAATTAAACAGTCTGGTGATAAAATAGCATTCATATGTGTGTGTAAATCTGTTCTAAATTTTAGTTTTTTTAGTATATATGTTTTTACTATTGTTTTTTCTATTGGTAATTTATAGTTTTTTGTTTGAGACATTAGTGTTTTTGTTATTGCTGGTATTTTTGCTTTTATCTCTATTTTATTTTCATATATATTAGCTATTTTTATTCCACCTAATCTAAATATATATACTTCTTCATTGTCTCCATTTATACTTGCTGGAATAGTTCCTTTTATTATTTTCATGTCATTTTCATCTTTTATTGTTTCTAAATTACATATCTTTGCTAAGTTTGTAATTAAATTCCCTGTGTTATGATTTGGAGTTCTTAATATATATGTTATTTCATCTTGTTTTGATTTATATAATTCTACTATTATGTCTTTTTCTTTATCTAGATAAAATTTATTGAATAAAATTTCTCTTTCCATTACATTTTACCTCCAAGAAATAATTACTCATTATTTTACCATAAAAAAAGAAAAAAATCAATATTTTATGTAAATCTTTTTTAGTATGTTATTTTTCCTCATATTATTTTAAAGTTATAAGTAACATTAGTTCTTTATTTTCTTTTATTTTTTCAAATACACTACTATATTATCATATTATTTTTCCCTTTCCCATATATTTTAGTGAGGTGTTAATTTTGTTTATAAAATCTTTAAAGTTAAATATAAAATTAATCAGTTTTATTATTTCTATTTTATTAGTTATGATATTATCTATTGTAATATTTTATTCTTTTGCTGAGGATTCTGATAATGAAGAAACTTCTTCAGATAAAAAAGATTATATAAAATGGGTTGACTTTAATATTACATCAGAAGCTTTAAAATTAACATCAAAATTAGATATTGATTCTCATAATAATAATTCTGAACTAAAATATAACTGGATTGAATTGCTTGCATATTTAGCTTCTCAAAATGGTGGTAATTTTAAAAATTTTAAAAAATCTCAATTAGATGAATTGGTTAAAAGATTAGGAAATGGCGAAACTATGTCTGATATGACTAGTAATGTAAAATTTTATGATTATTACTACGAAGCTTATTCAGCTGTCTTATCCGGATTTATTGGTAATTATTATATCGAAACATCAAATGAAAATGGAGAAAAAACTTTTGAAGAAAAATATGGATTAAAAGCTTTTCTACCTATTGCTAAAAATTATAACTTTAGTCATTATGATGATTTTGGAAATTCTAGATCTTATGGTTTTAAAAGAGTTCATTTGGGAAATGACTTAATGGGAAGCATAGGAACTCCTATTATTGCTGTAGAATCAGGTATTATTGAACACTTGGGTTGGAATCAATATGGTGGATGGAGAATTGGGATTAGAAGTTTTGATACAAAAAGATATTATTACTATGCCCATCTTAGAAAAAATCATCCATATGCAGAAGGTATAGAAGAAGGTATGACTGTAAAAGCTGGTGATGTGATTGGCTACCTTGGTATGACAGGTTATAGTGTTAAAGAAAATGTTAATAATATAAATGTACCTCATTTACACTTTGGTATGCAATTAATTTTTGATGAATCTCAGGTTGATAGCCCAAATGAAATTTGGATTGATGTATATCAAATAATTGAATTTTTGAAACAGAATTGTTCAGAAGTTTATGTATCTAATGCAGAAACTAAGGATTATTCTAGAAAATTTGATATAATGGAAAATGAATAGTGTGCCAAAGGGGACGGGCTATTTTGGCAATTTTACTTATTTAATTTTTTGTCAGAAGAAACAATCTATTTTTGCTAGATTGCCAAAATAGCCCGTCCCCTTTGGCACTATTTCTTCCCTAAAATAATATTTATTTGTTTTTCGATTTTTCCTCTCTTTATTTGTAATACTACTGCATCACTTGGCTTTTTGGTATAGATATATTTTCTTAAATCATTCATTGTATTTAATTCAACATTATCTATACTTGTAATAATATCTCCTTCTTTTAATTCTGTATTGTCTGCTGGTCCATTTTTTGTTATTTGTGCTACATATATTCCTTTATCAAAATTCACTTTTGAATTTAAATTTATTGTTGCATTTAAATATGGAATTACTTCTTTGTCATATGCATATATTCCAATTGTTGCTTCTTGAAAACTTCCTGTATTTTTGAAGCTTTCAATGATTGGTTTTACTATATTTATTGGTATTGCAAATCCTATTCCCTCTGCTGAACTTATTTTTACTGTATTTATTCCTATTACATGACCATTAGGATATATCAATGTTCCTCCACTGTTTCCGTGGATTTATTGTTGCATCTGTTTGAATTAGGTCTGACATATAAGATACTTTGTTTTCTTCTTCTAATTTTATGGTTCTATTTTTAGCACTAATAATACCTGATGTTACAGTTCTTCTGAATTCATATCCAATAGGATTTCCTATAGCATATACTGTCTCTCCTACTCTTATATTATCTGAATTTCCTAAATTAACATATTCTAAATTTTGTGCATTTATTTTTGTTAATGATAAATCTAAATCTGAATCGCTCCAAACAACTGTCCCTTCATAATTATTACCATTTTCTAATGTTATATAACATTTACTGTATTTACTTCCTGTTACATGCTCATTGCTTAATATATAACCATCATGGGTTACTATAAATCCTGTCCCTAAGCCTAATTCTGTTTCTGTACTTTTTGAAAATATACTACTTCCTGCATTTTTTAGTTTTGATATTCCTACTACTTTTCTTGTTGTTTCTTCTATTATATCTGCTATTTTTTGGCTATTTTCTTCTTCACTTTCCACAGTTTGTTCATTTGTTGTGGATTGAAGTCTAGTTGTTTCGTAATTTGTTGCGTCTATTTCGATATTTTGATATGTTATGTATATATAAAACCCTGCAATCCATAATAGTATTGCAATTATTGCTGTAATAATTATTCTTTTTTTATAATTTTTTACTTTTTTCTTTTTCAAAATATAACACCTCTAATTTAGTATTTACTAAAATTAGAGGTTTAAACAATTAAAATTATTTATTTAAAGATTTTATCAATTTTGGACGCGTCCCCAAATTGGTAAAAAAGAATTTAGGTTTCCCTAAACTCTTTCTAATTCTGCATATCTTTTTACTTTTTGGGTTGTTGTTTTAGCAAATGGTTCTTTTGTTAAAGTTATATCTTTAATATGTTTAAATATTGGTAAGTTTTTATTTATTTCTTTTATTTTTTTCCATACTATATCTTTGTATTCTTTTTGTGTTTTTTCTCCTAGATATTGTTTTATCATGTCTTCATCATACACTATTTTTGCACATAACATTGTATCTGTTTTACTTTTTTCCCTAGAATATACTAAGCTTTCTATTACATATGGAATTTTATTTATTAAGAATTCTATTTCTTGTGGATATACATTTTTTCCATTTTTTAATACTATTATATCTTTTTTTCTACCTGTTATATATAAAAATCCATCTTTGTCTATATATCCAAAATCACCTGTACTGAACCATCCATCTTTTAATGTTTCTTTTGTTACTTCTTCATTTTTATAATATCCAAGCATTATACTTGGTCCTTTTACAGCTAGTTCTCCAATTCCTTCATTGTTTGGATTTATAATTTTAGCTTCTAAGTTTGGTAAGATTAATCCTACTGATCCTGGTCTTTTTTCTTTGTCTGTTTCTGCTGATATAACTGGTGATGTTTCTGTTAGTCCATATCCTTGTACTAAATCTATTCCTAAGTTGTTATATCCTATTATTGTATCTTTATTCATTGGTGCTGCACCATAAAATACTACTCTTAAGTTTCCACCAAAATTATCTAATACTTGTTTGAAGAAGATTTTCCTTAAATCTATGTGGCATTTTAATAATGTATTTGATATTTTTGACATTGTATTTATTAATTTTGTTTTTCCTTTTTCTTCTATTGCATGTTGAATTTTTTTATACATTGTTTCTAATACTAGAGGAACTGCTACAAATACGGAAACTTTGTATTCAGCTAGATTTTTTTGAATATGTTTTAATCCATCGCAAAATGCTACTGCTGCTCCACTGTATAGTCCATATAAAAATGTTATTGTGCATTCAAATGTATGGTGAATTGGTAAAAATGATAAAAGTGTGTCATTTGGATATATTTTTACAAATGTTGCTATTACTGATATATTTGAACATATATTTTTTTGTGATAGCATTACACCTTTGGGGAAGTTTGTTGTTCCTGATGTAAATAATAGTATTGAAATATCCTTATTATTGATTTTTATATTTTCATATCTTGTATCTCCACTTTCTAAGAGTTTTTTTCCTTGTTTTAATATATTACTTAAATTTTCTATTTCATTATTATTTATATCGTCAATACATATTAGTTTATCTACTTTATCATTTTCTTTCTTTATTTTTAACATTATATCTTCATATTTTTTGTCAAATATAATGGTTTCTGCTTCGCTTTGCTCTATTAATGTCCTTATTTCATTTTCTGGTAGAGCCTTGTCTAATGGTACAATTATCATATTCCCTGTTGTAACAGCTAGATAACTCATACACCATTCATATCTGTTATTTCCTATTAGTATAACTTTTTTTCTTTCTTTTATTATTTCTAAAAGTCCTGTACTTAGTGCTTTTATATCTTGTATAAATTGCTTATATGTAATGTTTACATATTCTTCATCCGGAGTATTTGCATTTTTCTTGAATTTGTATGCTATATTATTAGAGTATTTTTGTTCTACCATTTTTAGCATTTCTCTGTAGTCATTTACTTCTTGTGCTTTATGTACTTTTCTTGATTCTTTCATATGCTTCTCTCCTTTCTTTCTTATCCATATTTTATATTATTTTTTTTCATTGTGTCAATATTAAGTTACGATTCACAACTATATGGGACATAGTACATCAATAAATATAGTATTTTGAATGTGATTGGAGTAATTTTAGAAATTCTTTATTAATTTTTTGGGGAATGTTCACGTCGAGCGAAGCGAGGACTAAGTGAAAGGGACCCAAAAAATTAATTTAGAATTTTTTAAATTATGTATTGAACCGAAAAATACTATATTTATTGATGTACTATGTCCCATATAGTTGTGAATCGTAACTTACATATTAAAAAACATTTTTTTACAAAAATATTGAATTTTTTAATAAGAACCGCTATAATGTTAATAGTTTTTTATGATTTTTTAAATTAAAGGTGAAAGAAATGTTGAAAAAGGATGTTTACAAATTTACAAATTCTCAAAAAAATATTCTTGATACAGAATTATTTTTTGACAAAACTACTATAAATAATATTGGAGGTTATGTATTTTTTGAAGAGCAACTTAACTTTGACTGTTTAGAGCAGGCAATTAACATTTTTGTCAAAAAAAATGATGCTTTCAGATTAAAAGTAAAGTCAGAAAATGGAGAATTATATCAATACTTAGATGATTATTCATTTTTTAAAATTAATATTGCTCAATTGAATAATAAAGATGAAGTTGAACAATTTAATCAAAATTGTTTGGCAAGACCTTTTACACTTCTTGATTCAGATTTATTCTATTTTACTTTGTTTAAATTACCAAATGGATTTGGTGGATTTAATGTAACTTCACATCATTTAATTTCAGATGCTTGGTCTATGAGTTTATTGGTATCTGAGATTATGGATTTATATTCAAAATTAATTACTAAAACTCCTATTGATGATTCTAATTATCCATCTTATATTGATTATATTAAATCAAATGAAGATTATATGAATAGTCCTCGTTTTATTAAAGATGCTTCTTTTTGGAATTCATTATTTGATAAAGAACCTGAAATAACACCTATTTCAACTAAAAATAAAAATAATTTATCTACTATTTCAAAAAGATTATCTTTTAAATTGTCAGGAGATTTATTAAGTAAAATAAATAATTTCTGTAAAAGTAAAAATTGTTCTGTTTATACATTTTTTATGGCTATTTATTCAATATATCTTGCAAAAATTAATAATACACAGGATTCTATAATTGGTACACCTGTTTTAAATCGAAGTGGCTTTAAAGAAAAACATACATCTGGTATGTTTATTAGTACAGTTCCTTTCAAGGTTAATGTTGATAGAAAATTAACATTTAATGATTTTTTAAATAATGTACTATCTACACAAATGAGTATTTTCAAACATCAAAAATATCCTTATTCAAACATTTTGAATAATTTGAAAGATAAATATAATTTTACTGAAAATTTATTTGATTTGGCCTTATCTTATCAAAATGCAAAAGAAAGTAAAGAACATGATGATATAAAACATTATATAAAATGGGTTCAAAATGGCCATAGTTTGCAATCTTTAGAAGTTCATTTCTTTGATATGAATGATACTGGAAATTTTGATATTTATTACGATTATCAAATAAATAAATTTTCTAGAGATGAAGTTGAAGCTCTTCATTATAGAATTTTAGATATTGCTAATGAAGTTATAAAAACCCCAGATGTACATGTAAAAGATATTTCTATCTTATCTAATAGTGAGAAAGACCTTATTTTAAATGATTTTAATAATAATTGTTTTGAGTATGATAAAAATGATACTCTTCTAAAAATATTTGAAGAAAATGTTACTAAACATCCTTCTGATATTTCGGTAGTATTTGAAAATAAAAAATATACATATAAACAGTTAAATAATATGGCAAATAAATTAGCAAATTATATATTAAGTATGAATATCCCTGAAAACAGCGTTATAGGTGTGAAATTAAACCGTTCTATTTATACTGTTGTTTGCATGTTAGCTATTTTGAAAGCTAATTGTGCATATATGTTAATTGAAAAAGATTTGCCAGAAGATAGAATTATTTACATGCTACAAAATGCTAAATCTCCTTTACTTATTTTATCTAATAATGTAAATGATGTAGATTTTGCAAATAAATTATATATTGAAGATTTAGATTTTAATAGTTTAAATTCTTCTAATCCTGATATTAAAGAAAATAAGGATAATTACCTTTCTGTAGTTTATACATCTGGTTCTACAGGAACTCCAAAAGGGATTTTAGTAAAAAAATATAGTATGGTTAATTTAGTAAATGGCTACAAACTATCTATGCAAACAGATTTATTATCAAATTTTCTAAGTATTTGTTCTGTTTCTTTTGATATGTTTGCAGCAGAAGTATGGATTTGCTTACTTTCTGGAAAAAAACTTATTTTAGCAAATGAAGAGGAAGCAAAAAATCCTATTTTGATGAGCAAATTAATTGAAAAACAAAATGCTGAATTTATGCTAATTACACCATCTAAATTAGATTTGTTATTATCTAATGAAAATACTAGAACTTGTTTAAAACATATTAAGGCTACTCAAATTGGTGGCGAAGTTCTTACACCTAATTTTTATGATAAGGTTAGAAAATATACAAATGCCAAGATATATGATGGATATGGACCTAGTGAGACAACTTCTTGTTGTTCTTGTAAATTTGTTACTTCTTCAGATGATATTAATATAGGTAAACCCCTTTGTAATGCACAAATTTATATTTGTAATAAAGATCTTAATTTATGCCCTATTGGTGTTACTGGTGAGTTGTGTATTAGTGGAGATGGAATTTCTTTTGGATATATTAATAATCTTGAAGCAACAAATAAGGCTTTTATAGATAATCCTTTTGGAAATGGAATTATGTATAAAAGCGGTGATTTAGCAAGATGGACCGCTTCTGGAGATATTGAATATATAGGTAGAAATGATTTTCAAATTAAAATTAGAGGTTTACGTGTTGAATTAGAAGAAATAAATAATGCTATTAAAAAATTAGATGGAATTGATAATTCTGTGACTATTGTTAGAAAAATAAATAATATTGATACAATATGTTCTTTTGTAGTTTCTAAAGATAAAGAACCTGAAGAAATAAAAAAAGAACTTAATAATCATCTACCTCATTATATGATTCCTACACATATTGTTATATTAGATGAATTGCCTCTTACTAAAAATGGAAAAATAGATAATAAGAATTTACCTGAGATAGATATAAAAGTAGAATATGTTGAACCAAAAACAGATACTCAAAAAACAATTTGTAAACTTTTTGAAGAATTCTTAAATATAAAAAAAGTTGGAATTACTAATAATTTCTTTGATTTGGGTGGAGATTCATTAATTGCAATAAAATTGATGACTAAAATTGACTATAATTTTAATGTAGAATTAAAAATAAAAGATATTTTTACTCATACTACAGTTGAACAATTAAGTGCTTATATTGATTCTTTAAAAAATTCTAAAAATGAATCTTTGCATTTAACAAAAGTGAACAAACAAGACTATTATCCATTATCATCAGCACAAAAGAGAATTTTTTACACTGTTAATATGGATAAAGATACTATTGCATATAATACTCCTGGTGGAATTATATTTAATGGATATTTAGATACAAAAAAATTAGAAAAGTGTATAAATAAAATTATAAAAAGACATGTAGCTTTACGTACATATTTTGTTTTTGAAAAAAATGATGTTAAACAAAAAGTTTTAGATAATCTGGAGTTTAAGTTAGAAACTGTAAAAACTAGTTATTCTAATTTAGATGAATTATTTAATGTTTTTGTTAGACCTTTTGATTTAACTAAAGCTCCTTTATTTAGAATGAAATATGTTAAATTTTGGAATGGTAAAAGTATTTTATTTAGTGATTTTCATCATATTATTTGTGATGGTTCATCAATTTCAATTTTTATTGATGAATTATGCAAATTGTATAATGAACAATCTTTAGAAGATATAGAATTTGACTATATTGACTATTCTACTTGGGAAGAGAATTATTTTAAAACTAAGTCTTTTGAAGAAAGCGAAAATTTTTGGCTTGGGCAGTATAAGGATGAACTTCCTGTACTTTCTATGCCAACAACATATAAACGTGGAAATACTTATTCTTTTGAAGGTGCTAAAATATATAAAACTATTTCAGATAGTGATAAAATTTTGGATTTATGTAAAAGCTTAAATACCACACCATATATGTTTTTACTTACTATTTATTATGTTCTTTTATATAAATACACATCTCAAACAGATATTATTGTAGGGACACCTATAGTTGGTAGAAATATGCCAGAGCTTGAAAATATTATAGGTATGTTTGTAAATACTCTTGCTTTAAGGAATAAAGTAGATCCTAAGGGAAGCTTTGCTGAGCTTTTAAATGAAATATCTACAAATTGTTTAAATTGCTTTGAACATCAAACATATCCTTTTGATAAATTAATTGAAAAACTTAATATTAAAAGAGATATAAATCAAAACCCTTTATTTGATACTATGTTTGTTTATCAAAATGAAGGTAATAGAGAAGTTAAATTAGGTAAAATTTCTTCTAAATATTATATGCCAGACAATAAAACTTCTAAATTTGACTTTTTGCTTGAAATTGTTCCAGAAAATAATCGTTTTAGCCTAAATTTGGAATATTGTACAAGTTTATTTAGTGATGATTTCATGCATGCATTTTTAGAACATTATATAAATATTTTGAATTCCGTTATTGAAAATATTGATATAAAAATATCTGATATTTGTATATTATCTTTAGATGAAAAAAATAAACTTCTTAATGTTTGGAATGATAATTCTTTGGAATATCAAAAAGATTTAAGTATTATAGAACTTTTTGAAAAACAAGTAGCCAAAACTCCTGAAAGTATCGCTTTAATTTATGATAAAGATAAATTGACATATAGGGAATTAAAAAATAAAGTAGATATCTTTTCTTCTTACTTATATAATAAGGGAATTAAAAAAGGTGATTTTGTTGGTACTTTGCTTGATAGGTCTTCTAGCCTAATTATTTCTATGCTTGCAATAATGAAATGTGGTGCGATTTACTTACCTATTTCTAAAAAATTTCCGGAAGAAAGAATTAGGTACATAATACAAAATAGTAAATTAAAAACTTTAATAGTTGATAACTCATATCATTCATTTAATTATGCTCAAAACATAATTAATATAGATAAAATAAATATGCATGGAAAGAAAATTAAGTTTAATGTTAAATATTCACCTGATGATGTTATTTATACAATATATACATCTGGGTCTACTGGTAATCCTAAAGGTGTACTTGTAAAAAATGAAAATTTGAATAATTTTATAGCATCTTTTAATAAGTTATTTGATTATTCTGTTAATAATAATGATATTTGTTTAGCAACAACTAGTATATCTTTTGATGTAAGTATATGGGAATTTTTCTTTACTTTATTAAATGGTGCTACACTTTATTTATATAAAAATGATACTATTGAGGATATTTTTGATTTTTGTAAAACATTACATGATGAAAAAATAACTATGGCTTATTTGCCACCTAATATTTTAAATGAAGTTTACCAATTACTTTCTAAATATGAAAATGTTGATTTACAGAAAATATTAGTTGGCGTTGAACCAATTAAAATAAGTACAATATCAAAATATTATTCACTAAATCCTAATATGAAAATAGTAAATGGATATGGTCCAACAGAAACAACAATTTGCTCAACTGCTTTTGTTGTAGATAATATAGATTATCCAAATTATCATATATTACCTATTGGAAAACCTTTATATAATTTAAATGCATATGTTTTAGATAAAGATTTAAATCCCGTACCTCTTGATGTTCCTGGCGAATTATATATTTCAGGTCCTAATGTTACAAAAGGATATTTGAACAATGAGGATTTAACAAATGAAAAATATATTAAATGTCCTTTTAATAGATCTGAACGCATGTATTCAACAGGTGATGTTGTTAAAATAATGCCAGATAAAAATATTTTATTTATTGGTAGAAATGATAATCAGATAAAAATAAATGGACATAGAATAGAATTAAATGAGATAGCTTCTACTATTTCTACTTATCCTTCTATTACTAAAAGTTTTGTTATAGTAAAAACTATTGGTGCAAACAAATCTTTAGTTGCATATTTTACTGCTGATAAAAAAGTAATTTTAAATGATTTACGTAGCTTTTTATCTTTAAAATTACCATTTTTCTCAATTCCTAATTTATTAGTGCAATTAGATAAATTTGTTTTAACACCAAATGGTAAAGTAGATAAAAAATATTTAGAAAGTTTGGAAGTACAAGAATTTAATAATTATGAAGCTCCTCGTAATGAGTTTGAAGAAAAATTAGCCTCTTTATGGCAAAAGTACTTAAATGTAAAAAAAGTAGGAATTAATGATAATTTCTTTGATTTAGGTGGAGATTCTTTAATAGCTATAAGATTACAAATTGAGGCTTTTGATTTGGGATTAAATATTTCATATGCAGATATATTTTCACACCCTACTATAAAACAGTTAAGTAGTAAAGTTTCTCTTCATTCTAGTGATATAAATATTACTAATTATGATTATTCTAAAATAGATAAATTATTAGAAAAAAATAAATTACCTATTATTAAGAAAAAATCTAAAAAAACTCATATTAAAGCTGTTCTACTTACTGGTGTTACTGGCTTTGTTGGTATTCATATATTAGATAATTTATTACGTAATACAAATGCTACTATATATTGCTTGGTACGTGATAAAAATCATGTATCTTATACTGATAGATTAGCTAAAACTTTGAATTTTTATTTTAAAGATAAATATACTCATTTGATAGGAAAACGTATCAAATTACTAAAAGGTGATATTACTCAAAAACATTTAGGACTAAAAGACAATATATATAATTCTATAGGGAAAGAAGTTTGCACTATAATAAATAGTGCAGCAATAGTAAAACACTATGGAAATTCATCTTCTTTTGATAATACAAATATTAAAGGTGTAAAAAATATCATTGAATTTTGTAGAAACTTTAATATTAAACTATATCATTTGTCTACATTAAGTGTTTCTGGAAATGTTTTTGCAGAAGATGGATTTAAAGGTTCAACTGTTGATAAAAAAACTGATTTTGAGGAATACAATTTATATGTAAATCAAGATATTTCTAATGTATATGTTTATACTAAATTTATGGCTGAAAGAATTATATTAGAAAATGTACAGAATCATAATATAACTGCAACTATTATTAGACTCGGAAATATAACTAATCGTTATAAAGATGGTAAGTTTCAGATTAATATTTCTGAAAATGCATTTTTAAGTAGATTAATTTCTTTTATAAAATTAGGTTGTATTCCTGACTATTTACTTGAAGGTTATGGCGAATTTAGTCCTGTTGATTATGTTGCTAATGCAATTGTAAAAATTGTTAAAAATAATCCGGATTATACTGTTTTCCATTTGTTTAATAATAATCATATTCCTTTGGGAAAAATGATTAAGATTTTTAATAAATATGGATTACATATTGATATTTTACCTGAAAAGGAATTTTTAAAAGTTATTGACAAAACTTTAAAAGAAGATAAAAGTATTTTATCAGGAATTATAAATGATTTTGACAATAATAAAAAATTAGTATATGATTCTAATATAATATTAAAAAATGATTTTACAAATGAATTTTTATCTATACTTTCTTTCAAATGGTGTAAGATTGATAAAAGATATATTTACAAGTATTTAAATTATTTGAAAGAAGTCGGATATTTGGGAGGTACATAAAATGGATTTAATAGGAAATACTGCTTTAATTGCTTTATCTATTTCAACTTTATTATTAATTGCTTTATTAGTATTAAATGTTAAAATCAAAAAGAAAAAACAGATAAATTATTCTTTTATGGCTTTCATTAGTTGCTTGATAATTTGTTGTGTAGGGCAAATATTATCTATTATTTGCCCTAGATTCTTTGATGTTGAGCCAGTCTATTTTGATTATTTTGTTTATATTGGTACTTGCTTTTTACCAATTGCTATGTTTTTCTTTGGTTTGACTTTTGCTAAGACTAAAGTTAAATTTAAAAAGAAATATTTATTATTATTTATTATACCTGTAATTTCTTTACTTGTATTATGGACAAATGATTTTCACCATTTATTTTATGTGAAATATGCTGTTTTAAATAAAGATACTGTTTTTGGTAATTATTTTATGGTTCATTCATTATATACATATATATTAATTTTTGTTGGTATTTTTTATTTAATACGCTATTCTACTAAAAGTTCTGGATTCTTTTCTAAGCAATCTCTATTAATAATAATAGGTACTTTAATTCCTCTTATTATTAATATTGTTGGACTATTTGGGGTAAGTATGAGTATTTATATAACTCCTATATCTTTTACTTTTACAGCTATTTTTTATGCACTTGCTATATTTAAGTTTAATTTTTTAAATGTTAGCCCTATAGCTTTACAAACTGTAGTTAATAAGATGTCTGATGGTTATATTGTTTTAGATGTTAATAATACTGTAATTGATTTTAATCATACCTTTTTAACTATGATAAATGTAAAAGATTCTGACTTAAGAGGAAAAGATTTTTTTGAACTTTTAAATAATCCTAGACTAATCACAATTGAATCTGAGAATTTTAGAAAATTTATTATCAAAGCTACAGAAAATAATAAAACTTATTCTTTTGAATTGAATACAGAAAATAATAAATATTTTAATGTAGAAATATCTAGTATAACAAATAATTCATCAATTTTAGGTACTCTTATTCTTTTTAAAGATATTACTCAACATATTGATGACTTAAAAACTATTGGTGAAAAACAAGAAACATTAATGGAAAAGGAACGTTTGGCTTCTTTGGGTCAATTAATAGGTGGTATAGCACATAATTTAAAAACTCCTATTATGTCTGTATCTGGTGCATCTGAAGCTTTAAAAGATCTTGTAGATGAATATGACTCTTCTATAGATGATCCTCAAGTAACTCATCAAGATCATCATGATATTGCTAAAGATATGTATTCATGGATTGAAAAAATAAAAACACATATTGAATATATGTCAGATGTAATTACTGCTGTTAAAGGTCAAGCTGTAACATTATCAAATGAAGAAGATGTTTCTTTTACAATTGAAGAATTATTAAAACGTGTTAATATTCTGATGAAACACGAATTGAAAAATGCAATAGTTTATTTGAATATAAAAATGAAAACAGATGAAAAAACTATTATAAAAGGTGATGTAAATAGTTTAGTCCAAATTATAAATAATATGATTTCAAATTCTATACAATCATATAATGGAAAACCTGAACAAAATATTGACCTTACCGTCGAGAAAGAAGAAAAAAACTTGGTAATTTCTGTCAAAGACTACGGCTGTGGCATTCCAGAAAAGGTTAAGGAAAAGTTATTCAAGGAAATGGTAACTACTAAAGGAAAGAATGGAACTGGATTAGGTCTTTATATGTCATATTCAACAATTAGAGCTCATTTTAATGGTAATATGACAGTTGAATCTGAGGAAGGTAAAGGTTGTACTTTTAGTGTGATATTACCTCTATAAAATCAATTAACAGTGCTACTTTAGCACTGTTTTTTTTACGTAAATTTTATTAAACTACTTGCTTTTTGTAGTTTTTATTAATATAATGTGGATAATAAAATTGTATATTAGTAGGTAGGGGGTTTTTATGAGGAAAAGTTTGCAGAATTTAGAAAACAATACAAATGATAATATGAATTACAAAATATTAGTAGTAGATGATGAACAAGGTATTATTGATTCACTTTCTATTTTTTTGAAAAGAAGTGGATATAATTTTAAAGGAATAACTGACCCTCAAGAAGCAATTGAATGTGTTAGAAATGAACATTTTGATTTGATGATTTTAGACTTCATTATGACTCCTTTTCATGGTGATCAAGTTGTTGAAGAAATCAGAAAATTTAATAAAGAATTATATATATTATTGCTTACAGGTCATAAAGACCTAGCTCCTCCTCTTGAAACAATAAAAAAATTAGATATACAAGGATATTGTGAAAAAAGTGATAAGTTTGATCAATTATTATTATTGATTGAATCAGGTATAAAATCAATTCAGCAAATGCATGAAATAAAAAAAATAAATGAACAGCTAAAAGATACTTATGAAAGATTGGAACAGGCATATTTGGAAAGTATTGAAACTTTACGTTATACAGTTGAAGCAAAAGATACATATACTAGAGGTCATTCTGATCGAGTTTCAGAGATATCAGTACTAATAGGTAAAAAAGTGGGATTATCTGATCAAGATTTAAAAAATCTTCAAATTGGTGGATTATTCCACGATATTGGAAAAATTGGAGTTCCTGACACTATTTTACAAAAAGAATCTAAATTGACAGATGATGAATATTCAGAAATAAAAAATCATCCTTCAATAGGTGTTCATATATTATCAAATGCTACTATTTTTAAAGATATCATTCCAATTGTAAAACATCATCATGAAAGATTTGATGGGCGTGGATATCCTAGTCAATTAAAAGGTGAAGAAATTCCATATTTAGCTAGGATAACTGCTATTGCAGATAGCTTTGATGCTATGACTTCTAAAAGGTCTTATAGGGATTCTCTTCCTTTGGATATCGTTAAAGAAGAATTTAGGAAAAATAAGGGAACTCAATTTGACCCAGAATTAGCTGATTTGTTTTTGGATATCTTGGAAAATCATTTTGATGAAATTAAAGAAATTCAAGAAAAATACTTAGGTTAAGGGGACATTCATTGAGATTGCCATTGTGCCATTGGGGACGGGGTATTTTGGCACACTTTATAATATAATCTAATTTAAATTTATTATATTAAAGTGTGCCAAAATAACCCGTCCCCAATGGCACAATGGCAATCTCAATGAACGTCCCCTAGTAAGGTTGTCCCTATTAAACCTTCATAGATAGTCCTACTTTTTGTCTTTCTTTATCTATTTTTATAACTTTAACTTTTATAACATCTCCTACTGAAACAACTTCAGATGGATTTTTTATGAATTTATCACTCATTTCAGATATATGTACTAAACCGTCATGTTTAACGCCAATATCTACAAAAGCTCCAAAATCTATAACATTTCTTACTGTTCCTGTTAAAATCATACCTTCTTGTAGGTCTTCAAATTTTAAAACATCTGAACGTAAAATTGGCTTTGGCATATCTTCTCTTGGGTCTCTTCCTGGTTTTGAAAGTTCTAAAATAATGTCTGATAATGTCATTTCTCCTATTTCTAATTCTCCTGCCATTTGTTTTACATTAATTGTTTTTAATTTATTTCTTAATTCTTCTAATTTTTCTTTATTTTTTAAATCTTTTTTATCAAATCCTATAGATTTTAATAACTTTTCAGTAGCTTCATAGCTTTCTGGATGAACTGCTGTTATTTCTAAAGGATTGTCTCCATCTATTATTCTTAAAAATCCTGCACATTGTTCAAATGCTACTTTTCCTAATTTTGGTACTTTTAATAACTCTTTTCTATTTTTTAATTTTCCATTTTCATCTCTATATTTTACAATATTTTTAGCTATTGTGTTGTTAATTCCAGACACATATGCCAATAATGAAGGTGTTGCGGTATTTACGTCTACACCAACTTTATTAACACTGTCTTCTACTACTCCTGTTAAGCTTTCAGCTAATTTTTTTTGATTTACATCATGTTGGTATTGTCCTACTCCAATTGCTTTTGGATCGATTTTTACAAGTTCTGCTAGTGGATCTTGTAAACGTCTTGCTATTGATATTGCTCCTCTTATAGATACATTTATATCTGGATATTCTTCTGTTGCTAGCTTGGATGCTGAATAAACTGACGCTCCTGCTTCACTTACTATTGCATAATGTACTGGTCTTGAAGCTTCTTTAATCATATCTGCAACAAACATTTCTGATTCTCTAGAAGCTGTTCCATTTCCTATTGCTATCATGTCAATTTTATCTTTTTGTATTAATTTTAAAAGTTCTTTTTTTGCGTTTTCTACATCATTTTGAGGTTCTGTTGGATATACTGTTGTATAGTCTAATACTTTTCCTGTTTCGTCTATTACGGCAATTTTACATCCTGTTCTATATGCTGGGTCAAATCCCATTACTGTTTTACCTTTTATAGGTGCTCCTAAAAGTAATTGTTTTGAATTTTGTCCAAATACTTTTATTGCTTTTTCTTCTGCTTTTTCAGTTAAATCTGATCTTATTTCTCTATCAATTGATGGTTCTATTAATCTTTTAAAACTATCTAATATAGTTTCTTGTAGCATTTCTGTAAATTGAGTTTTACCTTTTATAATATCTTTTTCAATATATTGTAGAATTTTATCTTCTGGCTTTTCTATTTTTACTTTTATAAATTCTTCTTTTTCTCCACGGTTTATTGCTAAAATTCTATGACTTGGTATATATTTAATTGCTTCTTGGTAGTCATAATACATCTCATAGTTTGATTTTTCTTCTTCATTTGTAGCTTTTGTTGTAATTAATCCTTCTCTAAATAGAAGTCTTTTTATTTCTTTTCTATATTTTGCGTTATCTGATATATCTTCTGCTATAATGTCTAATGCTCCTTTGATAGCGTCTTCGGCTGTTTCTACTATTTTATCTTTGTTTTTCTTATCTTCTTCACTTAATTTGTCTATATTTATGTATTGTTTTGCAATTTCTTCGATTGGTGTTTTTTCTTCTTGCTTTATGATTATTTGTGCTAAGGGTTCTAGTCCTTTTGCTTTTGCAACAGTTGCCCTTGTTTTTTTCTTTTGTTTATATGGTCTATAAATATCTTCCACTTCTGCAAGAGTTTTAGCTAATGCAACTGCTTTTAATATTTCATCAGTTAGCTTTCCTTGATCATCTATTGAATTTATTACTTCTTGTTTTCTTTGTTCTAAGTTTCTTAGATAATTTAGTCTTTCTCCTAGTTCTCTAAGTATTTCATCACTTAGTCCTCCTGTAACTTCTTTTCTATAACGTGCAATAAATGGAATTGTATTTCCTTCATCAATTAGTTTTACTGTTGCTTCGACTTGTCCTTCTTTTATATTTAATTCTTCTGATATTGTTTTTATTATTTTTTCCATATTATTTTATCCTCGTATAATATGCTTATAAGGCTTAAATTTTTTTATAAACATATTCTTTCTTTTTATTTACAATCAATTTTTTAATTTATTGTTTAAATTATAATTACTTAGTAATTTGTAATATTCTGGTATAAATTTTAGTATTCATTACATTAAATAATGATTGTATAAGAAACTTTAATGTAACTAATAATTTATTTTTATGTTTTTTTACATTTTATTTATATATCTTTTATTTCTATTTTTCTTAATGTTTTTTTATTTTGAATTTTAGAATAAAAATTTTTTATTTCTTCGCGTATTTCTTGTATATTTTGCTCTTTTATAGAAAAAATCATTAATTTGAATATTACTAAATCTGAATATTTTATTTGTAATTCTTTTATCATTTTAAAATTTGATTTTTCATAAAATTTGATTCTTTTTTCTCTTATACTTTTTTCTTTTTCATCTTTTGCAAATTTTGGATCTTCTACTTCTAATAAAATATTATAATTTGGATATTTTTCAATTAACTCTTTTATTATTTTCGTACCTACTCCTTGTCCTCTACTTTCTTTGTATGTTGCTAGAAAATCTACAAAAATATAGTTTTCTAATTGTGCTATTATACAATAACCTTTTTCTATTCCTTCTTCTTCAAAAATATATACTTCTTCTTTATTAGTTAAAATCCTTTTTCTGAAATTTTCTAAATTTGGTCTTTCATTTTTAGGAAAGTCTCTAATTATATTTTTCCTGTATAACTTTTTAAATTCTTTGAATTTAATCTTTCTTAGCATTTTCCCTCCTTTTCTTCCTTTCTTATATTATTATATTTTTCCCTTTTTATCAAGGTTTAGCTTGGAAATTTTTTCAATTTTTTTTAATGTTACAATTCATGGTTACATTAGACATAGTCGTAAATTGTAACTTTTTCCTTGACAAGTAATCATAAAATGTGTTATAAATTATTTATGTTATTAGTTAGCAATTTAATTTGCTTTTTCAATAATTAATATCTATTTTTATTTATATTATGTCTTTAAATAATTTATATATAATTTTATTTCATCGAATATTATATCTAATTTTAGTTAATATTTCGTAATAAATAAAGAAAAAACTCAAAAATAAAAGAAAATATTCATAAAATGAAGATACTTGTATTATTTTACTTCATAATAAAAGTTGATTATTAAGTTGTTTATAATTATAATGAAAGGAGAATGTATTGATACAATATACAATAATTGAATATTTAAGAATAACACAAAATTTAGATTTAAATAAATTGCATGATGTTAGCGAAGAATATCATGTATCAAAGAATGATAAAATAAATATTCAAAACTCAAAGTTTCAAAATCTGAGTCATCATCATAAACATGATAAAATATTTAGATTATTATTAAACAATAAACATGAAGCTACATATTTAATAAATAAATTTTTGAATCCTGTGGAAAAGTTAACAGAAGATGAAATAGAAAAATATGATACACGATATATTACCTCTAAATTTGATGATAAAGAAACAGATATAGTATATAAATTAAAAAATAAAGAAGTATTTTTTTTAATAGAACATCAGACAAAAATTGATAATCAAATGGCATATAGGATGTTAGAATATAGCTTAGAAATAATTAGATCTAGATTACAAAATGTGAATACTCTTAAATCTCGAAATAATAAAAATAAAATGGATAAAGTAAAAGTTCCAAGGGTTATTCCAATTGTGTTATATACAGGGGAAAAAAGTTGGACACCTAAAAAAACAGTTCAAGAAATCCAGGTAAATTTTAAGCTTTTAAGTGGCGTAGATTCATTGATAGGATATAATTTAATTGATATAAGAAATAAAGAAGAGGCTTTAACTGATACTTCTTTAATATCTAAAATGTCTGTATTAGAAAGAATGGAAGATACAGAAGAAATAGTTTCAATGATACAACAAATGGAAAAAATCGTTACGGAACAAGATAAACGAAAATTATTAAGTTTTTTATTAAGATATCTTTTAGATAGTTGTTTGGATAGCCAAATGCTTAGTGTTATAAAAAAATTGGAAATGAAGGGAGGAGTAGAAAATATGCATGTTGTAGAAGTATTGAAGAAAGATAAAGAAAAAGCAAGAAGAGAAGCTAGAAAAGAGGGCATATTCGAAGGAATGATGAATGTTGCAAAAAATATGCTAAATGAAGGTGTTGATATAGACTTTATATCAAGAATGACTGGTATTGATAAAAGTAAATTAGTAAAATAATGGTATTTATTATTAAATTATATTTATTTAACAAAGTATTAATCTGATATAAAGAATTAATTCTTCCATATCAGATTAATTTTGTTATCTATTCAATTCCTAAATATTCATTATATGTACATTCTTTATCAATAACTGTACCATTTTGTTTTATATCTATAATTCTATTTGCAACTGTTTGTGTTAATTCATGGTCATGAGAAGTAAATAAAATATTTCCTTTAAATTTTTTCATTCCTTCATTTACTGATGTTATACTTTCCATATCTAAATGGTTTGTAGGTTCATCAAATATTAAAAAATTAGCTCCTGATAACATCATTTTAGAAAGTACACATCTTACTTTTTCTCCTCCTGACAAGACTTTAACATTCTTTAGAGCTTCTTCCCCTGAAAATAACATTCTACCTAAAAAGCTTCTTACAAATGTCTCATCTGGATCTTTTGAATATTTTCTAAGCCATTCTGTTATACTTTCGTCTCCTTCAAATAAATAGTTATTATCCTTAGGGAAATATGAGTTTGTTATAGTTGTCCCCCATATTAATTCTCCTTCATCTGGTTCAATTTCTCCTGCTATTATTTGAAATAGTACTGTCTTTGCGTTTTCATTATCTGCTAAAAATGCTATTTTATTATCTTGCTTTACTGTAAATGAGACATTATCAAGTAATTTAACTCCTTCAACTGTTTTAGAAATGTTTTTTACTTCTAATATCTCTTTTCCTGGTTCTCTATCTGGTTTAAAATCTACATATGGATATTTTCTATTTGACGGTTTTATTTCTTCTAATTCTATTTTTTCTAGAGTCTTTTTTCTTGATGTTGCTTGTTTTGATTTTGACGCATTTGCGCTAAATCTTGCAATAAATTCTTGTAATTCTTTTATTTTTTCTTCTTTTTTCTTATTTTGTTCTCTTGCTTGTTTTAATGCAAGTTGACTAGATTCATACCAAAAATCATAATTTCCTGGATATACTTTTATTTTTCCAAAATCTACATCAGCAATATATGTACATACTTTATTTAAGAAATATCTGTCATGTGATACAACAATTACTGTATTTTCAAAATTTATTAAAAATTCTTGTAACCAATTTATACTTTTTAAATCTAGATCATTTGTCGGCTCATCTAATAAAAGTACATCTGGATTCCCAAATAAACTTTGTGCCAACAATACTTTTACTTTCTCTCTTGGGTCAATCTCTTTCATTAATTTGTAATGGTTTTCTGGAATTATACCTAAATCGTTTAATAATATTCCTGCATCAGATTCGGCATTCCAACCGTCTAATTCTGCAAATCTTTCTTCTAATTTGGCTGCTTTCATTCCATCTTCTTCGGAAAAATCTGGTTTGGCATATATTTCTTCTTTTTCTTTCATAATAGAATACAATTCTTTATTTCCCATTATTACAGTATCCATTACTGTATTCTCTTCAAAGGCAAAGTGGTCTTGCTTTAGAACTGATATTCTTTCTCCTTTATCTAAAGATACATCTCCTTTACTTGGTTCTATTTCTCCTGATAATACTTTTAAAAAAGTTGATTTTCCAGCTCCATTTGCTCCTATAATTCCGTAGCAATTGCCTTTGCTAAATTTAATATTTACATCTTCAAATAATACCCTTTTCCCAAATCTTATTGTAACTCCATTTGCACTTAACATTTAATCTCCTCCTAATTTTAATCTTTTGTATTATACTATATATTTACAATAAATTCAAGTTTACCAATTTGGGGACGGGCTATTTTTGCACTACTAGGGGACGTTCCTCTAATCCCGAAAATTAGGGAACAAAGGGAAGTGCCAAAGGGGACGGGCTATTTTGGC
>CAMMMI010000017.1 GCA_946497905.1 uncultured Clostridium sp.
GACATTCCCTCACCTTCTTCCACTCATTCGCTTCATTTTCAATTTTTAGCCTTTTAAAATTGTTTTTAGTATCACTTTATATCTTTTTTGATGTAGATAAAAAATTTCCATTAAAAAATCGCTTTAGATTTTTGGTCTAAAACGATTTTATTTTTGAATTGTCCAGACGTCTGGATTATTTAAAATATTTTATTTTGAATTTTTATCTTTAAGTTTCAATATTTTATTTTCATTTATTTCATTTTGCATACTTTCTAATTCTTTTATTCCTTTATTATCTTCTAAAACTCTCATCTGTCTTCTTGCTGACTCATTTAATTTTATTAACCTTTCACTTTGTGGTACTCCTGCATTGATTAATTCTGCATTTGTATTTTCTAAATTACTTAAAATAACTAAATGAAGTAAATCAGTAAAATCTCTGATATTTCCTTTTTCAGCTAATTCTGGATTTTGTGTTCTCCACTGTTTAGCTGTCATTCCAAATAATGCAACATTTAATACATCTGCTTCTTCTGCATAAGCATATCTTTTTTGTTCTTCTGTTAAAATTGGAACGATGTTTGTTTTTACTGCATCAGTATGTACTAAATAATTTACCTTTGATAATACTCTATTAGCATGCCATTCAATTTTATATTGATATGCTTCATTTTTCTTTAGTCTTTCAAATTCTTGAATTAAATACAATTTAAATTCTGGAGATAGCCAACTTGCAAACTCAAATGCTATATCACTATGTGCAAATGTTCCTCCATTATTTCCAGACTTTGATATAATACCAATAGCATTTGTTTCTTTTATCCATTTTTGTGGCGACATATAAAAACTATGTTTACCTGCTTCATTCTCAAAGGTCTCGAATTCGTGACCTTTGAAATTTTCATTATTAAGTTTTTCCCATAATCCTAAATATGAAATTACATCTTTATTTCTCATCCACGCTTGTACTGGTATTTTAGGTTCTTCTGGATTTGCATATCTTGCTAAATCAGTTAATGAAATATATTCCTTATTATTTATTCTTATAACATTCACTTTATTGTTTTCAACATATATTTCTGTTTTTATAATATCTTTGTTCATATATTTTACCTTCTTTCTAATTGTGCAAATGACATCTGCACAATTTATTTTCTGTTAAACTGCATTATATCATCTATTTTCAAATTTTTCATTAAAAATCTCAAAAAAGACAATTTTTTTATTTTTCAAAGGTCTCGAATTTGTGACCTTTGAATTTTACACATATATAATCTTTTTTTGATTCATTATTTTCTATATAATTCTAAATTTCTTTTAACTTTAACTATTATTATAAAATAAAAAAAATGAAGTTGTATTTTTTACAAATTCATTTTCTAAATATGTGAAAATTTTATTTTTACTAAATTGTTGTTAGGAGGAAACCTTTGCTATTACTACATTTTATTTTTTCGTCATAAGAGAACAAAATTGTAATAACAAGAGCTATTAATGTTATACCTCCATTTTTTAATTCTTTTCCTTTTTTCATTTACATCACCTTTCTTTTGTTTTATTTTCATAAATTATATATAAACAAATTTTTTTAATCAATCTTTTTATGATTTTTGCTGTGCTTTTATTTACATAATTTATGTTTTAATTATCATTAACATTGTATATTTTATTCACTATTATGTCAATATTTTTATAGAAAATTTTGATTTTAAATGTTACAATCCACGGTTATATAGATGTACCATGTTCTATATAACCGTGGATTGTAACATTTAAAATTATAAAAAGTCACTTTTTAATGATTATTTTTTGATTGATAAGATTTTGTATTTCATTATTCCCGCTGGTGCTTTTACTTCAACAACATTATTTTTCTTTGCTCCAAGTAAAGCTTTTCCTAAAGGTGATTCATTTGATATTTTATTTTCTGCTAAGCTTACCTCTGTAGATCCAACTATTGTGTAATCTATTTTTTCGTCAAATTCCATATCTAAAACTTTTACTGTATTACCTATTTGTACTGTTTCTGTGTCTATTTCTTTTTCATTTATTATTTTAGCATTTCTTAATTTGTTTTCTAATTCTACTATTTTTACTTCATTTTCTGCCTGTGCTGTTTTTGCTTCATCATATTCAGAATTTTCTGATAAATCTCCAAATCCTAATGCTACTTTTATTCTATCAGCTATTTCAGCTCTTTTTTCTGTTTTTAAAAAATTTAATTCATTTTCAAGATTATTATATCCTTCTTGTGTTAATATTACTTCCTTTTCTTCCATCTTGTGTCTCCTCCTTAATTCTTTTTAAAAATACTTATATATATTACGGCACAAAATCAAATTTGTCAATACAAATTTGATTTTATTTTAATAATTCTTTGGAATTCTTCATATAATCTATTCCAGAAAATATCGTTGCTATAACTTGAATAATCATCATTAATGTTACTATAAAGTTTAATACTAAGTCTCCACCTTGCAATGTTCCTGTAAAGCAATCTCCAAAAGCATTTAAATCTAAAAATGCTAAAATTATTGCAATCATTTGTGTTACTGTTTTTAGTTTTCCCCATTTTGAAGCTGATATTACTTTTCCACCTTTTTCTACTGCAATTAGTCTATATCCTGATACCATAAATTCTCTTGCTAGTACAATAATTGGTATCCAAGCTGGTAATTTTGCCATTTCAACTAACATTATCATTGCTGTTAATACTAGTATTTTGTCTGCTAGTGGATCTAAGAATTTACCAAATGTAGTTACTTGATTTTTTGATCTTGCTATATATCCATCTAATTTATCTGTTATTGATGCTATTATAAATATTATATCTATAATTATATATTCTATTGGTATTCCCAAAAATCTACCTTCTATACTAAAAAACGGTATTATTACCATTAGTGGTACTAGTATTATTCTGAATATGGTTAGTTTATTTGCTAAATTCATTATTCAATCATTCCCTTCTAATACTCTACACTAAACTATATAATTTTATATTATCATATTTTTTAGTTTACTATAATTATATTTCTATAATATAAAATTTATTTCAACATCTCAATAGCTTTTTGTAGTTGTGTATCATCTTTTTCATCCACATTTAATATATTTTCTACTGTGTCTGGCAATTCTACTGTTTCATTTGGTTCTATTCCAACATTATTAATCTCTGTTTTATTTGGTGTTAAGTATTTTTGTGATGTAATTTTTAATCCACTACCATCTGATAATGTTAATAATTCTTGTATTACACCTTTTCCATATGTTTTTGTACCTACTATTTTTGCTTTTCCTAAATCTTTTAATGCTCCTGCTAATATTTCTGATGAACTTGCTGTATTTTCATTTACAAGTATTACTATTGGCATATTTATAATTGGATCACTATCAGATTTTTTTATTTCTTCTTTATCGTTTTTATCTACTTCATATAATAATACTGATCCTTTGTCAGCTATATAACCTGCTATTTCTAATGCTTGATCTACAAGTCCTCCACCATTATTTCTTAAGTCAATTATTAATGATTTTATATTACTTTTTTGCAATTCTTCAAATTTATTTTTAAATTCTTCTGCTGTATTTTCGTCAAAAGATGTAAATTCAATATATCCTATATTATTTTCTAATACTTTTCCTTCTACTGGATTTACTATTATATTTTCTCTTTTTATTTCAAAATTTAAAGTTTCAGTTCCTCTCAAAATTTCTAATTTAACTGTAGTTCCTTCTTCTCCTTTTATCTTAGTAGCTGCTATAGAATTGTCTTCTCCTGTATAGCTTTCCCCATTTATTTTTAATATATAATCACCTGGTAATATTCCAGCTTTTTCTGCTGGACTTCCTTTTATTGGAGATAATACCATAATTTTGTTTGTTTCTGTGTCATTTACCATATATATTCCTATTCCTACAAAATTTCCCATTGTGTCTTGCATATATTCTTCCATATCATCTTTAGAAATATATTCAGTATATTTATCTCCTAGACCTTCTATGTATCCTGCTATTGCTCCTTCTTTTAATTCTTCTTCTTTTACTTCGCCTAAATAATATTTATCTATTAATGTTCTATACTTTTTTAATTCATCTTCTATACTACTATTTTCAGATGATGAATTTATCAATAAATTAACATTGTTTCCATTTGTAAAATATTGATAAAAACCTATTGATGTTATCAAAAAAGTTATAAAGGCTACTAATATGACTAACATTATTATTTTATAGATTTTTGTTTTTTTATTTTCTTCCATAATTAATTGAATTCCTTTCTATTGTTGTTATAGGAAAACCTTAACTTTTTCTATAACATAACAAACTTACCTAAATCTAATTTATTTAATATGAACGGGCGGAAAGCCTTCCGCCCATACATATATATATGTATATTTTCTATTTATTATTACTATGGTAAATAATTCATAGGGTTTCTTCTACAATCATATGTTCCTGGACTTACTCTTACTTCAAAGTGTAGATGTGGTCCTGATGAGTTTCCCGTACTTCCAACATTCATTATTTGTTGACCTTGTTTTACACGTTGCCCTTCTGAAACTCTTATAGATCCTGCTTGTCCATGTGCATATAATGTATATAGTCCATTATCATGTAATATAATTACATAATTTCCATAACTGGTTGTTAAAGCTTTAGCTGTATATACAATTCCATCTGCTACCGCATATACTGGTTGTCCATTTATTCCTCCTGAACCAAAGTCAACTGCTCCATGATATTGTCCACTTGAGTAATATAATTGTGTTGTAATTCTTGTGTATCCACTTGGTACTGGATATATAAATCCTGATGAACTTACAGCTCCTCCACCTGTTGAAGTTCCACCATTCGAACTACTTGAATTTGAAGAATTATTTTGTTGTTGTTGCTTTTTGTATTCTTCTAATTTTCTTCTCATTTCTGCTTCTTTTTGTTTTATTTCAGCATCAATTGATTTATTTGCTTCAGTTAGTTCATCTATTTGGCTTTGAATTGCTTTCTCATCTGCTGTTAGTTTAGTAACATATTGATCTTTTTCTGATTTTGAACTTTGTAATTGTGTTGAAACACTTTGTTTTTGTGCTTTTGATGTATCTAACTCTTTTTTACTAGCTTCTAAATTAGTTTTCATCGCTTCTATTTCTTCTTTTTCTTTTTGAATATTATCTAAAAGCTCTGCATCATTTGTTGCTATTTCTGTTACTAAGTAATAATTTGAGATTAAGTCAGTAATACTATCAGAAGATAATAATACATCTAAAAATGATGTTTCTCCTGCTTCATAATTTGCTACTAATCTTGCTTCTAAAAGTTCTTCTTGTTTAGTATAGTCTTCTTGTGCTTTATTTAATTTTTCTTCTGATTCTTGTATTTGATTATTTAAATCTGTTATTTTTGTATTTAGTTCATTTATTTGATTTTCATAATCTTGAATCTGTGAAGTAATTTGCTCTATTTCTTTTACTGTCTCACTTTTTTCGGCTTGTATTTCTTCTTTTTGCTGATTTTTTTCTTCTATTTGTTGCTGATTTTGTTCTTTTTCATTATTAAGTTGTGTTGTAGTTGCTGCTATAGAAAAATTTACCTGAATTAAAATTATTAATATAGTAAATATCCCTATTAGCTTAAACATATATTTTTTCATAAGTTCCCTCCATTATTAATTTATATAAATTTAATTAATAACATTTATATTATGGTAAATAATTTGCTGGATTTACTGGTGTACCATTTACCCAAACTTCTACATGAAGATGTGCTCCATTAAGTGGACTAGATGGACTTGGTCTTGGGCTTACATTTCCTGTGTTACCTACACTCATTATTTGTTGTCCCTGTGAAACATGTTGTCCTGATGATACTAGTCTTGAACCAGGTTTTCCATGTGCATATAATGTCATTGTTCCATCTTGATGATCTATTATTATATATTCTCCATAACTTCTATAAGATCCTACATAGTTACCATCTGAACCATAATTAGGTATGCCTCCTGTTAAAGTTGTTGATACATAAACAACTCCTGCTTTAGCTGCTAGTACTGGTTTTCCGTATATTCCTGAACCACTATAGTCTGCACCTGTATGGCCTGAATATCCATACCATCCACATGTTATGCTATACCCTGAAACTGGTCTTATAAATCCACTTGCACTTGGTGATGATGGTTTTGAACTACTTCCACCTGATGAATTTTGTGAATTATATTTTTTAGCTTGTTCTTGAATTTGCTTTCTAATTGACGCCTTGTCTGCTTCAAATTCTTCTATCTCATTTTGTGTTTGTTTTTCACTTTCTGATAATTGTGCCACATATGTATCTTTTTCAGATTTTGAACTTTGCAATTGTGTTGCAACACTTTGCTTTTCTGCTTTTGATGTATCTAATTCTTTTTTGCTTTTTTCTAGTTCTTGTTTTGCTTTTTCAATCTCTTCTTTTTCTTTTTGAATTTTTTCTAAAAGTTCTGCGTCATTTGTTGCTATTTCTGTTACTAAATAATAATTCGAAATCAAGTCAGTAATACTGTCAGAAGACAATAATACATCTAAAAATGATGTTTCTCCTGCTTCATAATTTGCTACTAGCCTTGCTTCTAATAATTCTTCTTGCTTGTCATAATCTTCTTGTGCTTTTTTTATTTTTTCTTCTGATTCTTGTATTTGATTGTTTAAATCTGTTATTTTTCCGTCTATTTCATCAATTTGTGCCTGATAATCATTTATTTTATTTGTCAATTCTTCTACTTGTTTCATAGTCTCTGATTTTTCATTTTGTATATTATTTAATTCCTCTTTTTTCTCTTCTATTTGATTGTCTATTGCGTCTATATCTTTTTGCGAAACTGCATATGTTAAACTAGTTTGTATTGCTACAATAATCATTATAACTATTATTACAAATATTTTGAGACTTACTTTTTTCATAAAAACCTCCGTTTTCTACAGTAATTTATGTTTTATTCAGCTGTAGTATTTTGTTGTTCATTTGTATTTTCTTCTGATGTATTTGTATTTTCATTAGATGTATCTTGATTTTGACTTTCTGGTACTAGTCCAGTTGTTATATATGGCATTGGGTCTGTTACAACCCCATTTATTCTAACTTCAAAATGTGCATGTGGTCCTGTTGAATATCCAGTTGACCCCACTTTTAGTACAGATTCACCTTTTTTTACTGTTTGTCCTACATGTACTAGTATTTCTGAACCATGTGCATATAATGTAGAGATTCCTCCTCCATGGTCAATTATAACCATATTTCCATATGCACTATTCATACCAGCTTTAGTTACAATTCCATCATTTGCTGCTATGAAGTTTGCTCCCATTGGAGCACTAATGTCAACTCCTGTATGTAATTTATATACTCCTGTTATAGGGTGTGTCCTCATTCCATATTTTGAACTAATTCTGGTATATCCTGGAACTGGCCATGCCAACACTCCTCCTATATATTTTGTATCTATTCCTTGTAATGCTAATTGCAAAATTTCCGCATTTACTTCTTCAAACCTTCTTGTATATTCATCTATATCAGTTTGTATCTTTTTTTCTTCTTCTGTTAATTTAGCAATAAAATTTTCTCTTACAGTTTTTGTATTTTCTAGTATAGTTGCTGTTTTAGTTTGATTTGTTTTTATTGTAGCTAATTCTTGTTTTGAAGTATCTAACTTCTTTTTATCTGTTTCTATTTCTTTCTTTTGTTTTTCTAAATCTTCTAATATTTCAGAATCATATGTTGCAAGCTCTGTAACTAAAAAATAATTTGATAAAAAATCAGATATACTTCTTGAAGTTAAAACAACATCTAAATATTGTGTTTCTCCTTCTTCATATATTGCAACTAATCTTTGTTCTGCTATATCTTTTTGTTTATAATATTTTTCTTCTGCAACTGCTAATTTTTTTTCAACTTCATCTATTGAACTTTGCAATTCAGTTATTTTAGTATTTAATTCTTCTAATTCAGTTTGTGAACTATTTATTTTTTCGTCTAGCTTTTGTACTTGCTGTAAGTTTTCTGACAACTCATTTTGCACACCCTCTAGCTCACCATTTGCATTATCTAATTGATTTTGCAACTCTTGTTGTTGAGTTTGTAAATCATCAATTTCTTCTGCTTTTACTACTGAAAAAAAACTGAAACTACATATTACAAAAGCTAAAACAATACATAAAATTTTACGCATGTTTTCTCCTTTATACTTTTAAATATTTTCTCATTGAGATTATACTTCCTAGAGCTCCTATTCCTATTCCTAATAACATGTAAACAAATATTATTGAGTTAAACATGTCTCCAAAAGTAACTAAGCTCATATTTATAGTTTGTAAAAATTCAGAATTTACAAGACTTTCAGCTATATAACTATATGAAATACCTACTATAATAATTGATATGACACTTGCCAATACTCCTATTATCATACCTTCTACTATAAATGGCCATCTTATAAATCCATTTGTTGCACCTACATATTTCATTATTGATATTTCTTTTCTTCTTGCATGTACAGTAAGTTTTATTGTATTTGAAATTATAAATATTGATATTATAACTAATAAAATAAGTATTACACCTGTTACAACTTTAATTCCATTAGCCAAATTTACTAATGTCGTTACAGTTTCATCCTTACTTTGAACTTTTTTTACTCCCTCAAATGTTTCTATTTGAGTTTTTATATCTTTACTTTTTTCTAAATCTGATAGATTAACAACATAAGAAGCTGGGAATATATTATTTTCTTCATACCCTTCTAATAAATATTGCTTATCTTCAAATCTTTCTTTCATTTGGTCAAGAGCTTGTTCTTTTGATTTATATGTTATTGTACTAACACCATCTATTGCTCTTATATCTTCTTCTAATTTTTTTACTTGCTCTTCTGTTGCTTCGTCTTTTATAAAAACTTCTAGTCCTTGTATTGATTCTACTTCTTGTACTATATGATTTATATTTTCACCTAAAATTAGGAATATTCCAAATATTATCATAGTAGCACACATTATCATAAGAGAAGCCCCAGTAGATTTTTTGTTTTTAAATACATTGCTAAATCCTTCACCTATTAAATATCCAAATATATTATATTTCACTATCATACCCACCTTTTTTATCATCTCTTACTATTTCGCCTTTATTTATCTGAATAACTCTTTTTTTCATTTTATCAACTATATCTTTAGCATGTGTTGCAACAACAACTGTTGTTCCTCTCATATTTATTTCATTTAATAAATTCATTATATCCCAAGCTGTATCTGGGTCTAAGTTTCCAGTTGGTTCATCAGCTATTAACATAGATGGATTATTAACTAAGGCCCTTGCTAGTGCCACCCTTTGTTGCTCTCCTCCTGATAGCTCATTTGGATACATTTTTGCTTTACCACTTAATCCAACTAATGAAAGAACCATTGGAACTTGTCTTCTTATATGTCTAGGTGTAGCTCTTACAATATACATGGCATATGCAACATTATCATATACTGTTTTATCTGGTAATAATCTAAAGTCTTGAAAAACCACTCCCATACTTCTTCTTAGATATGGAACTCTATTAGGTTTTAAAAATGTTGTATCTTTACCATTTATTATGATATGTCCTGATGTTGGCTCTTCTTCTTTTAGAATTAATTTTATTAAAGTTGATTTTCCACTTCCTGATGATCCTACTAAAAATGCAAATTCTCCTTTGTTTACTACAAAATTAGCATTTTTTACTGCCTTTGTTCCTGTTTCATATGTCTTTGTAACATTTCTAAACTCTATCATTTCTATCTCCTTATTTACACTATTCTACACATTACATTATATTCCTATTTATCATAACAATAAAGTTCTTTTTTTGCAATAGTTTTTTAACAAAAAAATGATAGAAATTATTGGTTTTTTTGCTTTTTCTATCATTTTTCTCTTTTTTTCTTTATTTTAAAAAATTTACAAAAAATTCACATTTTTTTGCCAAAATAGCCCGTCCCTCTTGGCACACTTTCTCAGCAGTTATTCCAAAATATTGCATTAAATCTTCTGCTTTTCCAGACTTTCCAAAAGTATCTTTTATTCCTAATCTTATTAGTTTCTTTGGATATTCTTCTGTTAAAACTTCTGCAATGCTTGAACCTAGTCCTCCTATAATATTATGGTCTTCTACACTTATTAATAAATTAGTTTCTTTTGCACATCTTATGATTGTTTCTTTATCTATTGGTTTTATTGTATGAATATCTATAACTCTTATATTAATTCCTCTTTTTTCTAATTCTTTTTTTGCCTTTAATGCTTCTTGCACTGTTACACCTGTTGCAAAAATTGTTGCATCTGTTCCATTACCTATTTGAACTGCTTTTCCTATTTCAAATTGTTGACTTTCTTCATAAATTATTGGTGTTGCTAATCTTGCCAATCTTAAATACACAGGTCCATTTATTTTTGATATTTCCTCTACTGCCCATTTTGTTTGTACATCATCTGATGTTGATATAACTGTCATATTTGGTAATGTTCTCATTAATGAAATATCTTCTATCATTTGATGTGTTGCACCATCTTCTCCTACTGTTATCCCTGCATGTGTTGCACATATTTTTACATTTAAATTTGGATAACATATACTAGTTCGTATTTGGTCATATGCTCTTCCTGCTGCAAATACGGCAAATGTGCTTGCATATGGTATTTTTCCACATGTTGCTAACCCTGCTGATGTTGATATCATATTACTTTCAGCTATCCCCATATCTAAAAATCTATCTGGGAATTCTTTTGCAAATAATTCTGTTTTTGTAGCTCCTGCTAAATCTGCATCTAAAACCACAATATCTTTATTCTTTTTTCCTAATTCTAATAAGGCTTCCCCATAACTTTGGCGTGTTGCTTTCTTTTCATCCTTCATTTTACCACATTCCTTCCTTAGGACTAATTTTATCCATTTTTTATTATTTTCTATTATTTAATTCTCTCATCGCTAAATTATATTGTTCTTCATTTGGGGCTTTTCCATGCCATCCAACTTGATTTTCCATAAATGATATTCCTTTACCTTTTATAGTTTTTGCTATAATACAAGTTGGTTTTCCTTTTATATTTTTAGCAACTTCAAAAGCTTTTAATATCTCATCTATATCATGACCATTTATTTTTATTATTTCAAATCCAAAACTTCTAAACTTGTCATCTATAGGATATGAACTCATAACCTCTTCAATTGTTCCGTCTATTTGTAGATTATTATTATCTACAATTACACATAAATTATCTAATTTATATTTGTTAGACGCCATTGCTGCCTCCCATACTTGTCCTTCCTCGATTTCTCCATCTCCTAATATGCAATATACCCTATAGTTTTTATTATTCATCTTTCCTGCTATTGCCATACCATTAGCACATGATAGTCCTTGGCCTAATGAGCCTGTTGTCATATCTACTCCAGGTACTTTATTCATATCTGGATGTCCTTGTAAATTGCTATTTATATTTCTAAATGTTTTTAATTCCTCAACTTTAAAAAATCCTCTATTTGCTAAACAACTATATAATGCTGGTGAACAATGTCCTTTTGATAAAACTAATCTGTCTCTATCTTCCCATTTTGGATTTTTTTCATCAATATTCATCTCGTTAAAATATAATACAGTTAAAATATCAGCTATTGAAAGTGAACCTCCTGGGTGTCCAGACTTTCCTGAATATACAGCCTCTATAATTCCTTTTCTCACTTCAACTGCTTTATTTTCTAATTCCTTGATATTATCAATTTTCATTTATTAGAACTCCTATATAATAAATTTAGGTTTTTAAATAAGATTTCACCTATAAACTTTTTTATCTTTTTTTATAACTGTATATTATCATATATATTTTTTTTTTACAACTAGGGGACGTTCCTTCAATCCCCAAAATTAGGGAACAAGGGGATTGAAGGAACGTCCCCTACCTCTATTTGCAAAATAGTATAATTATTTATATAATTGAATATATATATTAAAAATGAAAGGATTTGATAATATGTTTGATAAATACATTGATAATTTAAAAGATGAAATAATTTCAGAAACTCAAAAATTAATACAAATTCCAAGTGTTTATTCAAAATCTGAAAACCCTCTATATCCATTTGGAGAAAATGTTAATAAGGCTTTGGAATATGTATTAAATTTAGGAAAAAAGCTAGGATTTAAAACTAAAAATCTTGATGGCTACTGTGGATATATTGAATTTGGCGAAGGAGAAAAACTCGTTGGTATAGTTGGGCATTTAGATGTTGTTCCAGAAGGAGATAATTGGACTTTCCCTCCTTTTAGTGGAAATATTTCAGATAATAAAATCTTTGGTAGAGGTGCTATTGATGATAAAGGTCCTGTTATTGCCTCTTTATACGCTATGAAAGCTGTTATGGATAATTGTAAAATAGATAAAAGAGTTCGTTTGATTTTAGGTTTAAATGAAGAAAATGATTGGAAATGTATTAAATATTATAAAGAGCATGAAGAATTGCCAACCATTGGTTTTAGTCCTGATGCTGATTTTCCATGTATATATGCTGAAAAAGGAATTATTTCTCCTTATTTAAATATGGATTACTCAAAATTTAAAAGTGAAGATATTCTATTAGAAAATATTGATTGTAATAATAATGCTATAAATGTTGTTCCTAAAATTTGTAGTTGTATTTTAAAAATTAATAATAAAAATATTTCTTCTAAAAACATCATTAACAATTTAAAGAAAATTATTTCTGAGCATAATTATGAGATTGATATTTATAAAATTGATGACCAAAAAATAAAACTTACATCTCATGGTGTTCAAGCACATGCCGCACATCCTGATTTAGGTATAAATTCAATTTCTAGACTTATTATTATTTTAGATGAAATTTTTAAAACTTATAATACAAATATTCCTATTTTTGACTTTTTCAATAAATATATAAATACTCAATATAATGGTCAAGATTTAGATATTGCTTGTGAAGATGAATCTGGAAATTTAACTTTAAATGTAGGAAAGTTTATATTTGATAATAATATTTTAAGTATTGGAATGAATTTAAGAGTTCCAATAAAAACTGATCTTACAGATATTGAAAAAATTTTCAAAAATCAACTCTCTTCCTATGAAAATATTGAACTTATTATAAAAGATAAAAAAGAACCTTTATATGTACCTAAAAATTCTTATTTAGTTAAAACATTATGCGATATTTTTAATGAAACAACTAATTCAAATTTAGAGCCTTTAGCTATTGGCGGTGCAACATACGCCCGTGCTTTTAAAAATCTTATTTCTTTTGGAGCTAATTTACCTAACCAAGAAGATATGTGTCATAAAACTGATGAATTTATATCTATTGATAATTTGATTTTAGCTACTAAAATTTATGCTAAAGCTATTTATAAAATCTAGAGAAAAAGAATTTCTTTTTCCCTAGATTTTTCACTTATTTTCATTTTATTAATTATATAATTTTTAACATGCTACATTATAATCTCTTGATTTCCTATTGTTATATTTGAATTTTCTGATTTCGTGTTATAGATTTCTTGTAACTTTGTAGATGCACCACTTAAAACTAAGTTACATCCTGGATTTGTTGCTACATTACTTAGACAATGCCCATAATTAGTAGGATTAGCGTTGATAATTAAATCTCCTGTTAGACTACTACAGTCTGCAAATGTAAATTCCATATCTGTTACACTATTTGGTATTTCTGGAGCTTTGGCTAAACTTGTACATCCAGAAAATGTACTATACATATTAGTTACACCGTTTGGTATTACTGGAGCTTCAACTAAACTCGTACATTCAGAAAATGTACTATTCATCTCCTCTACACTATCTGGTATTTCTGGTGCTTCAATTAAACTTGTACATCTAAAAAATGTACTATACATATTAGTTACACCGTTTGGTATTACTGGAGCTTCAATTAAACTCGTACATTCAGAAAATGTACTATTCATCTCCTCTACACTATCTGGTATTTCTGGTGCTTCAATTAAACTTGTGCATCCAAAAAATGTACCGTCCATATATGTTACACTGTTTGGTATCACTGGTGCTTCAATTAAATTTAAACAATGATAAAATGTATTGTTCATATTAGTTACGTTACTTGGTATCTCAGGTGTTTTTATTAATTCAGTTTTTTCACTAAATAAGCCAGCTATATTAGTTACTGATTTAAATTTTCCTTCTTCTTCATCATATATATATTCTGGTATTTTCCCTTTTATTTCACCATTTTCTATTCCACCCAAATACGTATTTCCTCCATATATACTATCTGATAAACTATAGGAATCACCATCATTTGATGGATTCCAATAATCCATATTAACTGGTTTTCCATCTGTACCTAGTCCCGCTAATTCGCTAGTCTTTTGTCCACTCTCTTGTTTTATTTTTTCTGGATCTGCATTTGCTAATATTGTATCCCAATCTACTTCATCTCCTGTTGAAGTAGAATTTCCTTCTTTATTTACTTGCCATATTAATTCTTCTGATGTGTTTTTTCCATAGTATTTTAACACATATTTACTTTCATCTTCTTCTAGCTTATATATGTCTGTATCTCCTGTTCCATTTCCTATTGATAGCTTCTTTCCTAATAGTTCTTCTACATCTACTACCCCGTTATCTTTTACATACCTTTTTCCTTTTACAAATTCCATAAAGCTTTTTGGCACTTCTTCTGTTTCTGCTAATTTATTTTCTTCTACTCCTTTTATTGTTACCTTCTTTGTACTTGCTAATTTTACTGTTTCTGTTTTTTCTACACTACTTGTCCTTTTTTCCATTACTATTATCTGATATTCGCTATATGCTAAACTCATTGCTTCTTTTACTTGTGCATGTTCATTTTTTATTTTTGCCGTATTTGCTTTATTTAATATTCCATTTTCTCCTGTTAGCATTGCTATTGATACACCTGCTAGTATTAATAGTACTATGATTGTTATTACTAGTGCTATTAATGTAATACCTTTTTGTTTTTTTAATTTTTTTGTAAATTTCATTTGTTTTTTCTCCTCCTTTTTCTTTAGCATCACAATTTTTATTAATTATGTTATCTTGTGCATACTATATAGAAATATTATATACACTTATTATTTTTTTGTAAATACTTTATTCGAATTTTTTTATTATTTTCTTTTATTATATCTATTAAAAATATTATAGATATTGTAGATACAAATAATTGTATTACATATGTTGGTGCTAAATATGATATATTCATTGCTTCTGTGTACATTGTCATGTGTGTAAATGTTATAATAAATATTCTTGAATAATATAATCCCCATAATCCTAATAATATCCAAACATTTTCTTTAGATTTTTTAAATATTAAATTAATTATTATATATATAATTGTTGAAACAATAGATATTATAAATATTATTGGATTTATTGTTTCATATATTTTTTGAATATTTTGTAATATTTTTAGTTGTAATTTTTCATTTTCTTTCTCATAAGAATTTAGTGCAACTACTTTTTCTCTTGTAACATTTTCAAATTTTTCTTGCATTTTTTGCTTTTCTTCTGTTTCTGGTATTGGAGCTATTCTAACTCTTGTTGACATCAAATAATATTCTACTTGATAACTTATAGTAACTGGTGTTTTTTGTAATGTTTTTATTATATCTTCAAAATCAAATTTTATTTTATTACTAATTATTTTATTTGGATAAGCTTTTATTTTTCCTTCATCACATGCTTGGTTTATTTCATTTGCAACTTCTTCATAATAATTATTTGCTGTTACTGCATCTTTATAATATCCTTTGCTTTCTACAGCTCTCATTATTGCCCAATGTATCCAACCACCTTGTATTTCATATCCACTACTATCTCCACATTTTGCCCATTCTTTACCTTCTTCTCCTTCTAAATATTCTTCTAACTCTGCAAATTTAGGACTTACTTCATATGCTTTTTTTAATGTTTCTCTTGTTATAGGTACTTTCCTTTTTTGTTTTTCTGGAATTATTCTTGTCAATGCTCCATATGCTTCTTTAAATTCTTTTCCCCAATATTGATTTAATTGAAATACTCCATAATATTTGTAATTTAATCCAATTACTGTGAATACACTTATTGTTATTATGGCTACTGGTATAAGATATGTAATTATTCGTTTTGTTTTTTCTTTTAATTCTGTATCTCTTAGGATATATATAATGTTTACTAATATTGTTCCTATTAGATATGGTAATATCCATACAGTTTCTTCTCTACATAATATAATTGCTGATAATGTTATACCTAATCCTATTTGATATCCCCTTATTTTTTGCATTTTTTCTTTTCTATTTAAAAATAATCCTATAGTACATGCTATCAAAAATACTATTAAAGATGTATATATTCCATCTCTATATACTCTTGCCAATTCATTACAAAATGTAATTGGATTAAATAATAAAACTATGTATATTAATATTAATTTCCATTGAGATTTTATTTTTTTTCTAAATACTAATAGTAAAAATATTATTGATATATCATAAAAAATTTCTTGTGCCATTAAAAATGGAATATGTAATATATTGAAAAAAGCTATAAACAAAGGAGTAAATGGTCCTTTGACTAGTGTTAAGCAATTATATTCACCTAACCATTCTCCTTTTAATATACTATCTGCTTGATTTACCATTAAAACATCATCATACAACATATCATATATTCCATTTACTGGTTGTACTGAAATTAAACACATTTTGACTATTGTTAAAATAATAATTACAATTAGCCATACATTATTTTTTAATATTTTTACATTCTTTTTTTCTTTTAAAATTTTATTTTTAATCATATTTTTCCCTTTTTATTTTTCTCTCTAAATGTTTTTTCGTTAATCCTATGTAAATAGTTTAATATGAAAGGATTACTTTCTTTTGAAAATAAAAATTGTTTATTTTCGCTTTGAGCCTAAGTAACTTAAAGTTTCATAGTGTTTCCTATTGTACAAAAAAATCCCCCGCCTTAGCCGTCAGATGTCTTGAATTTTTAAGGACCTGCTCCTAAAAACAGGTGGGTGCCTACCTAAATACTTATGGGCTTCTCACTATACTGTGAGCTTGCACGCCATATTTACGAGATCAGCCCCTCTTATATGTGTGTTGGTTCTAAAAATTCTGTCTATACGCACTACGCAGGGAATTAATTATTTAATTTTTATTATGTTCTCTATTTTTAAGTTATTTATATTTTAGCATATTAATATTTTTTTTACAAATTAAATTTTTTCTATTTTTATGTGAGTTTTGTTGTTTTTAATATTCTAACTCACTTATTCAATATTATTCTCTCTTAAATACATATTTTTAAATTTGCTTCTATTTAAAATTTGTGCTAAAATAAATTAAGATTTGTGTTTGTAGAGATATTATATCTCTCTTTTTTTACATTACATATAACAATATACACAAAAATTGTAGAAAACTACCTAGTAATATAAATAAATGAAATACTGAATGCATATATTTACGTTTTTTACCTAATCCATATAATACCGCTCCTATTGTATAAGCAATTCCTCCTAATAGTAATAAAATAAATCCTTTTGTTCCTAATAATTCTGGTAATAAATTAGCTTTTACAATTATACACCATCCCATTATTAAATAGCATATCATTGAAAATTTCTTAAATTTTTTTATATCTATTGAATTTAAAACTATCCCTAAAATTGCAATCCCCCATATCACACCAAATATTACCCAACCTGTTGCTGTATCATATTCTCTTAATGTACATAACGCAAATGGCGTATATGAACCAGCTATCAATAAAAATATTGAACAATGATCTAAAACTTGAAATACTCTTTTAGAATATCTAGTTGGACTTAACCCATGATATATACTAGACATTGTATATAGTATAATCATCGTTACTCCATATATTGATCCACTTACTACACCATATGTATTCCCTCTTATTGCTGCAAATACAATACATAATGTTGTTGCAACAACACCTAACACAGCTCCAACAATATGTGAAGTCATATTAAATATTTCTTCTCCTTTAGTGTATTTAGGTAAAATTCTATCCTTTAATCTTACTCTTGTCATATAAGTTCCTTTCTTTTTTTAATATATAGTTTTCAATATTTATTTTTAATATATATCCCTTAATATATACTGTCATTTTCTCTTTTATAATATAAACATTTCTTAATTTATTTTTATAATTATACCATTTTTTTCTTTTTTTAAAAGTCTTTTTACAGAAAATTTACATTTTGTTATAGTTATTTTTCTTATTTTATCTTCTCCTAGTATTGTTTTTTCTATTCTTTTATTTCTTTTGCTAGTTTACTTATTGCTTTTGTCTCTATTCTTGACACATAGCTACGCGATATTCCCATTGATTTAGCTATTTCATTTTGTGTTTTGGGTTTATGACCTCCTAATCCAAATCTTAATTCTAAAATTGTTTTTTCTCTATCTTTTAAAATCTCCTTCATCTTTTGATATAATAATTTTATCTTCATTTTTATATCAACTTCATCTTCTATTGCTCTTTCTTCATTTTCTAGTACCTCTTGCAATGTAACAATGTTATCATCTTTATCTTTTCCTATTGGCTCATTTAAATATACTTCTGCACCTAATTTTTTTGTTGCTCTTAAATGCATTAATATTTCATTGTCTATACATCTTGATACATATGTAGATAATTTACTTCCTTTTTCCATGCTAAAGCTGTTTATACCTTTTATTAATCCTATTGTTCCTATTGATATTAAGTCATCTTGATCCACTTTAGTTGTAGTATATTTTTTTGCAACATGTGCGACTAGTCTTAAGTTTCTTTCTATCAAAATATTTCTTGCTTCGTCATCTCCCTTTGCCATTTGCTCTAAGCAATTTTTTTCTTCTTCTTGTGTTAATGGTTCTGGAAATAAAGTCCCTCCTTGAATATATCCAACTACAAATACTGCAGATTTTAAAAATTCCACAAATCCTAATATTCCTGACATGCAAAGTGAAACAAGCATACTGTAGCACCTCCATTTATTCTCATAATAAAATTATATGTTTAAAAAATCTAAAAGTGCCTGACCTGAAATTTTAATTTTATAATAATTGCTTGTTCTTTTTTTATTATTTTTTAATATTTATTATTAGAGGTGTTTTTAATGCATTTTTTTTCTAATGTTTTTAAGGGAATTGCTTTAGGTTGCGGTGCTATACTTCCACGGTATTAGCAGTGGTGTTTTATGTGTTATTTTTGGAATTTATGAAAAATTACTAGATAGTTTTTTAAACTTTTTTAAAGATATGAAGAACAATTTTAAATTTCTATTTCCTATATTTATAGGTGTAGGAATTGGCGTTCTAGTTTTTAGTAATGTTTTAAATTATCTATTGATAAATTTTCCTATTCAAACTCAATCTATTTTTATAGGACTTATATTAGGTTGTATTCCATCTTTATTTAAGGATATTAATACAAAAACACCAATAAGAAAAAGTTATTTTTTATTTACTATTGTTGCTTTTCTTATTGGCATTCTTAGTGTTTATCTTGAAAAAAACATTAATTTTTCTAATACTTCTAATTTTAATTATTTATATTTAATATTTTCTGGTTTTGCTATGTCTATAGGTATTGTCGTTCCAGGTGTAAGTAGTACTATTATTTTAATGTTACTTGGTGTTTATAATTTATATTTGACAGGTATTTCAAATATTTATTTACCTACATTAATTCCAATGTTTCTAGGTTTGCTTATTGGTTGTTTTGTTTTTATGAAGCTTACTAAATTTTTATTAGATAATTTTTATGCACAAACTTTTTATAGTATAATTGGATTTACCTTAGGTTCTATTTTTGTACTTTTACCTAGTTTTTCTTTTGATATTTTAGGATTTGTTGCTATTTTATGTGTCTCTCTTGGCTTTTTGATTGGAAATAGTTTTAAAAACTATAACTAATTATAATATTTAAAGTTATTTACTAAATTTTAATACCAATATCGACGTTATGGAAAAAAGTTCAATCCTTCCATAAAAGCTCATCAATTCATGTATAGTATCATAGGAAAACAATATTAATTATACAAAAAAATTGATTTTTCCTACATTATTAAAAGAGTTACACTTTTTAATAGTATAACTCTTTTTTCTTATTTTTTTCTTCTTATTATCCAATCTTTTTTACATTCTATAGGAAGTTTTATTTTTACTTTTTGCCCTTTTACTCCTGGGCTTATTTCATTTATTTCTTCATCTGTTTCATCATTCCATAATTTTTCTATTGTAAATTGTACTGGCTCTATTTGATTTGGTACAATTATTTCTAATAAATCACCTATTTGCAATTTGTTTCTTATTTCTATTATTGATTTTTCTTTATCATATTCTACTACTTTTCCACCAAATTCATATTGTTCATTATATTGTTTGCCTGTATATTCTTGTATATCTTTATTATTTCTGTCATTAAAATAAAAAGTTGTTAAGCCTCTTGTTTTAACTTTTTCCAATTCTTTTAGATATTTTGTATAATCATAGTTTTTAGGGTCTTTCTCATAATCATCTATTGCATTTCTATATGCATTTATTACACTTGCTAGATAGTATTCTGTTTTTAATCTTCCTTCTATTTTTACACTATCTATTCCCATATTAATTATTTCTGGTAATTCTTTTATCAAACATAAATCTTTCGAAGAAAAGATACTTGTACCATACTCACTTGTTTCTATTGGCATAAATTCTCCTGGATTATTCTTCTCTTCTGCATATAAATTATATGACCACCTGCAACTTTGTGCACAATCTCCTAAATTTGCACTTCTACATGATAGGAAATCACTTAAAAAACATCTTCCAGAAAATGCAAAACATATAGCTCCATGTATAAATGTTTCTACTTCTAAATCTTCTGGCTTGTTTTCCATTATGTATTTTAATTGTTCTTTATTCATTTCTCTTGCCATAATTACTCTTTTTGCACCTATTTTATGCCAGAATAGAGCGTCTTGTAAACTTACTACATTTGCCTGTGTACTTACATGTATATCTACATTTGGTGCATATTTTTTTAATACTTCAATTACACCACCATCTGCTGCTATTATTCCATCTGGTTTTAATTCATTTAATAGTTTTGCCATTTCTATTATTTCTTCGTATTTTTCATCCCATGCAAATATGTTTAATGTTACATGTACTCTTTTTCCTATACTATGTGCATATTTTATGGTTTTTATTAGGTCATCATCTTTCATGTCTGCTCTAGTTCTTAATGATAATGATGAAGTTCCACAGTACACTGCGTCTGCACCATATTGAAATGCTATTTTGGCTTTTTCGAATGAGCCTGCTGGGGCTAGTAATTCTATTTTTTTCATTTATCCTCCTTGTATAATATGTTTATAAAATTGATTGTATATGGTTTTATAAACACATTTTTTTCTTTTATATTTCAAATTTTATTTTGACAATATTTTATATATTATATCAGTTTTTGCTTTTATATTATATATTTTTTCCTTAATTATGTCAATAAATTGATAATATTCTCTTTTTGTGCTATAATTTATATATACGTATTTTATGTAATTAAGCTTGATTGGAGGTATTTTTATGAATAATTCACCAATTGAAAATGAATTTATCGGCTGGTGTCATCGAGTACATCCAGATATAAATCCATATATTTTTATACAAAGATATAATAGATATTATGAGGAATATTTGCCTTTAATAGATGAGAATATGGTTCAATTGCATCAGCATATATCTTCAGAAAAACCAAATATTGAATGTTCTTTTAAAGGTAGAATCAAATCAAAAAGAAGTTTTTTTATAAAAACTTTTAAAACCATAGCTGAAAATATTGTAAAAATCTTTCCTGATGAATTACCTGAAAATGAGGATGAAAAACAAAAAATTCTATTAGAACAAGATAGTTCTATTGATAAGTATTTTAAATTTCTAGCTTCTGATAATCCTCAAAAATTTGATAAGATTAAAAATATAATTAAAACAATGACATCATTAGGAACAGTTGATAGCTTTAGGTTTGTTTTTAATAAATTGTCTCCAGATGAAAAAAATAAATTAGTAAATAGACTTGGTAGAACAGAAGATACTTTTGCTTATCGTCCAATTGTAAATAGTGTTGACTTTACTATACAGTCAATTAATCAAAACAGTAATCATGAATTTGAAATTATAGATTCTAATGGCAATGTTATACCTATTCATACTTCTGTAACCTTTTCTCCTGATGAGATTATAGAAAAAGATAATGGTTCAAAATATATAATTGTTGATGGTAAAGATCAAAAACTTAATGAACGTAACTTATTATACCCATATAACACATCTTCATCTCAAAGGGATTTAGGAAATGCTTTAAGAAATAGTCCTGACGGTAAATTAACTATGCTACAAGACTCTATTGTAATTGATGATAAGGAACATTTTGATATATGTTCAATTAGTGTACATCCTGTTAGTGATCAAATACTAATAACTAATCAGTATGGTGAATCCAAAAATCTTTCTCTACTTTTAAATAATCATAAATTAAGTTTGAGAAAAACTGATGAAGAATACACAATTCCAGCTATATATGATATATATGATATAATAAAAAAATATTATAGCGAAAATGATATTAAAAAAATAGAATCTCGTTTTAAGGATTATATAAAGAACCCTAAAGATTCTGGTTATATGTCTATTCATGATTCCTCTTTTAATGAAATTTATGGA
>CAMMMI010000018.1 GCA_946497905.1 uncultured Clostridium sp.
AATACTGTAATGGCTAAAATGGTATCAAATATAGAATTAAAAGATACAAAACCAAGTTGGAGTTTGAGCACAGATAGAAAAACATATACAAAGAGATTTACAGGTAATATGAATTATGAAACACAAGTACAAGATGTAAATGGAGCAATTTATACTGTGAATATAGTAGTAACACAAATACAGCCATTGTCAATAAAAGTAAGTTATGAATATAATGTAGAAGAAAATACTGTAATGGCTAAAATGGTATCAAATATAGAATTAAAAGATACAAAACCAACTTGGACTTTGAGCGCAGATAAAAAAACATATACAAAGAGATTTACAGGTAATATGAATTATGAAACACAAGTAGAAGATGTAAATGGAGCAACTTATACTGTGAATATAATAGTAACACAAATACAGCCATTATCAATAAAAGTAAGTTATGAATATAATGCAGAAGAAAATACTGTAATGGCTAAAATGGTATCGAATATAGAATTAAAAGATACAAAACCAACTTGGACTTTAAGTGAAGACAAAAAGGCATATACAAAAATATTTTCAGAAAATAATAACTATTCTACACAAGTTGAGGACGTAAATGGTGAAAAGAGAAATGTACAAATAAATGTAACAGATGTTATAATAGCTAATCTGAAAGTAGAATATCAATATGATAATACTAGAAATGTAGTTATAGTAAAAGTAATATCTGATTTAGAATTAAAAGATACTAAGCCAAGTTGGACATTAAGTGAAGATAAGCTAGTGTATATAAAAGAATTTGGAGATAATAGCCGGTAGATATAACACAACATTTGTAGATATTTATGGACATAGTACAAACTTAGAAATAAATGTAAATCAAATTGATAAAACACCACCTCAAATAACTTTAAAATATAAATATAATCAAGAAGATACAGTTACTATAACAATGGAGTCAAATGAGAAATTAGGAAATACAAAACCAAGTTGGACTTTAAGTGAAGACCAAATGTCATATTCTAGAACATTTTCAACAGATCAGGATTACACAACAGATGTCCAAGATATATATGGAAATGTCACAAATGTGCATGTAAAATTAAAAAAGAAAAGAAATATTTATTCACAATCAGATGGCTCAACAATCACTGTTAATTATATGTACACTTCATATGAAAATGTAATTGTTCAAATTACATCAAATGTACAATTACAAGATACAAAACCAACATGGACATTAAGTGAAGATAAATACACATATACAAAGACATTTACAGATGACATAGAATATTCAACACCAGTAGTAGATATTAATGGAAGACAAAAAAATGTATATATATCAATAGACTATTTCTTTAAAATTATTTATGAAACTGGGGTATATGGATATAGTGGAGCATCTGTTAGAGGTGTTGCAGGTGGATCTACATTGCAATATTTAAGATTTGGAAATGGAGATAATGTCCTTTTTGCTACGTTCTGTATTCACGGATTTGAAGATTCGTGGCCTCAAGATGGTACAGTATTAGTTAGTATAGCAGATGACTTTTATAATAGATTAGTAAATGATAAAGATGAAGATTTAGCTAAAAAATGGACAATTTATATTTTGAGGGAAGTAAATCCTGATGGAAGAACATTAGGAACTACAAATAATGGACCAGGTAGAACAACTTTATATAGTAGTATAGGAAGAGGAATGGATATAAATAGATGTTGGCAAACGGGAAGCAGTTATGTAAGATATACAGATAATAGAAATTATAATGGTACAGCAGGATTTCAAGCATATGAGTCAGCATATTTAAGAGATTTTCTACTTAGTCATAAAGCTACAAATGGACAAACAGTTTTAGTTGATTTACACGGTTGGGAAGATCAACTAATAGGAAACTCACAAGTTTGCAATTATTATAAGCAAGTCTTTCCAAGTTGCTCAACTAGAAACTATGAAAATTATGGAACACAATATTTAGTTTCATGGGCTAGACAAAATTTAGGAGCAAAGGCAGCTTTGGTTGAATTACCATATGCTAGCGATTGGGTACAAGTAAATAATATGGGATTATCAAATAACTATATAAATGCAACATTAAATATGTTAAGAGGAATTTAGAAAATGAAGAAAAATAAAAAGAAAATATTAATTGTATCAATAATAATTTTGGCTATATTGTTATGTGTTGGAATTTTAACTTTTTACAAATCAAGACAAAACAATAAGGAAAACAATAATACATCAAATGAAATTAGCCAAAATGTTATACAAGATTATTTAAATACTAAAAACAATTCTGTAATGTATAAAAATGAAGCATCATTAGAAGATTTAAAAAAAGAATATAAAATTACAGGAGAAGATGATTTGTACTGTGTAGAAACAGAAAGTGATGGAAGAAAAGTAATCAATGTAAAACCAAATATTAATTATAAAGTTGCATTTAGTGGAATGATTAATGGAAAAAGTCCTAATATACAAGAAATTGATAAAACTTATGAAACACAAGCACCAACTGAAAATGGAATATGGATAAATACAAATGACAGAGAAAAAATAGTAAATTATTTAAATAGCAATAATAAATTAAAAGCAAAATATGAAATAAATCAAGAAGGCTATTTAAAAGCGACACAGACAGATAAATTATCAAAAGAAGATGAAGTGATTAAAAAAATAATAGATGGAAATAAACAATATATATTAAGTATCTCAAGTAAATACTATATGGTAGATGTGGTTAATGGAAAGATTGTAGAAAATAGATATAATGATTTAGAAGAATATCAAACATATGAATATATTCAGTATGAAAACAAAATAATTATATTTATAAGTGAGAATTTAGAAAACAAATTAACGAGTGATGAAATTTTTGATAGCATAATAGAATTAGTAAATCAGTTATAAAAATAAGAGTATCCTAATTTAAGCAAAAATAAAAAGTTATATACTTTTTGAAGAAGTTTATCTTAGATACTCTTTTTGATGTTATAGAAAAATCTTTGATTTTCTTATAACATCAATCAGTGTACACAATTTTATTTTGTAAAATTATAAATTTCTTATATATAAGTTACATATAAAATATTATGATAAATTAGTCATATAATTTTATAGTTTATTTAGCATATTAATTGACAAAAATGTGATTTAAAGATAGAATATACTATATAAAAATGGAATCAAAAACAGGAGATGAAAAAGAACTTATGGAATTTATAAAAGCAATATATAAAAACAGAAAGTTAGTGTGGCAATTAGGTAAAAATGATTTTAAAAATAGATTTGCTAGTACAAGCTTGGGTAGTATATGGGGATTTTTTCAACCATTTGTATTCATGATCACTTATGTTATAGTATTTCAGTATATATTAAAAACAGGAAGTGCAGGAAATGATCCATATGTAGTATGGTTTTTGCCGGGAATGGCTATGTGGCAATGTATTAATGATACAGTTGTAAATGCAAGTAGTTCAATCATAACTTATAGCTATTTAGTAAAAAAAGTAGTATTTCCAGTAGATGTTATACCAATTATATCTATAATAGCAAGTAGTTTTGTGGCAATATTTTTATTTATTATAGCAATAGTGGTTGCTTGTATATTTAAATATGTTCCAAACTTTTTACAAATTATATATATTATTATTGCAGCATATTGCTTTTTGATAGCATTTACAAGATTCACATCAGCAGTTACAACATTAGTACCTGATTTTTCACAATTATTAGGAATTATGATGCAATTATTTTTCTGGTTTACACCAGTTGTTTGGAATCTATCAATGCTTTCTAATCACCCTACTATATTAGCAATTATGAAATGTATGCCATTTAACTATTTAGTATCTGGATTTAGGGATGCATTTATTTCAAGTAATATTGTTACAGAACAAAATGGCATATATACCATTGTTTTCTGGGGAATTACAATAATTATGTTTGTATGGGGAAATTATATATTTAATAAAAATAAAAAAGATTTTGCAGATGTATTATAAAAGGATAGGAAAATGAAAATGGAAGAAAAAATAGATATATTATTGGCAACTTATAATGGAGAAAAATACCTAAAAGCACAAATAGATAGCATATTAAATCAAACATATAAAAATATAAGATTAATAATATCTGATGACTGCTCAAAAGACAGCACTAGAGAGATTTTAAAAGAATATGAGCAAAAAGATAAAAGAATTAAAGTATTTTATCAGGAAAAAAATTTAGGATATATTAAAAATTTTGAATTCTTATTAAAACAAGTAGAAAATGACATATATATGCTATCTGATCAAGATGATGTATGGCTTCCTGAAAAAGTGGAAAAATACCATGAAGTATTAAAACAGCAAAATGCTGACTTAGTGTTTGGTGACTTGGAAGTAGTAGATGAAGAATTAAATAATATATATCCATCTTTTAATGATTTTATGTTATTAACTAGAAAAATAAAAAAATACATTGATAGTTATAAATTGAATTATTTATATAATTGTGTAACAGGATGTACAATAATGTCTAGAAAAAAATGGATTAATACTTTATTACCATTTCCTTCAAAAACTAAATATGTAGCACATGATCATTGGATAAGCCTTATAATATCATTAGATGGAAAACTAGTATATATACCAGAAAAATATATAAAATATAGACAACATTCAAATAATGAAATAGGCACAAATAAAATATCTCATAAATTTAAAAAATTAGAACAAGTAAGAAATTTATTTATTGAAGTAAAATTATCAGTATTTGGTACTTATGTAGACAACAACGAAAAATTTCCTAAAGAATTGCAAGAATTAAATACAAATGCATACAACTATTTCAAAATGGTAGAAAAAAAGAAAAATTTTAATTTTAAAAATTGGGGAATATTCCACAAATTATACAAAACAGAAACATTTATGTATTATATAGAAAATTTTCTAATTATGAATATGCCATTTATAGGAAGAGGTCTATTTAATATTAGATATTATATATTAAAATTATTAGGAAAAAGGAAATGAACAAGGAGGAAGTGCTAGAGTGGAAAAACAAAATAAAAAAAATGACAATGATGAGAAAAATATAGCAGAAGATCCAATTATAAAAATAGAACATCTATGTAAAAATTATAAAATGTTTAACAAAAAACAAGATAGATTATTAGAAACTTTAATACCAGCTATAAAAAAACATGATGTATTCAAAGCATTAGATGATTTTTCACTTGAATTAGAAAAAGGTGAAGTATTAGGAATTTTAGGAAAAAATGGTGCAGGAAAATCAACTTTGTTAAAAATGATTACTGGAGTAGTAACACCAACTAGTGGAACAATGGAAATTAAAGGAAAAATAAGTTCATTACTAGAATTAGGTGCTGCTTTTAATATGGATTTAACTGGCATTGAAAATATATATCAACATGGACAAGTTATGGGATTATCAAAAGAAGAAATAGAACAAAAAAAGCCAGAAATAATAGCATTTGCAGACATTGGAGAGCATATTTACCAACCTGTAAGAACATATTCATCAGGAATGTTTGCACGTTTAGCATTTGCTTGTGCAATTAATGTAGATCCAGATATTTTAATTGTAGATGAGGTATTATCAGTAGGAGACATGGCTTTTCAATTAAAATGCTTTAAAAAATTTGAACAATTGAAAAAAGATGGAAAAACAATTATATTTGTTACTCATAGTATTAATGATATTTTAAATAATTGTAGCAGAACAATTATAATGAATGAAGGAAAGAAAATATTTGATGGTGGAGTAAAAGAAGGAGTAGAAAATTATAAAAAATTAATTACAGGAATGTTAAAAGAACAAGACCTAGAAACAAAAGGAACAAACAAACCTAAAAAAGAAGAAGCTATTTTAGGAGTAAATGATGACAAAGTAGAATGGAAAAAATACTTCACAGTTAATCCAGATGTAATAAGATACGGAAATGGAGAAGCTCAAATTATAGATTTTGGAATTTTTAATAATAAAGGAGAACCAACTAGTATTATTGATAGCCAAGAAGAAATTGTTGTAAAATTAAAGGCAAAATTTAATGAAGATATAGAATGTCCAACATTTTCAATGACAATAAAAGACTTTAATGGAAAGGAAATATGTGGAACTAATACAAACTTTTTAAATTATTATACAGGAAATTGTAAAAAAGGTAATACATATATTTGTGAATTTAAGCAAAAATTTCAATTAGCACCAGGGAAATATACATTATCATTAAGTTGTAGCAGATATGATTATAATGGAGAAATAGTTGTTTTAAATCGAAATTATGATTTAATGATATTTGAAGTAATGTCAAGCAAAAAATTTGTAGGGTATTATAATTTAGATACAGAAGTATATTTTACCAAAATTGATGAATAGCAGAAAGGTTAAAAAATAATTAAATCTTTTACAAACCAGATCTGTGTCTTAGGAAGGAATTAGAAAAAATATGAAAGAAGTACATTTATTTATACTTTGGGAAAATGCAAGATATAAAGAAAAAGAAATACTTGAAGATATAGAAAAAAATTTTCATATTATAGGACTATATAATATGAAATGGGATAAAGAAACTTTTTCACAAAATTTATCAAGATTTTATGGTACAAATTTACCAAAAAATTCAGATAAAGAAACACATTGTGGAAATGGGGAATTTCTATTAGTTATAGTTGAAGTTGATAATCCCCAATATGAAAAAAGAGATACAAGCAAGGGAAAAAAGACAGTAAATATCAATATGTTTGATAAAAAAGCATATTATAGAAGTTTAACAGGTGGAGGGCATAAAGTTCATGCAACAAATTCAGAAATTGAAACAAACCATGATTTAACTTTATTATTAGGTAAAAACATAAAAGACTATCTTAAAGACCTAGATAAAAACGAAAAAGTTCCAATAAAAAACTTAGAACAAGAATTAGTAGGGAAAAATGGATTCAAAACAGTAGAAGAAATGTTTTATGTATTAAATAATTGTGTTAATTATGCAATTATTAGAAATTATGAAACACTTCCAGAAGAAATATATGTAAATGAACATAATGATATAGATATTATTTGTAATTCCCATGAAGATGTAGCCTATGTACTAAATGCTGAAAAAGTATTTGCAGAAGAGTATAGAATTCATTATAAAGTAAAAGTAGAAGAAAAATTTGCATTTTTTGATTTAAGATATGTTGGAGATAGTTATTATTATTATCAAATGGAAAAAGAAATACTAAATAATAGAAAATATAATGAAAAAGGATTTTACACAATATCAGAAGAAGAATATTTCTATTCACTTATTTATCATGCATTAATCCATAAACCTAAATTTGCAAAAGATTATGAAGATAGATTGAAAAAAATGAATTCAACGAATGTAAAACTAGAAACAGAAGAAGACTTTATAGAAATATTAAATCAATGGCTCATAAATAAAGGGTATTGTATTACTAAACCAATTGATAAATCTGTTGCTTTTAACATAGAAAACGCAAAAAGATTTGATAACTTTTTATTATATAATCCATTATTAGAAACAGAACAGCTAAAACAAGAAAAAGAAAAATTAGAATTAGAAAAACAAGAAATAACCACTGAACTAAGCAAAATAGTAAATTCTAGGTCATGGAAAATAACTAAACCGTTAAGAGATTTTAGAAATAGAAATAAAGGCTATTAGTTAAAAAGAGAGGAGTTCTACAATGAAGTTAAATTTAGAATTTTGCAAAAAGGAAGAATCATTAGGTATAGAAGAAAAAGAGTTAAATAGCCAAATAGAGAAAAACATAGATAATTATGAAATTGTAAAAGAAAATGATACAAGTATAGAATTAATGCTTGCATTATCTAAAATTAGACAAAATATTATAAATTGGTATAAATTTAAAACAGATACACAAATACTTGAAATTGGAGCTAATTATGGAGAAATTACAGGATATCTATGTAGAGTCGGTAAAAATGTTACTTCTTTAGAACTATCAAAAGAAAAAGCAGAAATAATAGCTAAAAGACATTCCAATAAAGAAAATTTAGAATGTATAGTTGGAAATTTAGAAGATATACAAATAAACAAAAAGTTTGATTATATAACAATAATAGGACAAATAGAAAAAGCTAGTAAATGGTTTCCAAACAGTAATAATCCAGAAAAAGACTTATTATTACTTGCTTCAAAAATGTTGAAAGAAGATGGAAAGATTTTAATTGCAACAGATAATAAATTTGGAATACAATATTGGAATGGAAAAAAAGATTTAGAAGGTACATTAGAATATAAAAATCTAATAGAAGACAGGACAGAAAATGGAAGTAAACTTTTTAGTGAAAGAAAATTCAAAGAATTAATAGAAGAAATAGGATATAAAAATTATAAATTTTACTATGCTTTACCAGATTATAAAATGCCTAATTTAATATATTCAAAAGATTATAAAATAACTAAAGAAGATATAAGTAGAAATTTTCAATACTATGAAAAGGATGAAGTAGTCAATTTTGGAGAAAATGGAGTTTATTTAGAATTATTAGATGAAAGTAAAGAAATTTTAAATTTTTTTGCCAACTCATTTTTTGTAGAAATAGGAAATCAAACAATAGAAAATGATATTAAATACATTACTTTTACAAATTACAGGAAAGAAAAATACAGGATAATGACAATTATAAAAGAGGAAGAAGTTATAAAAAAAGCTACAAATAAATTGGCTAAAGAGCATATAAATAGTATATTAAAAAGCAATTTAGAATTTAATAAAACAAATGCAAAAATAATCGAAGAAAAAAAAGATGAAAAAATAGTAAGTAAATATATTAATTCAGAAAGATTTGATATATTTTTAGAAAGAGTAGATGAAAAAAGTTTTATAGAAAATTTTGAAAAATATGCTAATATATTATACCAAAATTCTTTAGAGTTTAAGCAAGTAGAGAATAATATAGAATTAAAACAAACAATAAAAAGTTATGACATCAAAAAATTAGAAAAAATGAAATTTGCTGAAAATGCTTATATAGATTTTATACCAAAAAATTGCTTTTTAATAGATGATACATTTCATGTTTTCGATCAAGAATGGACTGAAAAATATATGCCAGTAGAATATATTATTTATAGAGCGATACAAAATTCTAATTTAAGAGAAAAAAGAAAGGAGTTGTTAAATCAAAAATATAACATAAAAGAAAATGAAGATTTATTTATAAAATTAGAAAAAGAATTTAAAGAAAAATTAGTAGATGATATTATGTTAAAACAAATATTTAATAGAAAAACTGTAAATAGAGAAGAAATTGTAGCGACAATGAATCATTATTATAATTTAAAAAATATAGCAGATGTAGAAAAAATAAAATTAGAAGAAGAAATAAAAAAATTAAAAAAAGAAATAGAAAACATATATAATTCTAAAACATGGAAAATAGCAGAAACATTAATTAATATTAAAAATTTAGGAACTAAGAAAGGAAATAAATAAAATGAGTGTAAGGCTAAGAGATAAACTTTTTCCAGAGGGAGGAAAAGTAAGAAAAATACTACGAAAAATAAATAGAATAATACATGGACTAAAACCAAGTACAATAATAAAATTTTTGAAATCTATAAAAAATGAAGGGTGGAAAAATACATGGAATAAAGCGAAAGATAATATACAAAATGGTACAAAAATTCCACCATATGAAATTTGGATGAAATTTAATGATCCAACTAAAGAAGAATTAGAAGAACAAAGGAAAACGAAATTCAAACTAAATCCTAAAATTAGTATATTAGTGCCAATGTATAATACACCAATTAATTTCTTTAACGAATTAGTACAGTATATGATTAATCAAACATATACTAATTGGGAACTTTGTCTAGAAGATGGGAGTCCAGAAAAAAATAAAAAAATAGAAGAAATATGTAAAAAAGATAATAGAATTAAGTATAATTATACTGGAAAAAATTTAGGAATATCTGGAAATACTAATGAAGCCCTAAAAAATGCAACAGGAGATTATATAGCACTTTTAGACCATGATGATTTATTAACAGCAAATTGTCTATATGAAGTAGTAAAGGCAATCAATGAAGACCCTAGTATAGAATTTATTTATACTGATGAAGATAAAATAACAACAACAGATAAACCAAGATTTGACCCACATTTTAAACCTGATTTTGCAATTGATACATTAAGGTCAAATAACTATATTTGCCATTTTAGTGTATTTAGAAAAGATTTAATGGAAAAATTAGGTGGAGAAAGAAGCAAATATGATGGTGCACAAGATTATGATATTATAATTAGAATGGCTGAAATAGCCAAAAATATAAAACATATACCAAAAATTTTATATCATTGGAGAGTACATGAATTATCAACAGCAAAAGCAGGAGGAGATGCAAAACCATATGCTTTTGAAGCAGGAATAACAGTATTACAAGACCACTTAGAAAGAGTAGGATTAGAAGGTGAAGTATCACATGGGACAACACTTGGTACTTACAAAATAGACTATAAAGTAAAAGAAAATCCAAAAGTTACAATATTAATTCCAAATTGTAATGAGGCTAAAACATTAAAAACTTGTATTGATTCTGTATTAAAATTAACTACATATAAAAATTATGAAATAATTGTAATAGAAAATAACAGTACTGAAAAATCAATATTTGACTACTACAAAGAATTAGAAAAAGAAGAAAAAGTAAAAATTTTATATTATCCAGAAAAAGAATTTAATTATTCAAAAATAATTAATTTTGGTGTAAAAAATACAGATGGAGAATATATAGTACAATTAAATAATGATACAAAATTATTAACACCAGACTGGTTAGAAAAAATGGTAGGAATGAACCAAAGAGATGATGTAGGAGCAATTGGTGTTAAACTATATTATCCAGATGGAACAATTCAACATGCTGGAACTATTATTGGAATATATGGAGTTGCAGGTCATGTATTTAAGGGATTATATAAAAAGGTGCATGGTTATTTTGCAAGAGATAGTCATATACAAAATTTAAGTGCTGTTACAGCAGCTTGTATGATGGCAAAACGCTCAGTTTATGAGGAAGTTGGATATATGGATGAAGAATTTGCAGTAGCATTTAATGACATTGACTTTTGTTTAAAAATAATACAGTCAGGTAAGCTGATTATTTATAATCCTTTCGTAGAACTTACTCATTATGAGTCAAAATCAAGAGGTTATGATGATACACCAGAAAAGAAAAAGAGATTTCAAAAAGAAATTGACTTATTTTATAAAAAATGGGGAGATTACAAGAAAAAAGGAGATCCTTATTATAATATAAATTTAAGATTAGATTCTGATCAATTTGATATTAAGCAAGAAAAAGTACAACAGTAAAATAAAAGGAGAGTCGTGTAAAAATGGCAGAAAAGATTCAAAATGGTTCAAATAAGCTAATAAAAATAAGTGAATTAATAAAGAATAAAAAAAATATAATAATGAAATTTATATTTCCATTAGAATTTATTTTATCATTATTAATTGCTTATGTTATGCTTAGATTTGTAATTATAAGAAATTATTCAGGTTACAATTCTTTAAAACATATTATAATGATGGGAATATTTGGATTCGCAATATTAGCAATAATAATATATAATTGTAAAAATAGCAAAGGAAAAATAGAAAAAATCGTAATTGGATTTTTAATACCAATAGGAATGTTATATTTAGTATTTATGCTACCATCACAAGTTCCAGATGAACAAGCACACTTAAGAAGAGCATATGAAATATCAGAAGGAGTTATTATAGGAAGAAAAGATACAATATCTGTAATTCCTAGAGATTTACAAACAAAAATAAAACCAAACCTAGAGTCATATAGACAGTTTAGTGAAAATTTAGCAGGACAAACAGATTATAATGATAAAGTAGAAGTAAAAAATCCAGCAGGAACATATCCCTTCATCCTATATATATTTAGCTCAATAGGATTTGTAATATCTAGATTATTTAGTTTAAATATTTTAATAGGATGTTATTTAGCAAAATTAATGAACTTTATTGTATTTTTAATAGCAGCATATTATACATTAAAAATAATTCCATTTGGAAAATATGCTATGACAGCAATAATGTTTATGCCAATGTTCCTTCATCAAGCAACTTCAACATCAGCAGATTGTATAATAAATATACTAAGTATGGTTTTCATTGCTTATTTATTAAACCTATATTTTAAAGAAGAAAAAATAAAGAAACGAGAAGGAATCTTAGTTGTTGGATTAGGAGTATTATTGTCCATAGTAAAATATGTATATTTACCAATAATAGGACTTGCATTTATTTTTATTTTTTCTAAAAACATGAGTAAAAAATATAAGATAATTCTAATATCAACATTAGTTATATTATCAATCATTGCAGCATTAGGATATTATATTTTTACTACTGGATATGGAACAGCATTTTCAAATTATTTTGAATCAAATAATGTAAATACTAGTGAACAAATTAAAGGTATAATTAATAATCCAAAGGGATTTTTAGATACTCTAAATTATACATTTAAAAATATGGGAGAGACATATATATATCAAATGGTAGGTATAGCTTTAGGATGGTTATGTATCTATCCAAACAGAATTTGGATTACAATATATATAATTACCATGTTAACATCTTGTTTTATTGAAAAAAATAAAGTTGCTTTTAATTGGAAACAGAAAATATGGGGATGTCTAATATCAGTTGTAATAATTTTACTAATAGTTACAGGAATGTATCTAACATGGACTAAAGTAGGAAATATTATAGTAGATGGAGTACAAGGAAGATATTTTATTCCAGTAGCTTTTGTATTACTATTATGTTTATGCAAAAAAGAAAACTATATAAAAATAAAAAATATAGAATATAAATTTCCAATTTTATTATGTTTGTTAAATTTACCAATATTAAATACAATATATCATTTCTTTATATAATAAAAATACTAATAAAAGAAGGAGAAACAATGAAAGTTTTATTAATTATCCCAGCATATAATGAGGAAGAAAATATTGAAAAAACAATAAAAAAAATAGAAACATATAATAAAGACATTGATTATATAGTTATTAATGATGGTTCAAGAGATAACACTTCTAAAATATTAGATGAAAAAAATATAAAACATATTGATTTAGTACATAACTTAGGAATAGGTGGAGCAGTACAAACAGGCTATAAATATGCATATGAAAATAATTATGATATAGCAATACAATTTGATGGAGATGGACAACATGATATAAATTGTATTGATAAAATCATAGATCCATTAATAAATGAAAAAATAGATATGTGTATAGGAACAAGATATTTAGATAAAAGTTCAAGCAAGTTCCAGTCAACATTTATTAGAAGACTAGGTTCTAACATAATTACTATATTTATAAAACTATTTACAAGAACGAAAATCACAGATCCAACTTCTGGATTTAGAGCAGTAAATAAAAATGTAATAGAAGAATTTGCCAAAAATTATCCAACAGAATATCCAGAACCAGAGTCAACAGTATCTTTATTAGTAAATAAATATAAAGTAAAAGAAGTACCTGTTAATATGAACGAAAGAGAAGGTGGAGATTCATCATTAACTTTAAATTTCTGGAAACCAGTAGATTATATGATAAAAGTTATTTTAGCAATTATAGTAGATAGTATAAGTTTTAGAAGAAAAGGAGGTAAAAAGTAATGCAAACAAATTTAAAAATTGTTTTGATAATAATTGTGTTAATTTATATATTTTTTATATTAAAAGCAGTTAAAAGAAAATATATGAGAATAGGATATCTTGCATTTTGGTCTATAACAGGAGGAATATTAATTATTGCATTACTTATACCAAATTTAGTAGAAAATATTTCAAATTTATTAGGATTTGGAATACCAATTAATATGATATTCAGTATAGCAATATTTATAATATTATACTTAATTTTTAATTTAACAATATTAATATCAAAAGAACAAAAGAAAAATACATTACTTATACAGGAAATATCAATATTAAAAAAGAGAATAGATGAATTAGAGAAAAAAGAGGAGAAATCTAATGGAGAATAAGCAAATAAAATTGTCTATAGTAGCTGCAGTATATAACTTAGAAAAATACTTACCAAGGTGTTTAGATAGTTTGGTAAACCAGACATTGCAAGATATAGAAATTCTTTGTGTAGATGATGGTTCAACAGACTCTGCACCACAAATTATAGAAAAATATGCTAAGATGTATCCTGATAAAATAAAAACTTTTCATAAAAAAAATGGTGGAGAATTTACAACAAGAAATTATGGATTACAAAGAGCAAGTGGAGAATATGTAACATTTGTAGATACAGATGACTATGTAGAATCAAATTGGGCAGAAAAACTATATACAGCAGCTAAAACAAATGATGCAGATTTAGCTGTTTGTGGATTTGAAAGAATTGACTTAGAAACAAACAAAGTTGTAGCAACTAATATGACAAACTTTGGAAATACAGTAAAAGAAATAGATTCAAAAGATGACTTTATACTTTTTATAAATCCAGCACCATGGAATAAAATATATAAAAGAGAAAAAATAAAAGATTTAGAATTTTTGCCATTTAGGGGATTTAATGATACAATGTTTTTGGCAAGTTGTTATACAAGGATGAAAAAAATTGCATTTGTACCTGATGTTTTATATCACTACTATTTAAGATATGATTCACAAATACATACTGTAAATAAGCAAGATGTAAATAATTTAAAAAAATATTTATTAGAAGTAAAAAAATTATATATAAAATCAGGGAAATATGATGAGATGAAATATTTTTTAGATACATTTGCTTTCTTACATCTAGGAACATCAGTAATGTATAGAGCTTCATATGATAAAACAATAAATATTAGGCAGATGTTAAAAGATACTAGAAAATATTTAGATGAAAATTTTAGTTGTTGGAGAAAATCACCATTTTTAAAACTAAGACATTGCTTAAAAAAAGGATTTAAAAATATTGCTTTATGGGGAGTTTCTTTGTTATATAAATTAAAAATACCAATTGTGTATATAAAAGTATATAGATTTTTAGTAGATAAACTAAAAATAGATATAAAATTTTGATAGTAAAGAAAGAGGAATTAAATTATGAAAATTGGAGTAGTAATAGTAACATATAATAGATTAGATAAATTAAAAATTGCTTTAAAATCATATGAAAATCAAAAAGTTAAACCTAAATACATATTAGTAGTAAATAATAATAGTACAGATGGTACAAAAGAATATTTAGAAAGTTGGAAACAAGAACAAGTTGGAATTGAAAAAAATATATTAAACCTTGATAAAAATACAGGAGGAAGCGGAGGTTTTTATGAGGGCTTAAAAAAAAGTTTAGATCTAGATGCAGAGTGGATATGGGTAGCAGATGATGATGCTTATCCAAAAGAAGACGCATTTGAAATTGCACAAAGATATATTGAAAAAAATAAAGATAAAATTAAAGGAATATCAGCAATATGTGGAACAGTTTTAAAAAGCGATAGAAAAACGATAGATTGTTCTCATAGAAGAAGAATATATACAACGCTATTTAATAGAATAGCTCAACCATATTCTAAACCAAAAGACTATGAAAAAGAAGAATTTGAAATAAATGGTTTTTCATATGTGGGAACTATGATAAATAAAGAAAAACTAAAACAAACTGAATTGACTAAAAAAGATTATTTTATTTATTATGATGACACAGAACATAGTTATAGATTATCAAAATTAGGAAAAATAATATGTATTCCAAAAATACAAGTAGTACATGATGCACCTCATAGTGAAATGAGTGAAATAGTAAAATGGAAATTATATTATTTAGTTAGAAATACATTGGATTTTATTCGTTGTAATTTTAATGAAAAGTACTTTAAAGTAGCTTGTTTTGAAGTTCCATTAAAATTTAAAATAGCAGTATTTCTATTTGGAAAAGATAAGAAATTTGGTTATAAAATGATAAATGAAGCAGTAAAAGATGCAAAAGCAGGAAAAAGTGGATTACATGATATATACAAGCCCGGATGGTCGCCAGAAAAATAGAAGAAAGGTAAGAAGATGAAGAAAAGTATTGCAAAAAATTATATATATAACTTAATATATCAAATGCTAACAATATTATTACCATTGATTACAACACCATATTTATCAAGAGTTCTAGGAGCAGAACCAATAGGTATATATGGATATACAATTTCAATTGTTACATACTTTATTCTATTTGGAACATTAGGAATTTCAATGTATGGGCAAAGACAAATAGCATACTTGCAGCAAGACAAAAAAGAAAGAAGTAAGATTTTTTGGGAAATAATAATTATAAGAACAATTACTTTAAGTATTTCTATTCTATTATTTTATTTAGTATATGGTAGAAGTGGAGAATATGCTATTTATTATAGAATATTAATAGTTCAACTAGTTGCAAACTTATTTGATATAAGTTGGTTTTTTCAAGGATTAGAAGAATTTGATAAAACAGTAGTAAGAAATTTAATAGTAAAATTATTAAGCTTGGTACTAATATTTGTTGTAATAAAAACACCAGATGATTTATGGAAATACTTTGCTATATTTGTAGGAGCAGAATTATTAGGTAATATGACATTATGGTTGTATGTACCAAAATATATAGAAAAAATAAATATAAGAGAATTGGAATTAAAAAGCCATATAAAACCAACATTATCTTTATTTATACCACAAATAGCAGTTCAAATTTATACAGTTTTAGACAAAACTATGATAGGAAAAATAACCAATGACATGGTAGAAGTAGGATATTATGAACAAGCACAAAAAATTATAAAAGCATCATTAACAGTTATAGTTGCACTTCAAACAGTTATGAATTCAAGAATTGCAAATGCATATGCAAGAAAAGATCAAAAAGAGATAAAAAAATGTTTAGAAAGTTCATTTAATTTTGTATGGTTTTTAACGATACCAATGATGTTTGGATTAATTGCAATATCATCTAAATTTGTACCTTGGTATTATGGAGAGGGGTTTGATGGCGTTATACCAATAATGATTGCAACAGCACCAATTTTAATACCAATCGGCCTAAATGGAATTACAGGGACACAATATTTGGTTCAAATAGGAAAACAAAAAATATACACTATATCTGTAATAGTAGGAGCAATAGTAAATGTGCTATTAAATTTAGTATTAATACATTTCTTTAAAGGCGTAGGGGCCGCAATTGCTTCAGTAATAGCAGAAACTATTATTCTCATTATACAATTAAAATACTTTAAAGAACAATTTACTATATTAGAAATACTAAAATTATCGATAAAATGTTTAATTAGTGGAATAGTAATGTTTATTGTAGTATTTTTATTAGCAAACTATATGTCTGTAAGTATTATAAATACTCTAATACAGGCTATTGCAGGAATAATAACATATTTTATAATGCTGATAATTTTAAAATATCAATTTTTAAAAGATATATTAAATCAAGTAATATCGGGAGCTAAAAAAAAATTAGGAAAGGAAAATTAATAATATGAACAAAATCGTAGCTTTAGTTGTAACATATAATAGGAAACAATTATTAAAAGAGAATATAGAAGCTTTACTACACCAAAACTATAAAGAATTTGATATTCTAATAGTAGATAATGCAAGTACAGATGGAACAGAAGAATTAGTTAAAGAATTAAAAAATGAAAGGATTATTTATAAAAATACAGGAGCTAATCTTGGTGGGGCTGGAGGATTTAATTTTGGAGTAAAATATAGCATAGAAACAGGTTATGATTACTGTTGGCTAATGGATGATGATACAATACCAAATAAAGACTCTTTGGAAGAATTAGTAAAAAATGCCAAAAAGTTAAATGATGAATTCTCGTATTTATGTAGCTATGTAGAATGGATAGATGGAAAGCCATGTAAAATGAATATGCCAAGAATAGATAAAAAGTGGTTTGATTATGGGGAAAAGTTAAATGACAAGTTATTAAAAGTACTGAGTTGTACATTTGTATCAGTATTTCTAAATTTAAAAGTAGTAAAGCATTTAGGACTACCAGTAAAAGAAATGTTCATATATGGAGATGACCATGAATATACACAAAGAATTGGCATAGTAAAAGAGGGGTATTTAAGCTTTAATAGTGTTGTTGTACATAAAATGGGAAGTAATACAGGGTTTGATATAGTAAATATACCAAAAGAAAGAATATCAAGATATTATTATGATAGTAGAAATAGATTTTATAGAGTAAGAAAAAACGCACTATATGAAAAAATTGCATATATAGGTTGGATTGTAATATCTATAGGAAGGATTATAAGAAAATCGAAAGATAGCAAATTAAAACGAATAGGAGTAATATTAAAAGGATTTTTTGCGGGAATAGTATTTAATCCAAAATTAGAATATGCTAAAATAAGAGAAGATAGTGGAAATTAATTAATGAAAATGTCAGGTATTTCAACTACTTGTGAGAAAAGGAGAGATAAAATATGAAAAAATATGATTATTTAATAGTGGGAGCAGGATTATTTGGAGCAACATTTGCATATGAGATGGGGAAAATAGGAAAAAAATGTTTAGTGATAGACAGAAGAAATCATATAGGAGGAAATATTTATTGTGAAAAAATAAATAATATTAATGTTCATAAATATGGTGCACATATTTTCCATACAAGTGATAAAGAAATATGGGACTATGTAAACCAATTTGCTGATTTTAACAATTATGTAAATTCACCGATAGCAAATTATAAAGGTGAAATTTATAATTTACCATTTAATATGAATACATTTTCTAAATTATGGGGAGTTATAACGCCAAAAGAAGCAGAAGAAAAAATTGAAGAACAAAAAGCACAATTTAATATAACAGAACCAAAAAATTTAGAAGAACAAGCAATATCTTTAGTTGGACAAGATATATATTTAAAATTAGTAAAAGAGTATACAGAAAAACAATGGGGAAGAGATTGTAAAGACTTACCATCATTTATTATAAAAAGATTACCGGTAAGATTTACTTATGACAATAATTACTTTAACGATAGATATCAAGGAATCCCTATTGGTGGATATAATGTAATTATAGAAAAAATGCTTGAAAAAGCAGATGTCGAACTTGGAATAGATTATCTACAAAATAAAGAAAAATATAATGAAATAGCAGAAAAAATATTATATACAGGTATGATAGATGAATATTTTGATTATAAATACGGAAATTTAGAATGGCGTTCACTAAAATTTGAAAATGAAATTTATGAAGACATAGACAATTATCAGGGAAATGCAGTTGTAAATTATACAAGCCATGATCAAAAATATACAAGGATAATTGAACATAAACATTTTGAATTTAATAAATGTGAAGGAACAATTATAACAAAAGAATATCCAATGAACTGGAAATTAGGAGATGAAGCTTATTATCCAGTAAATGATGAAAAAAATAATACTTTATTTGAAAAATACAAAGAATTGGCTGATAAAGAAGAAAAAGTAACATTTGGTGGAAGACTTGGAAACTATAAATACTATGATATGGACAAAGTAATTAGAGCAGCATTAGATTTGGTTGAAAAACAAAAATAAGTGGAAAAATTTGGACTTAATAAATGCTAGCATATAAATAAAATTTATGATAAAATAAGAAAGATAAAATGTGTTAAGAATGTAAAGTAGAGGAGAAAAACATGGATAATAAACTACTTGTTAAAATAATAGCAATATCAATAGTTATAATAATGCTATTTAGTAATATATCTTTAGCAGTTGAATCAATTGTCGAAAATGAGTCAGATGAAAACAATACTTACCAAGAAGCAACAACACAAAATGTACTAAAAGAAAATAACGAAGAAAATAATAGAGCAAAAAATAATAAAAACGAAGAAAAAATTACAACAGAAAATAAAGAAGAAAATAAAATAGAAGTAAAATATGAATATAATGAAAAAACTAATCAAGTAACAGCAACTATGATATCAACTGTTCCACTAAAAGATACAAAACCATCATGGACATTAAGTGAAGATAAACTAACATATACAAAGACATTTGGAGCAAATGATGATTATACAACAGATGTAGAAGACATATATGGAAATAGAACAACAATTAGAATAACAATTACTCAAATAAAACAAATAGAAGATAAAACACCACCAGTTATTACAATGGAATATATTAAGAATACAAATAACACAGTAACAGCAATAATGCATTCAAATGAACCACTAAAAGATACAAAACCATCATGGACATTAAGTGCAGATAAATTAAGCTATACAAAAACATTTGGAACTAATGAAGACTATATAACAAATGTCGAAGATCTATATGGAAATATAACAACAGTAAGAATAATAATTAATCAGATAACAAATGAAGAACTTTTTACTATTACATTAGAATATAAGAAAAATGATAATAATACAGTAACAATAATAATGCATTCAAATGAACCACTAAAAGATACAAAACCATCATGGACATTAAGCGAAGATAAATTAAGTTATACAAAGACATTTGGGGCAAATGATACATATACAACAGATGTGGAAGATATATATGGAAATATTGTTACAGTAAAAATTGAAATAACACAAATAGATGACAAAGGACCTGAAATACAATTACAATATGTATATGATTCTGTTAGTAATACAGTAGAGGTTACAATGAAATCAAATGAGGAAATAAAAGATACAAAACCATCATGGACATTAAGTGAAGATAAATTAAGTTATACCAAAACATTTGGAGCAAATGATACATATACAACAGATATACAAGATATATATGGAAATATCACTACAGTAAAAATCGAAGTAATACAAATAGATGATAAAGGCCCTGTAATTACTTTAGAATACATATATAATGCAGATGGAACAACAACTGTTATAATGCATTCAAATGAAGAATTAGCACAAACAAAGCCATCATGGACTTTAAGTGAAGACAAATTAACATATACAAAAAGATTTGGGGCTGATGACGAATATGCTACAGATGTAGAAGATATATATGGAAATGTTACTTGGGTGAAAATTAGAATTACAACAAAAAGTTACCAATACTCTAATACAGATTTTATTGTTAATGTAAAGTATCTATATGATTCTAATGACAAAGTAACTGTAAAACTTATATCTAACCATCCATTAAAAGATACAAAATCATCATGGACATTAAGTGAAGATAAAATGATTTATACAAGAGTGTTTTCAAATAATGATATTTATACAACAGATGTAGAAGATATATATGGAAATAAATTAACAGTTACTATAATAGTAGATTTCTTCAAAGATACACATAAAGGAATAGATGTATCAGAATATCAAAAGTTTATAGATTGGAGAACTGTAAAAAATTCAGGAATTGATTTTGCAATTATTAGAGTAGGATATAGAGGATATGGGACTGGAAGAATTGTAGAAGATAGATTTTTTGCAAATAATATTCAAGAAGCCACAAAAGTAGGTATGGATATAGGATTTTACTTCTATTCTCAAGCAATTTCAGTGGAAGAAGCAGTACAAGAAGCACAATTTACATTACAATTATTATCTAAATATAATGTTCCAATCAAATATCCAATTGCTATTGATACAGAAAGAACTCCTAATGGAACAGGAAGAGCAGATGTAATATCAAAAGAATTAAGGACAGAAGTTGTAAGAGCCTTTTGTAATGAAATACAAAAAGCTGGATATAAAACTATGATTTATGCAAATAAAGATTGGTTACTAAATGATTTAAATATAACAGATTTAAATTATGATGTATGGTTAGCACATTATACCAATAAAACAGATTACCAATATCCATATACTATTTGGCAATATACAAGTACAGGCTCAGTAAATGGAATTGTTGGAAATGTAGATATGAATATTGGCTATAAAAAGTACTAAAATATGGAGAAAGAGGTAAAGAAATGATTAATAAAAAAAGTTATATCAAACAAACCATATTAGTAATAATGATAATAGTATTATTCTGTAATTTTAATATTATTTCTTATGCAGAAGCAATAAGTAATAATATTGATATGGTCCAAGCAAAAAACAATAACTTAGAAATAAATGTAGAATATAAATATAATGCACAAAATAATACAGTAACAGTAAATATGCATTCAAATAATGAATTAAAGTACACAAAACCATCATGGACATTAAGTCAAGACAAGTTAACATATACAAAAACATTTGGTGCAAATGATATTTATGAAACACCAGTTGAAGATATATATGGAAACATTACAACAGTCAAGCTTGAAATAACACAAATTAAACCAATTATTACAGTAGAGTATATAAAAAATAGTAACAATACAGTAACAGCAATAATGCACTCAACTGAAGAATTAAAAGATACAAAGCCATCATGGACACTAAGTCAAGATAGATTAAGCTATACAAAAACATTCGGAGCAAATGAAGATTACACAACAGATGTAGAAGATATATATGGAAATGTTGTAACAGTAAGAATAATAATTACTCAAATTGTTACTCAAGAACCTTTTAATATTAAGGTAGAATACAAGAAAAATGCTAATAATACAGTAACAGCAATAATGCATTCCAATAGAGAATTAAAACATACAAAGCCAT
>CAMMMI010000019.1 GCA_946497905.1 uncultured Clostridium sp.
TACCGCTTAGGTTTTTTCTCTAAAGGATTTTATTGTTTACTTTTCAATGTACTTTTATGTCCCCTTTTATGTGAGACATTTTGCATTATACTATACCTTTTTTTCTTTGTCAATACTTTTTTCGACATTTTTTTAATTTTTTATTTTATTATTTTTTTATTAAAAAAAGTCTTTAAAAAAGTGCAAAATAAAAATTAGTAATCATTACTTTTTAATATATTCTTTGATGTTCATTTTTATTACTAATTCCTATGTTTATTTTTATATTTTTTCGTATGTTGCTAGGTACTTTTTTATAATACCACTTTTTATAATAGAAGTCAAGACATTTTTATAATTTTTTTGCTATTTTTTTTATGGAATTTTCTAACAAATAAACTATTTGATATTTAACTTCATATTTTTAGTTAAAAATGCTTAAATATCTATGTCTTTTATTAGATCTCTACTAATATAATATCTTCTCCTATGCATTTTATTTTTTGCCATGGTATTACTATTTCATTATTACTTGAAAAAATCTTTAACATTTTATTATTTCCTGGAACTATTATAGATGTTATAGTTCCTGTTTCTAAATCTGCGCATACATCTTGAACATATCCGAAGTCTCCTTCCATCAGTAATGTTTACTACTTCTTTATGTTTAAAATCTAAACCTTTATCTCCCATAGTAATCTCCTCCATGATATTTTATTCTATGACCACGTCATGTATTACTATTTTAATTAAAAGATGTTTATTATTTTGTGCCTATTTTTGTTTTTCATTATATAACTAGATCATAAAAAAAGTCTCAAAAGAGCTAATGTCTTCTGAGGTATTTTTTATTTAAGCACATATGCCTTGATAAATTAAATTAATATGATCTCTGTCCCATTTTTTATATTATTTTCTTTCACACTTAAATTGGCATCATATGGTTTAGCTGTCACTTTGTCGTACAATAGTGGCATTTGATTTTTATCTGGATTATAATATCCATCACTGAATTCATTTATTGATTTTATTAATAGTTTAATCACTTTATATATTTTTCTGTTTATTGGAAGCCATAAATCATATTGTTCTTCCATCATCGGAACATATAATTTTACTAATATTTTATTCATCCATATCACCATTTTCTTTCATTTCTAAAAGTTTTACAAAAGTCATCGTTCCTTGCCTAATTATATATCCAAAACTAGAGCCACAATCATTTACCATTTCTTTTCTATTTGAATCTACTGTTATTAAATATTGATTTTCAATTCCATTACCTATCCAGATACCATTGTCTTTTGAAATATAATTTCTATACCAATTATCATATTCATGATTTTTTAATTTATTTACATTCTCTACTAATATAATATTATATAAATCACTTTTATTCATACTTCTTAGAGTTTCTTCAAAACTGTTTTCACCATTTTCAAAATATGTTATAAATTTGTCTACTCCTATAATTATACATATTGTTTGTTTATCATTTTTTTCAATGTTTGAAATAAATTCTATATATTCTTCTTTTAGTTCATGTATTTTATTTGATATAGTTCTTTCTGCATCAAATATTGCAATATTAATATTTTTAATTTCTCTTATCTCTTCTAAAATATTAGTTGTAAATTGTATAGCATCATCCATATTCCTTGATGTAATAAGATTTATAAAATCTTTTTTGAAATCATAGCTATATATTTTAATATCTTTTTGCGTAATACCAATTGGTACCTTCGATAATCCTTTTAAATATTCTTCAACATCTTTAAATGTAACTTTTTCTGGTATAACTGGTATTGGGCGGGCAGTTGAATTATTTACTTTTTTAGATTTTTCTATTTCTTCTTTAATATAAGTATTGTATTCTTCTGGTTTACATATCTTAGCAGTTTGGAATTCATATATTTCATCATTATCTATAGTAACTAGTCCTCTTCCAAAAAGATGTGATGGTCTTTTCTTTCCTACTTTTTCAAACACATTATAATAATCACCATCATTGTTCATTTGTAATGCTATTTTTTGCTTAAAGTTCTGAGATAATCGATATCTCATTGATGTAAAACTATTTGTTGTTACTACAAACACTATCCCACATTTTGTTGCCTCTCTAGATAAAGTCAAAAAGATATCTTCGTATTTATCTTCATATAATTCAGCAAATGCTTCATAGTTATTTATAACAATTATTATCATTGGCAATGGTTTATTACTCGTTTTTGAGTATAAATCATAATCCCCATTGTATTCTAATAAGATTGACTTTCTATGTTTTATTTCTTTTTGTATCATTTCAAAGAATCTATTTATTTTTTCTACATCATTTATGAAAACTACATCTCCAACATGCGGACTTTCTTTATATATTTTTAATGCCTCTGTTCCAAAATCTAATAAATATAATTGAACTTCTTCTGAATCGTATGTTGTTATTAAATCATAAATCATTGTACTTAGTAATGTTTCTTTTCCACTTTCGGCATTTCCAAAAATAATAGTATTTCCTCCATTAGAAAGATTCATTTGTACTATACCTTGACGTTGGTTAAATGGATCATCATACTCACCAATTATTGGTATTATCTCATTTTTTCCCTTAGTAACGCGATATTTCTTTTTCAAATCTTTAAGAAAGATCGTTTCAGGAATACTTTCAAGCCATAAATTATTTTCTTGTATTTCTTCTTCTTCTGCTAGCTTATATAAATATCTAACTATATTAGTTAATTGTTCTCCTTTACTGCTTACCACTTTCTGTACTGTGTCATCTACTTGTTTTATTGTTGTTCCTATATTAGAAATAAATTCTATTGAGTTATCTACTTTCTTTTCTATAATATTTGATGGAAAATATGAGGCACCTGACCATGCTGATTGTCCTAAAACAAAATATTCATCATTTCCAACTTGCATATAGAACTGACCTACTCTTTTTAAATTTGCGGCATCTGGCCTTTTTATTACATCATTACTATCCCCTGTGTCCTGTACTTTTAAACAAATTGCAAATTTACTATTGCTACGAATCTGATCATTTACAATACCTGCTGGTTTTTGTGTAGCTAGAATAAGGTGTACTCCCAAACTTCGTCCAATTCTTGATACACTAATTAATTCATCCATAAATTCTGCTTGTTGCTGTTTTAGTTCTGCGAACTCATCACAAATAATTAATAAGTGTGGAACTGGTTTATCAACTATTCCTTGATGATACAATTTTTGGTATTTATATATATCTATAGTTCCTTCATCAGTTTTATTTCTTGCTTCATTAAATATTATTTGTCTTCTTCTCAATTCACTCTGAATAGAAACTAATGACCTTTGTAAACCGTTTGTATCTATATTCGTGATTGTTCCAACTAAATGTGGTAACTTAGCTCCTCTTTTTTCAAACGCTCCTGCTAAACCTCCACCTTTATAGTCAATTAAAATAAAATTAACATCATCAGGATGATAGTTAATAGCTAATGATAATATATAAGTAATTATAAATTCACTTTTTCCAGAGCCTGTACTTCCTGCAATTAATCCATGCGGTCCATGAAATTTCTCATGAATATCTAAAAATATGGTATTACCTGCACCATCTATCCCAATAGGTGCCTTTAGCGATAATGTAGGGTCATTTTTATTCCATCTTTCTAATATATTTAATTGCTCAATACAACCCACATCATACATTTCTAAAAAAGTATAAGTGTTAGGTAATAAATTAGATCCTGTCTCTGAATATTTAATTGGAATATTTGATATTGCCTGACATATTTTTTCAAAGAAAAATGTTGTCGATGTATCAAATGTTATGTGTTTTTGATTTTTTGATGATATCTCATTTTCGAATATCATCCCTGTTTTATTATCTCTATTTAAGCTAATAAATGTTTTACATTCATTTGGTAATTGCATTAAATCATCACTTATACATAAAATACTAAACCCTAAATTTATTTTTGTTTTCAATATTTCATTAATAATTCTTAAATTTTCTATCTTTTTATAATCATTTGTAATTATTAGATAATATGGCATGAAAGATTTGTAGTCTTTGTCTTTATATTGAAGCCTGAATTGAAATTCTTCTTCAAGATATTTAGAGATTTCATTCATTTCATTATAATCATATGCAAAAAATCGTATTTGTTTTGTGTTATCCCAAATATGTGGCAACATCTTTACATATTCTAAATTTTCTATTTTATCCTCTTTTAACAAAAATACTAACTTTAAGTCTTCATAACTTTGAAATGCTATCAATTGTATTATTAAACTTTGTATAAATCTTTCTATTTTTTCATTTTTTTGTATAATTAATGCTGAAATATTATTTTGCACTAAAGATAATACTATTGGCGCTGACTTTATATTCTTAGAAGTGCTTACTATATCATTTAATATCTCAACTAGATTATCATCTTCCATTGTAAATCGTTCTTCAGGATATTGTATATCAATTTCTAGTGGTACATCTCCTATTCCTAATCTAACTGAAAGAAAATCATAATCTTCAATTTTTCTTTCCCATAAACGAGCATTTTTTTCTGAAATTATTTCTGCACACTCTTCTGGCGAAACATAATTTTTATATAATATATTCTTTTGTTTATTCATTATTTTATTTATTGCTTCTCTTTTATTATCTAAATATTTTTTATATCTTTTTTGCCTCTTCTCTTCATACTTCTTCTTCCTTTTTTTATTATATCTTATAGTTAATACTGGAAAAAGAATCATACTAATAAGCATTACTAATGCTGTAATCACCGAAAATACAGTTTGCTTTGTAGAAGCTGTTCCACTCATCCTTCCATCTATTGCTGTAACTATTGAAATCATCATTATTACTCCCATAGACAAAGAGGAACCTATCATTAAGATTGCTGGCATCTCTTCTTTATCCTGTATTTGAGGTGGTGCATCTATCTTTACTTTTTCCTTTTCTATTATATTTGTTATTCTTGGAACTCTAGAAAAATAATCATTTTCTGAATATAGATCTATATTTCTATCTTCTTCTTGTTCAAATACTGGTATTTCTAATTTACTCCTATCTATTTTAAATATATCATTACTACATAATACCGTATTTAGTGGATTATTTATAAAAATGCTTTTTCCCATTATAATAATTCTTAGTCCCATTATATAAACAATATCACCATTAAATAATATTGTTCTCTCTTTTAAAACTGGTTTATAATTAACAAATGTTCCAAAATTTGAATCCATATTTTCTATCATCCATCTGCCATCATAGAAAAAAATTCTTGCATGTATATTTGCTACCATTTTATTATTATATGAAATATGATTATGATGTCCATTTCCTATAAAAAACTCTGTAGAATTTTTAATATCTAAATGTGTAAAATTCTTTTCATAAATTGGTGAACAATATAAAATAAACAATTCATTTATTCCTTTTAGTATTATCCCACACATAGCATATTCTTTTAAAGTAATTCTATTATTCATTATTATTTTACTTCTATCAACTTTTATTTGATTCTTCTTTATTTCTATAGAGTTAATATCTATTACATCTACATAGTTATTTCCTATAACTTGCCAATTCCCATCTATTCCTTCTATATTGACTAATTTTTTAGCTTTATCTTCATTTTTATCTACTACCCAATAATTTCCTATTGGTGTTTCTGGTAATACTAATTTGTTAATTTTATTTTTTCCTATTAAAGTTACTAAAATATTGTCCACCTCCTTTTTATTCAAGCTTAAAAAATTATTACCTTGTAAAATTATTGACTTAGTTTATTTATTTTATAAATTCAGAGTATCTTTACTACTTATTATTAGCATTTTCTATTACTTCTTTCAATTTTTGCTTAAACTCTTTTTCTTCTTTATCTTCTGATAATCCTAAATAATATATCTTTTCTATTTGACTATGATCAAATAAACATGTTTGTTTTGATGTTAGCGTTCCTTCTGGGTATATACATCCACTGTAATCCCACATTTTTTCTGTATTTCCCTCTGTCATCGCACAAAACCCTGTTATCATTAATCTTTTTGTTCCTCCTTTTAGCATTACTACCGTACCTATTGGTAAAAATTTTTCTCCTATTTTTTCCATTATTTTTCCTCCTCTTCAAATTCCTTTAAATCTTTTAACCTAAAACTACATGCTGTTGCATCTGGATGTTTAATAAAATGTAAATCTGCAACTGTTTCAGAAATTAACTTTTCTGCATTTTCCTTATTATATGGTTGAACTGTTTTTAATAATTTTTCTAATTCTTCAACTTTTTCATCTATATTAAAATCTATGTTCTTTTCTTTTTTTCTTAATATATTTGATGCTATATTATATGTCTGGTTTGAAATATCTACAATTTTCTTATAACTTTTATCTATTATAAAAATTTTTCTCTTTTCTTCTAAACTTTTTGATATAACATTTTCTGCCATCATTTTTATTTGTTCTGATACCCATTTATCATCAGTTTTTAAAAATGGATATTTTATATTTTTAAAATCTTTTATTGCAGATTGTAAAAATGACTTAAATTGTTCTATAAGTCCTTCTTCTTCTTTTGATATCGAATTCTTAAATTTTTCAGTTAGTTCATTACATAATTTTTCAAACTCTTTATCTTCCAATTATATTTCACCTCTTTTATTTTAATTTACTAATAATATTTCCAAAATAATTTAATAGTCCTTTCATTTCTTGTTGTCCTTCTAATATTTTTATATTATCATAATCTTTAAGATATCCATCATGTGCTTTTTTCATAGCATTAGCTAATGCATCATAAAATCCATCACCTGCAATCCCATCTACAACTTCTTGATAATAATTATGAGGAGTTCCAAAATATGTAACTAAATCAATATTTTCATATCCTACATATTCCAGCATTTGCGTTAATTGATCTATAGTATCAACTATTCCTATAGCATCATATCCAGTAGGTTTTGTCATTGTAGGATTTATTTTCCATGTGATACTCTGCGTAAAAGCTTCATTAATCGCTCTATATTTTTCTGTATTTCCATTTAAAACATCTCCTAAATCATGATTTACTTCATGTGTAACTGCTCCATTTTCTATATTGGATATATTTGTAGTTATCCCTGATTTGTTATGTATTCCGTTTATAAGGCTTGCTTCTTTAGGAGTATAACCGCGTTTTTTCACTAGAAAATCTTTAAATTCTTTTTCATCTAATATTAATACTTTATTAAAAGCATCTGATATTTTATCTTCTGATACAAATGAATATTTCTTATTTTTAAAATAATTTTTGTAAATACTTTTTTCTTCAGCTACTTTTTTATATATTGATATATAGCTTTCTATTTCTATATCAGTCATTTTTTCTAAATTTATATTTTTTTTGTAATTTTGGAAAATTAACATTTCTCGAACTGAATCACTAACTTCTTCACCTAATTCAGTATGTTTAGATATTACTTTTTGTAATTTTTCTTCTCCTACAGACAATGTTTTAGCAAGTTCTTTATCAATAATTTTTTCAAAATTCATCTTATCCGTCTCAGATAGTTTATTTGCTAAATCCACTACATCTTCATTAGAAATTGTTTTACTGTCTAAATTATACTTTTTGCAAATAAACTCTCTTGCTTCAGCAAAATTATCTGTTTCATTTCTAGCAAATACCTCATTCTTTACAGTACCATTTTTAAAATTGTCAAATATTTCTCCACCAACAGAACCAACTAATCCAATAGCTGTATCTGACAATACTGATGACCATCCTCCTTGATTTTTCCAAGCCTCTTTTAGTGTTTTATCTGTTGTAGCCGCTTCCAACATTGTCCTATATGGTGTATCTAAAGCATTAAATCCTGTATCTGCTCCCACTCTTATTGCTGATGTCGCTAGTTTAGAATTTGTTAATCCCTTCCATCCTGATAATTTACCTCCTGCATACCATTGTACTCCTTCCCAAACTCCTGTGCCTATACTATATACTAATCCTTTTCCAATGTCTTCATTAGTTAAGCCTTCTGGCATATTTACTATTTTTTTGTATGAATCCGCTTCTTCTTTAGTAATGTTACCATTTTTTAGGAGATCATCTATATCTTTTTCAGTCATACCTTCTCTTATTTCTTTCATGCTATTGTATTCTTCTTTTGAAATATTTCCTCTTTTATATTCTTTTTCAATTCCTTCCCATGAATTTGCAACTTTATCTCCCCAATATTTTTCAGCTGCTTTACCAGCTCCAACAACACCCCCTGCAATACCAGTTGCAGTAGCAGAAGAAATTCCAACTGCTGCTCCTCCAATTCCTGCTGTTAATATAGATATAGCTACAGTTCCTATGACTTCTCCTACTCCTGAAACAACATTAGTAGCCATTCCATCTGATTTAAATGGTCCATATGCATTTTCATCTAACCATTTACCAGCAGAAGTATCATTATAAATTTTTTCGAACGCCAAATTTACATAATCTTCTGCTACGAATCCAGCTACACCTTTCCACATTTTAGCTGTTATTGATTCCCATTCTTCGTCTGTTCCGGATAATTTATTATATAAATATGATACTACATCAGCAGCCCCTGTATAAATTGTTGCATTTGCTGCTAGAGAAATTGAGGCCATATCTACGATTGCTTCTCCTATATTAAGTATTCCTTTATAATACCCCATAACTGCATTGGCAGCTGATGCACCAATTTTCGATCCAAAATCCATAGTATTTCCTAGCAAAGATTCTACTAGAGACTTATTTTCATTTTCTGTTTGAATTGCATTTTCTACCTCACTATTAACACCTGATTCTACATTTTTAATTTGACTAATAACTCCTACTATTTCTCCTGATATACTTTTTATTTTTCCACCATAACTAAAATCACTTGGCATTTGCATTGAATTAATAGCAATTTGGGCATCATTTAAATCAGCTATTGCACTTTTAATTGCTGGTTTAAAACTACCTGATATAGCTTCTGGATTTATTTTTAACATCTTTCTTCCCCCATTTTATTCCTTTAATGTTGGTAAAATTGCATTATATTGTTCAATCCTGCTGTTCATCTCTTCTATTTTATAATTCATTTTTTTCACTTTTTCTATCGCTTCTTGAATTCCGCTTTTTATTGTACTTATCATTGTACTAATTTTTCCGCATTGTTCTTGTAGCACCCCTACTTTTTCTGTTGCTTTTTTACTTGTATAATATGTTCCTAATTGTGAAGCAGCTGTGCTAATATTTCCTTTTGCCACTGATAATGAAGCTATCGCTTCAGTTAATGGTCCCGATAAACTCTCATATTGTGCTTTTTTAGTTCGAAATTCATTAAGAGCTTGTGTGCATGAATTTATATTACTCAAACATTGTTCTCTTGTCATAATATTTCCTCCTAATTGGATTTAACATAAATATTTTTTTGATAATTGCCATAAAACAATTATCAAAAAAGTATTTATATTAACTTTATTGTACTGTATTTGCTTTTTCTGTATTTTCCATATCTTCTAGTGCTTGTTTCATTAGTTTTGAAAATTGTGCATTTATATTTTCAAACTCTGAGCTAATCTGGTTTTTCATTCTCTTAAATGTATTTATAAAAGCATCCGCTGCCTCACTTGTCCATTTCATACTCATACATTGTGATTCAATTTCATTCATTTTTGATATAGAATTTTTAAAATTATTTGAAACTTTAGTCTGAATTTCACTAACTTCACCTGTCAAAAATCTCATTCCAATATCATTAGAAATTGATAAATTTGATATCTTTTTTAAAGTATTTCTAGTTTTAGCTGCTAATGGTTCTGTATCCATTTTTGAATAATTTTGTGCAATTTTATCTAAAGTATTTGGTATTTCAACAACCACTAAGTTTAGCATTTGATTAATTTGAGGTATTAAATTATTAAAATCTTGAACTAATGTATTATATCTCTTACCATACCAAGAATTATGCATTTCTGCAACACTGTGATAGGCTTTTGATAATTCTGCATTAAGTCCTTCCCCCATACTTCTTATGTTTTCTGCTGTTCTTTGTATTCCTTGATAATCTGACTCAATTACATTTGCCATACCTTTCACCTCCTATTCCATATTTAGAATACATTATTAATTCATAAAAGTCAATATAATTATTTATTTTTCCTCTTATATTATAATTGAAATATATTCCAATTGTGCTTTATAAATAGTATATAAATTATTCTTAACTTTTTTACTAAAAAAACAAAGAGTAATGATTTTAAAAAACTTTAACATTATATATAAAAAAATAGAACCAAAAAGTCCTATTTATATAACCTCTTTATATGTTGTATTGCACTTTTTTCTAATCTTGATACCTGTGCTTGTGAAATTCCTATTTCTTCTGCTACCTCCATTTGAGTTCTTCCATCAAAAAATCTTTTCATTACTATCATTTTTTCTTTATCATTTAATTTTTCTAGTGCTGATTCTATAGTCATTTTTTCTGCCCATAATTCATCTGTATTTTTACTATCTTTAACTTGATCCATCACATATATACTTTCTGTCCCATCATTATATACAGGTTCTTGCAATGATACTGGATCTTGGATTGCATCTAAACTAAATCCTATTTCTTCTTTACTAACTTCTAATTCTCTTGCAATCTCTTCAATTTGTGGTTCTCTTCCATTTTCTTTTAAATATTTTTCCTTGTATTGAATTACTTTATACGCTAGATCCCTTACTGATCTACTTACTCTTATGCTATTATTATCCCTTAAGTATCTTTTCACTTCTCCTATTATCATTGGTACTGCATAGGTACTAAATTGTACATTTTGACTTAGGTCAAAATTATCTATTGCCTTTATAAGTCCTACACATCCTACTTGGAATAAATCATCTGGATTTTCTCCTCTACTATTAAATCTTTGTATCACACTTAACACTAATCTTAAATTACCATTTATAAAAGTATTTCTTGCTTCGTTATCTCCTTCTTTTATTTTTATGAATAGTTCTTCTTTTTCTTGTTTTGATAGTAAAGGTAATTTGCTTGTATTTACTCCGCATATTTCTACCTTATTATTTAACAAAAGAAAAACCTCCTTTGAATCTACTTAAATTAAGTATTTCCAAAGAACGTTTTTTTATACTTTTACTTTCTAATTAATCAAGTTATAAGCTCAACTTGTGTTATTATTTTCTTACTTATATTTTCTTATTATATAAGTAATATGTAGTATCTATCCGAATTTTACTTGCTATGTCTTTTTTCATTTTATTTATTATCTTTTTTTCTAATCTGGAAATATAACTTTGAGATATGCCGTAATTCATCTGCTACTTCTTTTTGAGTTTTTTCTTTTCCAGTTTTAAAACCAAATCTCATTTCCATTATATTTTTTTCTCTCTCGTTCAATTTTTGTATAGATGCTCTTAATAAAGTTTTATCCACTTCGTCTTCTAAGTTTCTGGATGTTATATCTGGTTCAGTTCCTAAAATGTCTGATAATAATAATTCGTTTCCATCACCATCTTTATTTAATGGCTCATCTATTGATATTTCTCCTTTTATTTTATTACTTTTTCTCAAAAACATTAGTATTTCATTTTCTATACATCTTGATGCATATGTTGCTAGTTTAATGTTTTTTTCATTATTAAATGTGTTTACTCCTTTCATTAAGCCTATAGTTCCTATTGATATTAAATCTTCTATACCTATTCCCGTATTTTCAAATTTTTTTGCTATATATACTACTAGTCTCAAATTCCTTTCGACTAATTTTTGCCTAACCCACAAATTATCTTCTTTTGATAATTGTTCTATTAATTTTTCTTCTTCCTCTTGTGATAATGGTGGTGGTAGGGTCTGACTTCCTGCAATGTAGAATATGGGCAAATATTCTATCTCATTTTTTTCGTTTATATATTTTGCACAAATGGTATTTATTTTATTTTTTAATATTTCTACTAAATTCATCTTATCACTCCCTGTCCTATTGTTTTTTGTTCTAAGAAATATTCTTAGGATTTTATTATAGTAATTCTATACCTATTAAAGCTCTATATTCTCCTCTATTTGTTAATGATTTATTATATATCCCTATTATTACATTTTCTTTTTTAATACTAGTTTCTTCATTTTCTATTTCTACATAATCTGGCTTTATTCCTATTAACATACCATTTTGTTTTCCTAAAGAAGAAAATGGTATAAATTTTAATTTTGAAATATATTTTTCTCGTATTTCTTTAGGTATTTTCTCAACATCACCTCCTAAAATATTTTCTGTATTATTTAGAATTTCTTTTGGCATACAATTATATAGAAGTGTATGTTCTACAACAATTACTGGAGTATTAGTTATTGGTTCTTTTAGCAAGTTTCCTGTGTCTACCATTGCTTTAGTTTTTATTATTTGCTCATTTATTTTTATTTCTATATTACAAAACATATCTTTTTTTGAAATTTTTGTTTTTATAATTTTGACTGTTAATATAATTAGCACAAATGCTACTATTGTTCCTAATGCTATTGTTTTTAACGGATATGTTCCTAAAAATAATCCATTTCTCATTAATACTTCTTGTGGTTTTATTATATATATTAATGAAAATGCTACTCCTCCAAATACAAATGATACTAAATAAAATATTACTATATCTTTCCACATTTTTTTCATAGTTTGTGGATTATATGATATATATACTATTATTATTGATAGTAATATTTTTAATATTATACTTGTATATACTTCTAGCTCAGAAGTATATGATATAATTGTATATATTGCTCCTAATAGACTTGCTAGAAAAAACCTTACATGTGATTTTTTGTTTTTTAATACTATTGCTGTTGCATATATTATTATATAGTTCATTATTAAGTTTTCTATTAATACAACATCTATATAAATGGTCATTTCATCACCTGTTTTTTTATTTTACTATTTTTGTTTTAAAAATACTGTCTTTTCTTATTGCCGAAAAAAAGAAATAATCTAAAAAATTCGACAGAATAGGGGACGTTCCTTGAAATTGCCATTAGGGACGGGCTATTTTGGCACACTTTAGTTTAATAATTTTTAAATAATTGATTATAAAATTAAGTGTTCCAAATTAGCCTTCCCCTAATGGCAATCTAAAGGAACGTCTCCTATTCAAAAGAAACGTCCCTCTATTTTTTATAAATTTTTATTTTTATTTTTTCTTAAAAATGAAGGTATATCTAAATCATTTTGTGATGAATTTGTATCTGAGCTTGATGGGATTGAGTTTATTTTCTTTTCCCATGTTTTTGATACTAATTTGTCAACCCCTGCATTTACTGTTGATTCATTTTTTTCAAATCCTGTTGCTATTACTGTTATTTGTATTTCATCTTGCATTGTTGGATCTGTTACTGTACCAAATATAATGTTTGCTTCTGGGTCTACACTGCGTTGTACTAATTCTGCTGCTGTGTTTACTTCATGTAGTCCTAAATCATCTCCACCTGTAATGTTTATGATTACTCCTCTAGCTCCTTCTATTGAAGTTTCTAGTAGTGGACTTTGAATAGCTTCTTTTGCTGCATCTTCTGCTCTGTTTTCTCCAGATGCTCTACCAACTCCCATATGAGCCATTCCTGTATTTAGCATTATTGTTTTAACATCAGCAAAGTCCAAATTAACAAGTCCTGGTATAGATATTAAATCTGATATTCCTTGTACACCTTGTCTTAATACATCATCTGCCATTTTAAATGCTTCAATTATTGATGTTTTTCTATCTATTATTTGTAGTAATTTATCATTTGGTATTACAACTAATGTATCTACTTTTCCTTTTAGACTTTCAATTCCTCTTTCTGCTTGTGATAGTCTTTTTTTGCCTTCAAATGTAAATGGTTTTGTTACTACTCCTATTGTTAGTATTCCCATTTCTTTTGCTGCTTGTGCTACTACTGGTGCAGCTCCTGTACCTGTTCCTCCGCCCATTCCAGCTGTAACAAATACCATGTCTGCTCCTCTTAATACTTCTGAAAGTTCTGCTTTGCTTTCTTCTGCTGATTGTGCTCCTACATCTGGATTAGCTCCTGCTCCTAATCCTCTTGTTATTTTTTCCCCTATTTGAATCTTTGTGCTTGCTTTTGATGTTTGTAGAGCTTGTCTATCTGTGTTTACTGCTATAAAATCTACTCCTTTAATTCCTGCTTCTATCATTCTATTTACTGCGTTATTTCCTGCTCCACCTACACCTATTACTTTTATTGTAGCAGTTCCATCCATCATTGTTATATTATTATCTTCATTATTGTAATCCATCATTTAGATTCTTCCTCCCTCATTTATATTATATATTTAAAATTAATAACTTTTTATGAATAAAAAAATTCTTTTATTCTTTCTATTATGTTTTTTATAAAGCTTTCATTATTTTGTGTGTCTATACTACTTGATACGGTTTTTGCAAAAGGTCTAGCTGCAATATATCTTACTAGTGCATAACTTGTTCTATATGTTGGTTTTACTGTGCTTATTGCTCTTCCTGTTGAAATTTTTACAGGTATATTTAAATTTATTTTTCCTGCTACATCACTTTTATTTATATTAACAATTCCTTGCCCTGTTAATACTACATTGTTTATTTTATTTTTTATTCCTTGATTTGTGATGTCTTTATTTATTATAGAAAATATTTCTTCAATTCTTGCTTCTATTATTTCTATTAATTCAGAACTTTTTATTATCCTGTTTTTGTTATCATCTTTTGATGTGTTTAAGATTATATCATTATCATTGTCTATAAAAGATTTTAAAGCTAATCCATATTGCTTTTTTAGTTTGTCTGCCTCTTCTTCTGAAATATTTAATACTAATGCTATATCATGTGTTATATTGTCTCCTCCTACTGGAATTGAATTAGTATATATGAAACTTGAGCCTTCAAACACACCTATATCGGTGTTTCCTGCTCCTATATCTAATAGCATTATATTATCATGTAATTCGTTATTATCTAGTACTAAATTTCTTTCTGCTAATGTTATTGGTACTATTCCATCTATTTCGAGTCCTGCTTTTTTAAATATTGTATGTAATTGTCTTATATAATCTCTTTGTGCTAATATTATTTGTGCACTTATTGTAAAATTAGAACTTAGATTTCCAACTGGGTCTGTAACTACATTGCCATTATCTAATGTTATTTTATCTGGTACTATATCTATTAAAGTTTTTCCATCTGGTATTTCTATATCTTTTACTTGCATTATTGCATTTTGTACATCTCTTACTGATATACCAGAATATTTATCTTTTACATCTTTGGTTATACTATTTTGTACTATTGTAGCATATTTACCTGGAATAGTTACATAGGCTGAATTTATTTTTAAGTTTGTTTCATCTTCTGCATCTTTTATAGTTTTTGCTATACTTAAACTTATTTCTTCTTCATCAATTATTTTACCTTTTTTTAGTCCACTACATTTATATGAGGTATTACATATTATTTCTATTTGTCCAAAATTGTTGACTTCTCCTACTACTGTGCAAACTTTGCTCGTTCCTATGTCAATACCTACTATGATATCTCCTATTGCCAAGTTAATTCCTCCATTTTTCAGTATAAATTTTCTAAGTGTATATATATTACATTTTTAGACAAATGTCAATAGAATTTGTTATATTTTTGTAATATTTTTGTAACATGCTTGTAATAAACAGTTTGTATTCTTACAGCTGTACAGCTTACATTTTTTCAAATATTTAAGACGGATTTTTCCGCCTTATTTTTATTTATCTATTTAACTTTTGTATGTCTTATATATGCACAAATTTTTAATTATTTTTTCTGCTTTCTTGATTATTTTTTGATATTTCTTTTATTTTATTTGTCCATTTTTCTACATAGTATCTTCTTATTATTCCTAAATTAGAGAACATTCTCCATACAAATACTACTATTGCTGCTAAATATATATCAACATTTAATTTTTGTCCTAACACTGTTAAGAGAATTGCTAATATTGCATTTCCAAAAAATCCTGATATAAATATTTTCATATCAAATTTTTTATTTATAACTGATGCTATTCCTCCAAACACTGAATCTAAAGCAGCTATTACTGCAATCGCTAAGTAGCTTGAATATGTATATGAGATGATTGGAGCATTAATTCCTATGATAGCTCCTAAAACACATCCTATTATTATTGCAATAAATATCATCTTATTTCCTCCTTGCATAATATAGTTAATCAAATTTTAACTATTCAATATATTTTGTTTTTATTTCACCATTATATTTTAATATTTCTACATTATCATTTTTTTGTATTTCTACACTATATCCAGATTTTTGCAAATCATCTACATAGCCACCATTACCTAATAGCTGACTTTCTAAATATGTTTGATTTCCAATAGCTTTTATAACATATGGTGATAAAATCCTGTTTCCATTTACTTTTATGTATGTATCAACATCAACTATGTCTGACATATTTATAATTCTTTCATCATTTATAGATATTGCTTCCGCTCCTGCCAATTTTAACGCATTTACTATTACTAGTAAATCATCTGCATTTATTTTTGGAATTTCTTCATTATTTGTGTCAGTTAGTATTACTTCTATGCCACTGCCTTGCACATCTGTTTTTCCTAGAGACATATTAATTTGTTCTAATTCATTATTGATAACTTCTTCTGTCTCATTATTTGATTTATCTGTTTCTTTATATTCATTTATCATACTTATTGTTTCTTCATATTTAGTATTTGCTTCTTCATATTTTTCTTTCCAATTGGCTAATTCTGTTCTTAATTCTGTTTCTCTCATACTTTCAATAGAGGTTATGTCTGTTTCATTTACTATTTTAAATTGCATTGACATGACTAACGCCAAAATAAAACAAACTATTCCTGCTATTATTATCATTGTTATTTTTCCTTTTTTTAATTTTTCTTTCATTTATTCCTCCTCATGCTTATTTTACATTTTGTGCATATTTATAAGTTAAAACTCCTGTATATTTTGGTATTGTGATATTATTAGATTTTTCAAATTCTACTCCTATAGAATATTTTTCTTTTAATGAATTTAGATATCCTCCTGGTCTATTTAATCCTGATAGTTGTTCTGGTAATCCAATTGCTTTAATCACAAAAGGTGCTCCAACTTTTTCTTTATTTATATCTATTATATTTCCTCCACATATAATACCTGTTGTTGGTACTAATCTTTGATCATTTATTGATATTGCTTCTGCTCCTGCATTTTTTAATTCATTTATTACACTCAATATATCTCCATCATGTACTACTAGAGAATTTGGATCTAATACTGAATTTATATCTAATTTGCTATCACTTAATGTTATAATAACTCCTGGTCCTGTTACTTCATCTAATCCTATTATTTTATTCCCTTTCTTTATTTCTTCTTCTTTTGCTGATAATTCTTCATTATTTTCAGTTGAGATTTTTCTTTGTTCTTCTAATTTCTTTTCCGCTTCTTCTAATTCTTTATATTTATTATCATATTTTTCTTTGTATTTTAAAACTTCTGATCTTAGTTCATTTTCTTCATAATTTTGACTTATTGTCATATTTGAATTTTTTACAGTTTTTGCTTGAATAAATATTCCTAAAGTTAATGCAAAACACATTAGTCCTAGCACAATACTTGTTGTCATTTTTTTTGTCATCATATCACCTCTCTTTTTATTAGTTAGATAATTTTTCTCTAAAATATGGTTGAAATTTATTGTTTAGATCTCCATTTACATATATATCACCTGCATGTTCCTTTTCTTGCTCTAATATTGCTGATACATATAGTATTTTATTACTTATATTGGTATTGTCCCCTAGATGTATATTTTTTTGTTCTTGTTCCATATATATAATATAGTCATTTTTGTTAGTTATGTCAATACTTGTTATCTTATCATATATGTTATTTTCTTTTGCTATATTTGTAATTTTTATTATATCTTCTAATTTTTCTAAGTCATCATTATTTAATCTTTTTCCTGGACTTATTTCTTCTTCACTTGTGCTTGTCCCATAAATAATTGGTTTTGCTTTATTATCTTCTGATATTTCTAAGATATATCCTTGTGTATTAATATATGCATATTTTCCCATATAACTTACATTATAGCTATGTTCTCTTTCTTGTACTTCTATTTCTATTGTGCTTGGTATTTTTCTATGCACCTCTACTGTTTCTATGTATGGGTTTTCTTTTATTTTGTCTTTTATACTTGAACTGCTAAATCTAAAAATGTTCTGATTTGTAACTAGTCCAGATAAACTTACTATTGTTTCACTTGGTACTTGTGCATTATTTAATACTTTTATGTCCTTTATATTAAATATTGGTGATGTCATTGTGAAAACTATACCACCTCCTATTATTAAAATCAACATTATAACTTTAATAATAGATTTTATTTTTTTGTTTCTTTTTTTCCTTTTTCTTTCCAATTGCATTGCTTGTCTTTTTTCTTTTTCTTGTTGCTTTTTTTTATTTCTATTTGTCATTTGTATTACTGTTTCTGTTTCTAAATCAAATTTGTCTTCATTTCTTTTTTGATTATTCTGCCTTATTCGCTTTTCTCTTTCTTTATTTTTCTTTTTTCTCATTAATTCTTCAATTGTTTCATTCTTTTTTTCTTCTTGTATGTATAGGAAATTATTTATTTCTTCTTGTTTTCTTTTGCTCAATTGGATTCCTCCTTTAGCTAGGGTGTAATTTTTTTATTACACCCTTTGTTTTACCATTAACAATCTTTTTTATTAACCTTTTTTTGAATATCTATATTTAAGTTTCTTAGTTTGTGTTCAAATTTTTCATATCCTCTTAAAATATATTCTATATTTTCTATTGTGGTTTTCCCTTTTGCTGATGCACCTGCTATTACTAATGCCGCTCCTCCTCTTAAATCTGTTGCTCTAACTTTTGCACCACATAGTTTTCTTACTCCTTTTATTATTGCTGTTTTTCCTTCTATTGTAGATTTTGCTCCCATCCTTGCTAGTTCTTGTAAATATTTATATCTGTTTTCAAATATATTTTCTACTATAACTGATGTTCCTTTAGCTATTGTTAATGCTGTCCCAAATATTGATTGCATATCTGTTGGGAAACCTGGATATGGCATAGTTTTTATATCCACTGCTTTTAGTCTTTTTGGTGCTGATATTTCAATACTATTTTTACTTTCATTGAAATTGCAACCTGCTTCTTCTAATTTATCTATTACTGGATTTATATATATTGGATCTATATTTTTTAATAATATATTTCCATTTGTCATTGCTCCTAAACATAAAAATGTTCCTGCTTCTATTCTGTCTGCCATTATATTATAGCTTACATCTTTTAGATTTTCTACTCCTTGTATTTCTATTGTATTTGATCCTGCTCCTTTAATCTTTGCTCCCATTCTATTTAAAAAGTTTTGTAGGTCTATTATTTCTGGCTCTCTTGCTGCATTTGTAATTGTTGTTGTTCCTTTTGTTAAACATGTTGCTAATATTATGTTTTCTGTTGCTCCTACACTTGGAAAATCTAAATGTATCTTCTCAGGTATTATTTTATCACAAATGCAACTAATATTTCCATAGTTTTTTGTAATATTTATTCCTAATTTTTCAAAAGATTTTAAATGAAGGTCTATTGGTCTTGTTCCAATATCACAACCTCCTGGATATGAAAATATTGCTTTTCTATACTTTCCTATTAATGCACCTGCAAAAATTACAGATGAACGCATTTGTCTCATTAAATCTTCGGGAATCTCATATTTATTTATCTTACTTGTATCAATAACTACTTTATTTGTTTTTTTGTTTACTTTTCCTCCTATTTTTTTCAATATTTCAAACATCATTTGTGTGTCATGTATATCTGGCACATTATATAATGTAGTAATTCCTCCATTTAGTATTGTTGCTGCTATTATTGGTAGTGATGCATTTTTAGAACCTGATATCTCAATTTCTCCTTCTGCTTTTTTTCCTCCTGTTATTATGTACTCACCCATTTTCTTACCACCTTTCATGTTTATTTGTTATATTTTATGTTTTCTTTACATAAAGTGTGATTTTGTGATAATTTTGGTAAATACAATAATAACAGCCAAAATAAAAATTTATTTTTTTTATTACTTTTATCATTTTGTATGATTAATGAGTATATTCCTCTTCAGCATTTCCACTATTCTTTCCATATTGATTGTTTATATTATTTTTAGAGCTTTTTCCTTGATTTTGTTCTAATTTTTCGCTGTTTTCTTCATCTTTTACTTTTTGTTTTATTTCTTTTATCTGTTTTTTAAAATCTTTTAAACAATCTGACCTTTCACTATCTGGAAGTTTTTTTATCATTTCAATCAAATCTTCTAATTCATAATTATTTATTCCCCTTATTTTATTTCTTACCATATCTTCATCTTTAATGTCTTCTCCATATTTCAGTATTTTTTCAACAAAATACTGCTCCACTTCTCCATCTAATGTCGTTTCTACAACTGATTGAGGAATTTCTATTATCCCATATTCTTTATGAACTCCTGACACTTGTTTTGCTATTCCTTTTAAAATTAATTTTTGTAAATTATTTTTATCAAATTCATAGACTTTAGTTATGGCATACTTTTGTTTATCCTTTATATCTGCATATTCTTGCTCTACTAAATTAGGAAAATCTATTTCTATCATTTCTTCTGGTGTTATAACTGTGTACATTGAAGGTAATCTTGTAGTTCCAAACTGTGTCCATTCTATTGCTGCTTTTCTTGCTAAAATTTGATTTATTGCCTCACTTATTTTTTGACTTTTCTCTTGTTTTTTTATTCCAGAAAGAAGTCGGATCGTAGCCATGTCGTTTTGTGAGCCAAGGAGTTGAATACAAAT
>CAMMMI010000020.1 GCA_946497905.1 uncultured Clostridium sp.
TTTTCAGCATATTTAAATTTAATAATTATAATATAATTTATTAAACAAAATGTCCCAAAATACCCCCTCCCCTTTGGCAATATCAAGGTCCGCCCCTATGAAACTGTTCCATAGTTTCCTCCGCCGCCTGAGTGTACTTCCATCTTTCCTTCTCTTGCTCTTACTATATTTTTAGCTACTTTTTCTCCAACAACTCCTTCTATATCATCTTGTGTTAATTTATGTAAAATATTCATTTCTGTTTGAAAATTATTTAGCAATTTTTCCACTGTTTTTCCACCTACTCCTGGTATAAATCCTAATGGTATCTGGTATATGTATGGAGGTCTATTTTTAGGGCTTTTGGTTTCTTTTTTATCTTTTATCAGCTCTATTCTATCAAAAACTCCAAAAGTAACATTCTTTCCTCCACATATAGGACAAAATTCCACTGGTTCTTTTGTTTCTATTGTTTTTTCACAATCGTCGCAATAAGTTCTATGATATTTTCCAAGTTTTGGATCTAGCCCATAATTAGCTAAAATTTTTCTTCCATCTTCATTTTTCAATGCTTTTACTACTTCTTTAAATGATATATCTTCTACTTGCATTTTATTATATTCTCTTGCTATTTTAGGTAAAGAATGTGCATCAGAATTAGTTACAAATGTTTTATTTTCTAGTTCTGATATTGTGTCTGCTAAAAATGTATCTGAACTCAAACCTAGTTCGACAGCAAATATTTTATTATATTTTTCTTTAAATATATTTTCTAACCTATCTGTACAATTCCCATAATAACTTTTATGTGGTGTAAATATATGTGCTGGAATTAAAATTCCATTATATTTTTCTACAATATCAATTAATTCGTATCCTGATAAATTTGATCTTTGTGTACTTAGAGTTATATTTTTTATATGTTTGCTCATTTCCATAGAAAATCCTTTTATGTCTTCTAAATGTGGAAAAAAACAAACATTATGAGCACTACCACATTTACCATTTCTTCCTTTTTCTGATGTTTCTACTTCACTTCCTAATAAAATGCAAACTTTATCTTTATAAATTATTCCTCCATCTTTTAATTCGTACGCTTCCCCTGTTTTTAAGAATTTTTCTATATCTTCTATTACATAAGGTGAAGCACAATCTATTATTCCTACTACATTTATTCCTTTTCTTTCTTCACATTCTCTTGCTATATTAGCAAAATTTAGACTTCTTGCTGCTGTTATTTTTATTGGTTTTCCATTTTCACTTCTTCCTATGTGTACATGTAAATCTGCAAATATTTCGTACATTTTTTCTCCTTTTCTCTAATTTTGTAATTCTTCCATATTTTTTAATATTTTTTTTGTTGTTTCTGGACTGAATAGTGGTCTATTAGGATTATCTATATTTTCAAATATTCCTTCTGCTATATCATTCATATATTGTTTTAATAATTTATCTACTTTTGGTTCATATTCATTAATAATATTTTCTATAAATTGAGTTACTGTTTCTGTTTCATTATGTATTTTTACAAGTCGCTTTATTGATGACATATTTACCAAGTCATTCATTTGAATTTTTTCCATGAAGTTTATAAATTCTATGAAAGTTTCTAAATATCTATTATACTCATCTTTTAAGTTTCTATGTTCTAATAATACTAATGCTTCATCTGGCTTAAAACCTATTCTTTCTGGTCTGTCTAAAAGCATTCCTCCAAACTGATCTATTAATTCTAATATATCACTTTCTCTTTCTCTTGGATTGCTTCCACTATATCTATTTATTTCTTCACAAATTTTACAAAATCTTTTTCCAAATCCTAATTCTCTTAAATATTCTGCACCTTCCTTTGCATAGGAATGTACTTTTTCTATATCTTGTGCATTATTTATTTTTTTACAATTACATAATAATGACACTGTTAATAGTAAATTTTTATCTACTTCTATTTTTGCATAATTTAAAAATAGCCTTAATAATTCGGTTTTAAATATAACTGATTTATCAAAATATATTTTTGTTTTTTTAGATAAATAATACACTATTTCCATTTTTGCCCCTAAATTTTTTTCATCTAAAATATATTCTGCAAAGGTTTCCATATCTTCCTCCTTTGTTATGTTTGTAACTACGTTTTATGAAAATTAATATTTTTAATATTATTTTTACCTTTATAGTGATATGCATACAATTTTATTATAAATTAAAAAACTGTTTTTTTCAATGTTTTTTGTTTATGTCATATAAATGTAATAAATTTATTTTGTAAAATCATTTACATTCTAAATATTTTTTCATACTATAATTTTTTCTAGTTATCTTAATTATATTTTATAATTCTTTTATAGCTTGTCTTGCTAATTCATCACATCTATTATTAAATTCATTATCACTATGCCCTTTTACTTTTATAAAATTTACTTTATGTACTTTAGTTAATTTATACAATTCTTCCCATAACTCTTTGTTTTTTACTGGTTCTTTATTTGCTGTTTTCCAATTATTCTTTTGCCAATTATATATCCAACCTTGATTAAAACAATTAACAACATATGCACTGTCGCTATATAAGTCGACTTCACATGGATATTTTAGCATTTTTAGTCCTTCTATTACTGCTGTAATTTCCATTATATTATTAGTTGTATCCTTTTTTCCTCCTGATATTTCTTTTTTATTATCTTTGTACATAAGGATTGCTCCCCAACCTCCTGGACCTGGGTTTCCTGAACATGCTCCATCTGTGTATATTGTTACTTTTTCCATTTTTTATCACATCCTTTCTTCGTGTACAAATTTATATAATTCTATATTGTAAAAATCATAAAAATATTCTATAATTGATTATATCATTTATTTGTAAAAAAAGTAAATATTAAAATGTTAAAAATATATTTACCAATTTTGAACACGTCCCCAAATTGGAAAATTGCCTTTTATGGGCAAATGTTTAAAAGGAGGGAATCTAATAATGGGAAAAGTTTTAGGTATTGTTGCTGAATACAATCCTTTTCATAATGGTCATTTATACCATTTAGAAGAATCTAAAAAGGCTACTGGAGCTAATTACACAGTTGCTATTATGTCTGGTAATTTTACTCAACGTGGTGATACTTCTATTATTGATAAATGGTCTAAAACTAAAATTGCTTTAAGCAATGGTATTGATATTGTCATTGAATTACCTTTATTGTATTCCATTTCTAGTGCTGAAAATTTTGCTGAGGGTGCTATTAAAATATTAGATTCTTTAAAAGTTGTTGATTATATTTCATTTGGTGCTGAAACTTCTAATATTAAAATTTTAGATAAAATTGCTGATGTTTTATATAATGAACCTAAAGAATATAAAGCCCTTTTGGCTCATGAGTTAAGTAAAGGTATATCTTACCCTAAAGCTCGTGATAATGCTTTAATGATGTATTTAAATAATATTAGACAACTTTCTAATGTAGTTTCTTCTCCTAATAATATTCTAGGCATTGAGTACTTAAAAGCTTTAAAGAAATTTAATAGCAATATTCTTCCTATTGCTATTCCTAGGTTTTCTTCAGAATATAATGATACTTCTTTTTCTGGAAACATTGCTAGTGCTACTGCTATTAGAAATATTATAAAAAATAAGGGATTTGATATTTTACAAAAATTATTACCTAGTAGCTGTTATTCTATTTTGATGGATAATATAAAAGTTGGACATATTGTTCCTGATATTACAGTTTTTGAAAAAGAGATAATATATAATTTAAGGAAAATGAGTATTAACGAAATTAGTGAGTTAGCTGATGTATCTGAAGGTTTAGAATTTGCAATAAAAAATGCTGCAAATTATTGTAATAGTATTGTTGAGTTTTTAAATATTATTAAGTCCAAAAGATATACTACTACTAGATTACAACGTATTTTATTATATTCTTTATTGGGTATTACAAAAAGAGATATTTCTCTTTCTAAAAAATGTTTGCCTTATATTAGAGTTTTAGGTTTTAATGAACGTGGTAAATACTTAATCTCAGAAGTTGCAAAGGCTAATCCTAAACTTAATATTGTTACTTCTGTTAAAAAGTTTTTTGATAATAATTTGAATAAAAATTTGAAACTTATGCTTGATAAAGATATTTGGGCTACTAATGTTTATTCTATTGGCTATGAGTATGATTCTTGGAGTAATTTGGATTTTACTCAAAAGATGATTGTACTTTAGTAAAATTATTAAAATTTTTGCACCCTTAACAGAGTATGTCAATTAACATTTTTGGCATACTTTATTCTTATATCAATATGGTAATTATTACCATTAATTATATCTACTCTATCAGGAAAAAATGTATGTAATTCTGATAAAGTAACACCCCAATTTTGATATCTACTTGTCCATTTTTCTGTTATTATTTTTGTTGATAAATAGATACCATATTTAAAACCTCCTTATGACGTTTTTATTTTATCATAAGAAGGTTTTTTTAACTTTACACAAATTATTCTATATACTCAGTTTACCAAACTGCCTAGTACCTAGTCAAAAAATGTCCATTTTTTTTGGATTCAGTACATTTCTAACATTCTCTATTAATTATATATTTCTCTTCTATGTCCTACTTCTAAGACTAAAACTATTATTTCTTTATCTTGTATTTCGCATATTAATCTATAGTCTCCAATTCGGTATCTCCATTGTCCTGATTTATTTTCTACTAATCCTTTTCCATGTAATCTTGGGTTTTCACAACCTTCTATATTCTTTCTTAGCCAACCGTATAATTAAAGATGATATATGTTTGTCTAATTTTTTTAATTGTTTTTTTGCTCTATCTGTTAACACTACTTTATATTTCATTATCAAGTCCCAACTCCTTTTCTACTTCATCTAAAGTATAAGTTTTAGGATTTTTTCTATATTCTTCCATTGCTTCATAATACGTCTTTAAATCATATTCATCTTCTATTTTTTCTAATACTGCATTTCTTATTAAATCAGATAAAGAAATATTGTTCATGTCTGCATATGCTTTTATCAGTTCTGTATCATTATCACTTAATCTTACTGAAATAGTCATACTATCAACTCCTTTCTGTTATTATTGTACTACATTGTATTACATTTGTCAATATTATTATACTATTATTTGTAAGATTTTGTGATATTATTCAAAAACACGCTACATTTCTGTAATGCGTTTTATTTTCTAATATTCTTTATTTGCTCTTATTAAATACGTTTCGTATTTGTCGAACGATACTTCATCATAATCTGAATTTTCTGGATAAGGTACATTTATATATGCTGTTCCATTTGTTGGTGTTGTAGTATCATATGCATAACCATTTACACAGCCCACAATATTTCCATTTCTATAGTAATATTTTTCTTTAACTCCTCATTGTCTATTGTTTCCTGTTTTCCTGTTTCAATATTAGTTGATGTTGTTGTTTTTGTATTACTAAACGTATTGGCTATGTTCTGCAAAGTTATAATTACTAATATTGTGGTTATTACGCATAGTAGCTCTATATCCTTGTATTTTTACAAATTCCACATTGCTTTTTAGTGATTTTATCAGAGCTTTAAACTTTCACCGATGCACTTTGTCATATGCTAAATCTATTCTATACTCTTGATAAAATGCACTATAAATATATTCATCATCATATTCATAAGAATAGATATGCTTTTTAGAGCTTTTTCTATTCTTTTTGGTATTGTGATAATCTTTCTGCCACATTTATAAAACCATATTAATTTTTCGCATGCTTCTTTATATAATTGTGGATTTTGTAGTAATTCTATATAGTTCCTTTCATTAAAAAAGCAGGATAAAAATGCCTTAATACATATTCAATTTTTTTATGATTATCAACACTTTTATCTTGCACTTTATTTTCAAAAAATATTCTCTTATTATTTATTTTTTCTATGCTATTTTCTCCAATTAATTCTTTTATTTCTTTTTCTACATTATTAATATCATCTTGATTTATTTTGTTAATATCTTTATCTACTATATTTCTTTTATTAATCTCAAAAATTATTCCATATAACTCTACTTCTATTTTTCTGTCTGTATCTTCATATCCAAATTTTAATATCCCATTTTCCATTTATTTCTTACTCCTTTTATATTTTTTATGCATTTTCTGTAAATGTTTAGTTGTTACGTTAAAAGTTCCATAGACAAAATCTCCACTTTTTAAAGAACCTGTTATTTGTTTTTGTTCTCCAGCAACCCCATTACATTCTGTTATTTAGCAAGTTTGTCTTATTTTTCTTGCTTTATATGTACCTGCTTGTTCTTCAACTGGTTGCCACAAATTCACTATATAATGATCTATATCTAGGTCATAATCTGCTTTTCTTTCGTAGAATAAGTTGTACATATATTCAGAAACAACATCACCTTTTACCTTATCTGAAGTAATCAGAAACCCATTTGCGAATCCTGTTACTTTTGTTGTTTTTGATTTTTTATGTAATATTTTTTAGTAATACCATTAATTACTAGTTTAACTTCTTAAAAGTCATATTCTAATCTGTCTCCAAATTCGTAATCTTGCCTTATGAAACATTCATTTCCACTACGTTTAATTTTGTTAATTTCTAAAACAACTGTAGAATATCCAACATCAAAACCAGATTTTTTTTGATAATTCATATATTTGAATTTTAGTTAAGCATTGTTTATTGTTTCCTAATATTTTTTTCTTTTCTTCTTCAGAATCTAAAATACTTTGTAATTGCGTAAAAAAGTCATCTGTTAATTTCCTTCTCATTCTAGTTTTAGTATTATATTTATGGGCAGAAGTTATTGCTTCTTGTATTTGAGCTACTTTAAGTGCATTATGCTCATTATTTAATTTTTGTAAATTTTCTACATAAACAGGATTATAATGGCAAAAAGAGGTTCAAGAAGATGAAAAACTAGAGAATTATTTATTGGAAAATGATATTAAAATAAACTAGTTGCATTAAAATTGCATTATTAGACTAAATAAAAATCCTTGTATTTATTATATATCAATGAATACAAGGATTTTGTTCTGTGTTGCCGATGAAGTAGTTATCTACAACTTTTTGGCTCTCATAACAATTGATATAAAAATCAATCAATTTATTAAAGTATATCATACTTATGATAAATTGCAACAATTTTAGTAAAATTTCTATAAATAACTATAATAAATCATTGAATAAACATATAAGTCTACTCAATCATTTACTTTTTAGACATCTCCAATCATAAATTCTTTCTTATCATATTTAGGAATAATATAATCAGGAGTTCCAAAGTCTATTATAGTTCCTTTTTCGATGACTAGAATATTATCCATATCTTTTAATGTAGATAAACGATGTGCTATGCATATAATAGTTTGCTCATTAAAATATTTATGTATATTTTGTTGAATTTTGAATTCTGTATTATTATCTAGACTACTAGTGGCTTCATCAAATATTACAATTTTTGAATCTCTTAAAAATATTCTAGCCAATGCAATTCTTTGTCTTTGACCTCCTGAAAGTTTTATTCCTCTTTCTCCAACAATCGTATCATATTTATCTTCTAAACTTTCTATAAAGTTATGTAGTTCTGCTTTTTTTGCTGCATTATATATTTCTTCTTTTGTCGCATTAGGTTTTGCTATTTTTATATTATCATAAATCGTTGAATGAAGTAATATAGTTTCTTGAGGCACATATGTTAAATTATTATATAATGAATTTGCACTATATTTAGATATGTCTTTATCATCTATTAAAATGATACCATTTTCTGGATTATAAAATTTAAAAATTAAATTTACTAATGTTGTTTTTCCGCTTCCGACTTACACCTATAATTCCTATTTTTTGTTTATCGTTAATACTCAAATTAAAGTTCTCAAAAATATAATTTTTATTATATCTAAATGACACATCTTTAAATTCTAGTTTTCCAGTATCTATTTGTATATTACTTTTGTCATCATCTCCTACATTATCTTTAGAATATAATAATTCATAACTATTTTGTAGTTTTACCATAATTTCGCCTATATGTATATAAGACCATGTAAACGAAGTAGTTTGACCTTTTATAGAAATCATAGCATTTATAAAGAATATAAAATTGCCTAATGTCATAGAATTAGTTTCAAACAATTTAATTGAGTATATTATTAGTGCAACTAGTGTTACAACATATGCAACATTAGCTATTGCTCCAAATGTAAATTCTTTAGCAGACGCTTTATTTTTATATAAATTCGCTTCTTGCTTTTTTGCTTTTAGATTTTTAGAAAATTTTTCTACTGCATTATATAACCTTAATGATGTGAAATTTAATACAGCATCATTTAAAATTCCATTATACTCTCTATTATATTCTTCTGCTTTTTTTATAGAAGGTAAATACTTTTTAGAAAAATATACTAATCTTGCCACTATTATTCCTACAAAAAGAATTGTTGCAACAATAAAAATATTTAAATTTATTGTATATAAAACTATTAAACTACTTATCATTGAAGTCAATAATGAAATAAATTTAGTTGTTATTTGAGTATTCAGATTAGTAATTTCAGTATTTATTTCATTTATTGCTGTAGATATTTTTCCTGTATAATTATCAGTAAAAAATGAATATGTTTTATCATTTAGGTTATTAAATAATTTTTCAGAAATATACGGTGTTTGTTTTTTTACAATATGTATAGTTCTCGTTATATTTGAAATATAGAAAAATATTAATTCTAAAACAATAACAACTAATAAAATAAATGCAACATTGTACAAATCTGATATTTGAAAATTTTCCATACTTGGCAAATCAATGATTCCTTTTATTATATATTGTTTTACTAAATCTAATATTTGAGAAATAATCATACTTACTATCATTACAATAGTTAAACATTTCACAGGTTTATATAAAGATATTACAAATTTTTTTAAATTTTCTTTTTCCATTTTCTATTTTCCTTCCAAATTTGTTAAATAAAATATAATAATCAAAGTATAGCATACTTATTATATTTTTTCAAACAGCAATGCTATTAAACAAATACAAAGCGACTTTATTTCTTTGTGTTTGTTCCATCTCCATTATTTTAGCCATAGTAAAATTTATAATAAAATATTTGCTTTGTCCAAAATTTATTAATGTAGTTCTATATTCTTCATCAATCTCTTTTAGTATAGTATCAAACTTCTCATACATTTCAGACTTATTATATAAAATATTAGCCCAACTGCTTGTAGATAAACAAATTCCTAGTCTTAATTTATCTTTAATATTCATATCTTTAATTATATTTATTACATTCTCAACCTTATTTTCGTCCATAACTTTTTTACTCCTTACTTTAATTCAAAATTATCTTTTTTTCTATTTTTTAATTTTTCTATATCTTCTTTTGTTTTTACTTTTCTTCTAATATCATTTGCAATTTCATTATCGTTGCTATCAAATATGCCATTTTTGTATAAGTCATCACTCACAATTTTATAGTTTTCATCTTTATCATAGCAAATTCTTTTATGAAAATGGCTCATAATACTATGCCAAAAGCCTTTGAATTTCTGTAATTCCTGTTTTATTTTTTCCTTTTCAGTTCGTAACTTGCTAATAATTTTGTCTTTAGTAGATAATTCGCCTTTTAAACTGTCTATTTCATCATCTTTTAGTTCCAATTGATATTTTAATGAACGATTTTCTTTTTCTATTTCAAAAGAACTATGTTCAAAATCTTTAATTGCCATATTTAAGTCATTTACACTTCTAATAGTTTTAGTAGTATCTTTTACATTATTTGTATAATTTTTTATTATTTGGACATCCTCGCTTTAAATAAGCATATTATTTTTGTTTAGTTTAGTAGGTTTTAAATTATCTAATATTGTGTTTATATCTCTAGTTGTATTGTCTAGTTTTTTAGTTTGATTATTGGCTTCAGCAAGCTTCTTCTCTTTTTGTTCAAGTTGTTTCTTGATTTCTCTATAATTTCCCATATCTTTAACATTTATATATTGATTTCTGCCTTTTTTCTTTTGTTTTAGTATTGAGTTTTTTTCATAATGCTTATTATATAATTTTATACAACAAACTCTCATTTCATCTTGTATTCGCCCTAAAAACTCTTTTGCTGGGCACACCAAAAAATCAACCAGATTTTTGAAGTGAACCCAAATTATTAGACAAAAAAGTTTAATAAGGAGGGTTCATTTTATATGTCTAAATATTCAAAAGAATTTAAATTAGAAGTAATAGAATATTATGAAAAAAATCATATTGGTTGTGGTGAACTTGCAGAACACTTCAGAATTCCAAATAGATCCGTAGTTAGATGGTGGATAAAGAATTATCAAGAACACGGAATTAATGGATTAATACGAAATAATATAAAATATAGTGGAGAATTCAAACAAAATGTAGTAGAATATATGCATAAAAACCATTTATCTCTTAATGAAACGGCTGCATATTTCAATTTAGGAAATCATAATGTTGTAGGTAAATGGGAACGTATATATTATGAGAAAGGACCACAAGCTCTATATAAAGAGCGACGAGGTAGAAATAAAAATATGAGTTCTAAACCAAGAAAAAAGAAATTATCTAAAGAAAATGAAGAAGATTTAATTGAAGAAGTTCAAAGACTTAGAATGGAAAATGCGTACTTAAAAAAATTGCAAGCCTTAATTCAGGAAAGAACAAAGCCAAAACATCCGAAAAAGTAATAGTAATAGATGAATTAAGGCATGAATTCAAATTAGAGGCTTTGTTAAAATATGCAGAAATAACAAGAAGTACATTTTACTATCAATTAAATAGAATGAAAGAACCAGATAAATATAAAGAAGTAAAAGAAGAAATTATAGCTATTTATCACGAAAATAAAGGAAGATATGGATATAGAAGAGTGACTATGGAACTTCATAATAGAGGTTTTAATATTAATCACAAAACAGTTTTAAAACTCATGAAAGAATTAGGATTACAATGTTTCATAAGAGTACAAAAATATAAATCATATAAAGGTGAAGTAGGAAAAATATGTGATAATTTATTAAATCGTGAATTTGAAGCTGAAGAACCAAATCAAAAATGGGTTACAGATGTAACAGAGTTTAAAATACATAATGAAAAACTTTATCTGTCACCAATAGTAGATTTATTTAATGGAGAAGTAATTAGTTTTAACCTATCAAGACATCCAGTATTTTCACAAGTAGTAGATATGTTAGAAAAAGCATTTAACAAGATACCAGATAATACCAATTTAATATTGCATTCAGACCAAGGATGGCAATATCAAATGAAGCAATATCAAGCATTATTAAAAGAAAAAGGAATAAGACAAAGTATGTCTAGAAAAGGAAATTGTTTAGATAATTCATTAGCAGAGAATTTCTTTGGTTTATTAAAGTCAGAATTATTTTATATGAAAGAATATAAAACAATAGGAGAATTAGAAAGGGATATAATAGAATATATAGATTATTATAATAATAAAAGGATAAAGGGCAAACTAAAAGGAATGAGCCCTGTGCAATACAGAGTCCATTCCCAAGTTGCCTAGTATCTAGTCAAAAAATGTCCAATTTTTTGGGTTCAGTACATTTATTTCTGATTGATTTTCATATCATATCTGTTCATAAAAGTTCGAACAGAAACGTCGTTGGTGGAGATGAGGAGAATCGAACTCCTGTCCATAAAACCTTCCATATAAACTTCTACAAGTTTAGTTTATCTTTTATATTCATTTTATTTTCACCGATAAACAGGTTAAAATAAAATATAGCTTTTAAAATACCCTCTACTTTCAAAGCTAAAGTAGATTTGTTTCCCACTAGTATGACACCTTATCTAAATAAGTGGGCTATTTAGTAAAGTGTAGCTACACTTAGGCAGCTAATGCTACTTCTTGTTTGTTAGCGTTTATTTTTAAATTTTGCTTTTTTTAAGTGGCCAAAGCAACCATCCACTACTTGCTATTTATATTTTGGGTAGTATGTCGAAACCATTACATCCCCATATACTAATTAATTATACTATATCTTTGGCTTTTTATCAATAAAATTTTTATTATTTTTATTGCACATTTTACTATTATTACATATTATATATTGGTGATTTAATATGAGTATTGTTCCTACAAATGTCAATTATAGCTATAACATACTAAGAAGTAATTTAACTGAACTAAATTACAAATATCCTTTTTTAAATATTCAAATTGTTGGAAATAGTGTTATGGGTAAAAATATTTATGTTGTGAAACTTGGAAAAGGCCCTAATAAAGTATTTTATTCTGCTTCTATACATGCCAATGAATGGATTACAAGTGTTGTTTTAATGAAATTTATTGAAGACTATTCACAAGCATATGTAGATAATAGTTCACTTTATGGATATAACATAAGAAATTTATTTAATAATTCTAGTATATACATTATGCCTATGGTAAATCCAGATGGAGTTAATCTAGTAACTGGTAGCTTACCAACTAGTTCTTATGCTTATGAAACCGCATTAAATATTTCTAAAATTTTTCCAGATATTCCTTTTCCTTCTGGTTGGAAAGCAAATATCAATGGTGTGGATTTTTCTAACTTCCAACATACCTTATTAATAAATCGCCTTTGAGTGGCGACCTACTTACTGTATAATCCTATCCAGTTTTTAAAATCTCTTCATATTCAATTTTTCCATTATTTATTGATATACTATCACTCAAAATATTTAAGTGATTAAAATTAAAATGGATATATATTTTTTTATCTGTATCAATTTCAATATAGTTAATCAGTCTGTATAATAAAACTTTGTTAAATTCTTTCATGTTTAAAAATTCATTAACTATTTTCTTTATTTCTTCTTCATCAATATTCTCTTCTTCTTTTTCTTTTAATGTCATAATTTTTTGTTTTATCTCATATTGTTTTTCAATTAGTCCCTTTTTTTCTTCGGCAAACCTATTATAAAATCTCATATAGTCATCAGTAGTTATGATATCATTCAATTTATCCATATACATTTTGTCTAGATTATTATTTATTGTTTGAATTTTATTTTTAACTTCATTTAGTTTTTTCTTGTATCCATCCATTATATTTGTATATCCATTTTTATATTTTTTTAATGTTTCTAAAAATACATTTTCATTCAAATACATTTTACAGATATCTCTTATAACTTCAAGAATACTTTCCTCAAATTCCCAATAGTTCATACTAATTGGATGCTTTCCTCTTTTCTCATGTCCAATACAATTTATATATGGATTCTTACCTGAGCCTTTAATTGCTATTTGTAACTTCCATCCACAATGATGACATTTTAAAAGACCTTTAAATAAATATTCGTGTTTGGTGTATTTTGATGTATCTTTTGCTTCTATCATCAATTGAACTTTTTCAAATGTTTGCTTATCTATTATTGGCTCATGTGTGTTCTCAACAACAATCCAATTATCTTTTGGATTATCAATGACTTTTTTTGATTTATAAGATACTTTTCTTCTTTTATTTTGTACTGTATTTCCTATATATACCTGATTTTTTAACATAGCCAATATTGTAATTTGATTCCATTTACTAGATTGTTTTTTCTTATATTTAGTCTTATGATAACTACTTGGATTTAATATTTCTTTTTTGTTTAGATAGTTCATAATATCAATACTTCCATGACCATTTGAATACATCTGAAATATTTGTCTTACTATTTCTGCTGAGTAATCATCAACTTCTAATTTTCCTTTTTCATCTTTTCTTAATTTATACCCATATGGTGCTATTGATCCTAAAAACTGTCCACTTTTTTGTTTTTCTCTAAATACACTCTTTATTTTTTTTGAAATATCTTTAGCATACATATCATTCATAATTGCTTTAAATGGACTAATATCATTATTTGTACTATCTAAATATGTATCAATACCATCTAATATAGCAATATATCTTACAGATTTTTCAGGAAAATAATTTTCTAAATAGTATCCTGTTTTTATATAATCTCTACCTAAACGAGATAAATCTTTTGTGACAACCATATTAATTCTTTTGTTTTCAATATCTCTAATTAATCTATTAAATCCTTCTCTATCAAAAGTTGTTCCTGATACACCATCATCCACATATTCATCAACAAAGTTTAAATTATTTTCTTCAAGAAATCTTTTTATTATTTTTCTTTGATTTCCTATACTTTCACTTTCCTGTTTATCACCATCTTCCCTAGATAATCTTATATACATTCCTACTTTAAATTGTTCACCCACTAAATTTAGCATTGTTACCTCCTAAATTTAGCAACTACCTGTTGCTTTTGATGTTAACTCTCCTTTATATTTTTTTCAAGTGTTTTCTCCTTATTTTCTGTATTTTTTAAATAATCTATAAATGCTTCTTTTAATATTTCAATAATATCCTTTCCTTCTTCATTAAAACAACAGTATATTTTATTATAACACTTTTCTTTGCCTTGCAATTTTAGTTTTCCTCCTATTTTACAATTTTGGGTATATCATTGATTTATGGCATACTCTTTTTCTCTCTTATTACATATATATTTTTTTGTTTTATCTTTATGTATTAACTTTTTTTGCTTTGTTCTTTTCTATCATACATGTTTTCTTACCTCTTTCTAATAATAGGAGTTTCAATTAAAAATACCAATGTTGCATTTTTATAATTTTTTTATCACTCTATAAAAAATAATTTTTTACTATTTTGATTATAAATACAATTGTAAAGATTTGTCGACGCGAAAAATTGTGTAGCAATTTTTCTGTGCAATGTTGTTTTTTGTGGTATAGGAAAAATTGCTTTTTCCCATACCACAAAAAAAGAACACCCTTTGGTGCTACTATATGTTTGTTTACAGATTTTATTTTAATGGTTATTTATATATTCTTCTACTAATTTCAAAAGTTCTTTTGCTGTTTCTATTTGTTTTAAAGTATCTTCTGGTTTAACTATATATTCATCATCATAATCAGAATCTTCTCTTACTGAACTTGCATCTGCAATTTTACTTCCCATTTTTCTTGGAAAAATCTCTGGATATACATAGTTTTTATTAAAATATCCTACCACATCTTTATGTCTTTTAAAATCTATTGGCTCTAATGCTAAAACTGCTTTTATACTATGAAATATTGAATAATATGCTCTATTATTTGCTCCTTTAAATTTCTTTACATTATACAATATTTCTGCTTCTTCTAGATTTTCTTTTGCTTGTTCTAATCTATGCTTTGCTAATTCTTTTGATATTTTAGGACTCACTTAACACCACTCCTTCCTTTTGTACATTCATATAAAAAGGTAATGCCTCTAACCAATAATTAAATCTATCTATGTTCTTGACTAATGGTGATAAATGAATATCAAACTTATTATCCCATTCAATATCATATGCTAATTCTACAAATTCACTTCTATATTGTACTAATTCATCATCTGTAAAATCTGTTAAAATCATAATATCTATATCAGAACTTGCATTAAAGTCTCCTCTAGCATAAGATCCATACAAAATGATTTTCTTTATTCTATCTCCAAACTTGTTATTTATTGCTGCAATAAATTCACTAATAACCTTATTAATATTTTCGGGTATCTTCTTCATAAAACTTTCACTTCCTATCTTTTTTTATTTTCTCATATTTCTACAATATTATTATATCATATATTTTCTATTTTGTAATGATTTTTTATTATGCAAATCTTTTTTAATTATATATTTTAATTTTATATCATCTCTCAAAAGTATCCTTTCCCGACTTATATTGTTCATAAACACTTCTTTCCCTTACTGATTTCCATCTCTTTTCAAATATCTTTTTTTGTTTAATATCATCAAATAACAAATTTAATAGGTTATTTACTTTATCACTTTCTGTTACATCATGCAAAAATAATGTTTCGAACTCATCTTTTTTATAATTCGGATTCTTGGCATTTTTTACATTTACTTCAAATATTTTTGCTACTAATAATGAATGTCCAAAATGCAAAGCATTTTTTTGCATATGTGCGTCGAAAGCTTTCTTTCGTTAACTTACAAATTTATTATATTTACCATTTTGATATATGAATAAATCTCCTTCTTTTGCGTCTTGATATAAATCTTTTGGGAATTCTATCTCTTCAATTCCTTCCATACCACCGCCTACAACATTATCTATGTCATATAACCATATTCGTCCATCATATTTTTCGCCTACTTCATACGTATGCCCTTCCACTCTTTTACTATTTAAAAATTCATGCTGTTCTTCTAGTTTTTCTTTAATCATTGTATTTATTTCTTTTCCAACATTTTCTGTCCCCTCATGATCTAATACAAATTCCATATCTTGCTTTCTTAACACACTTCCTAAATTAACACCTTCTGGTAATTCTTGTTTTGATTTTGTAATTACTTCATGACTTTTCCCTGGCTCACAAATGCATAGATTATAAGAATTAATATCATTAGAGTTTACATCATAAATATAATACATTTCTCCTTTTTCTTTGGTATTTTCACTATATCTTTGTAATATTTCTGATCTTTCAGTTAATATTTGATCCTTGTATCTACCAATTACCTTGTCTCCATGAAGTGTTAAATTATCTAAATCTATATCATTAAAATTAGAATTTGTATCAGATATGTTGTTGGTATTTGTTATAGTATTTTCTAGATAATTTGATAACTCTTTCATAAAATTTTGTACAAAATTATTCTCCTTTAAATTATTAAATAAGTCATTTACAATGCCTAAATTCAATATGCAATCACTCCTTTTTTATTTTGCTTTATTGTTGGAAATTCTACTATTGACATATAGTAGTAAGAATTAAACTAGAGCGATTATATATTATTTTACATAAATTTGCAATAACTTTTTGCATTTTTTTGAGATTTGTGATTTACGAAGTTTATTCCTCTACATAGCTCTCTCCAGTTGCATAATCAATAACTATTCCTGGTTGCACATTGTAACAATAAACATTAAAATGAATTCCTTTTCCATTGTCTTGAATAGACCAAGCTTCCATTTGTACTCCACTTGCTAATTTATTATTTCCATTAAAGATAGGTGTTACTCTGTATAAAACATGATTACTTTCATTTTTATCAATATACTCTGCTACCTTGTTTTCAAATGGTAGCATTCCTTCTGTATTTAAGTATCTTGTTCCTGTAATCAGGTTCTTTTTATTATCGTTTTCTCCTGCAAGTTGCCAGCCTATTAAATGACAGCGATTATACAAATATTTATCTTTAATCACTTCATCATATCTTTTTTGTACCCATCCAGAAAGATCTTTAATATTTCCTATTTCTCCACGTTTTTCATTTTCTTTTGGCATTATTTCCTTACAAATATTTGCATAAGCTACACCGCTTCTTCCCAAACTATCCCATTCACTATATTTCTCAAAACTTTCAGTTGTATATTCCTCTTCTGTAAAATATGGAATATTGTTGTTTATTTCTACATAAGGGCTTGATATATACTCTGGAATTGTTGATAAATCAATTATTGTTTCTGTATTTTGAATTATGTTTTCTGAATTGTTTTTATCTAAGTCCTGCGTATTTGGGATTATATCCCCTATAGCTATAATACAAATTAATAATATTATCGAAGCTATAAATTGCCAAAGTTTTTGATTTTTATTTTTTCCTTTTTCGCTCATAAAATTACCTCTTTTGTTTTTACTATTTTTTAAAATACTATCATAAAAGAAAAAATACATCAACTTTTAAAAGAATTTTTATTCATTTAACTAGTTTTGTGTTACGATTCACAGCAATATTGGAGATAGTACACTCATAAATATAGTATTTTGAATGTGATTGGAGTAATTTTAGAAATTCTTTATTAATTTTTTGGGAAATGTTCACGTCGAGCGAAGCGAGGACTAAGTGAAAGGACACCAAAAAATTAATTTAGAATTTTTTAAATTATGTATTGAACCGAAAAATACTATATTTATGAGTGTACTATCTCCAATATTGCTGTGAATTGTAACAGTTTTGTATTGCATTTATTCTAAATTTATTATTTCTTCTATTTTTATAAATCCATCTACGTTCTGATTAATAGAATTTAGTTTTGAAAAATTAAAATAAATATAAACATTTTTATCTTTATCAATTTCAATTCTGTTAATTAATCTGTATAAATATATCTTATCTATTTTCTTTGTTTTTAAAAAGTTTTCTATTAATTCATTTAATTCTTTTTCATTTTTTGTTTTATTTTTTATGTCTAAATTCTGATCAGATAATTTAAGTTTTTGTTCTAATTCTGCTTTTTGTTTAGTTAAATTTGTTCTATCAAATGTGAGTTTATTTGAGATTCTTACATAGTCTTCTTCGGTGATTATATTTCGTAATTTATCTATATACATCTTGTCTAAATTATTATTTATATCAAAAATTTTCATATTTACTTGTTCAATTTTCTTCTTAAATCTTTCTTTAATATTAATAGTTTTATTTTGGCATTTTTCATAAATACCATAAAATATTTCTTTACGGCTATAAATTTGACAAATCTTTTTTACAATATAAATAATGTGTTCTTCAAATTTATCATAATTAATATTTAATGGATAACAATTTCTTTCTTTATAATTACTACAAGTAATATATGGATGTGCTTTTGCGTTTCTTTTAGAATTCTTTTTTAATACAATTTGCAGTTTTCTTTTACAATGATAACAATATAATAATCCCCTTAATAAGTAATCATATTTAAGCTTTTTGTTAGTACCTCTTTTTTCTATAATGCATTGTACTTTTTCAAATGTATCTTTATCAATAATGGCTTCGTGTGTATTATCAACTCTTATTTGATTTTTCTTTTCTACTGTCCTTATTTTTTTTACTTTATATGAAATAACAGATTTTTTATTTTGTACAGTATTTCCAATATAAACCTCATTTTTTAACATATTACATAATGTTACTTCGTTCCAATTATACTTTGTTTCACTCTCACTTTGTACTATACCAGTTTTTCTATAACCTGTTGGAGATACATAATTATTGCTATTTAAAAATTGAACTATTTCGCTACTACCATGTTCATTTGCATACATATCAAATATAATTCTCACCACATCTGCTACATTCTGATCTATTACAAGTTTATTTTTTATTGTAGGATGTCTTTTATATCCGATATGCTGGTATGCTACACATGTACTCTCCTTGTCTTTGTTTTTCCTTATAAACACTTCTAATCTTTTTAGAAATATCTTTAGCATACATATCGTTCATGATTGCTTTAAAAGGTGTTATATCGTTATTTGTACTGTCGGTATATGTGTCTATTCCATCTGTTACAGAAACATATCTTATATTGTTTTTCGGAAAATAATCTTCTATGTAAAATCCAGTTTTTATGTAATCTCTACCAAGTCTTGATAGGTCTTTAGTTATAACCATATCTATGGAATGTTTTTCTATATCTTGTAATAATTCATTAAATCCTGGTCTATCAAATGTTGTTCCACTTACTCCATCATCGACATATTCGCGTACAAGTGTTAGTCCTTCATCTACTATATACCTTTGTAAAATTTTTCTTTGATTACAGATACTTTCGCTTTCTTGTTTATCGCCATCTTCTCTTGATAAACGTATATACATTCCGTACTTTAAAGTTTTTGGCTTTTAAATCTAGCAAATCTACCTCCTATCCGTAATAATCTACAAGTGTATTATGATGTGCTCTTTTTTATTTTGTAAATATTAGTATATTTTATAAACATTACTTTTTATTCCTTTTTAGTTTTTCTATGTAATCTCTAAACATTGTTCCTATTGCTTCATCTATATTTTGCTTTTCTCCTGCAAAAATACAATATGTATTAAATTCTAAATTATCTTTTTTTATCTTTGCTTTATTTTCATTCATATTGACATCAACTCTTTTTCAATAAATATTATTTTCATCTAATACAGAATATTGAAGAAAATAGTGTGTTATGACATTTTAATTAAAGTGTATTTGTCAAAGTACTTTTTAAATTGGAGAACAATAGCGGGCTTTTTTAACATTTTCTCTGTTTATAACATTTCAAAGCCCGCGTCATTGTTCGTGCGCCAAATTTTACTTTAGTAAAATTTGTGTGCATTTGTTAGAGCA
>CAMMMI010000021.1 GCA_946497905.1 uncultured Clostridium sp.
TTAACAGTTGCAGCAACAAGACATCGTTATTATCAACCATATACAGATTATTGCTATCAAACAGGAGCATTTGCAGACCAAAATGGAATGGTCTATACAGCAGGATATAATAGTCATGGAGAAATAGGAGATGGAACAACAGCAGCAACAACAACACCAGTTTGTATAAGTAATCTTTTATTAAAAGTAACACCAAATGTGATAAATTATAAAGAAGTAGGAGATACAGGAGAAAAGATTACACATACTGTATCAGCAGGATTTAACCTACTATATAACACAGTAGCACAAGGAAACTGTAAATATACATCATTAGATGAAAGTATAGCAACAGTTTCAGAAGATGGAATAGTAACAGCAACCGGGTTAGGGACAACATATATACGAGTATTTAATGAAGAACATGGTATATGGACATCAGTAAAAGTAAATGTAAATGGAGAACAAGGAAAAACACGAGCAAAAGTAGTTGGAGGATGGAATCATTTTGTAGCATTAAAAGCAAATGGTGAAGTATGGACATGGGGATATAACAATTATGGACAATTAGGATTAGGAAATACAGCAAGTGCAACAACACCAACTAAAACAAAACTATATGATTCTGAAGATACAACACAAGATGTATATGTAACTGATATAGCAGCAGGTGCATATCATACACTTGTATTAAAATCAGATGGAACTGTGTGGTCTGCTGGATATAATGCTTATGGCCAATTAGGAAATGGAAATACAACAAATTCAACTGAATTTATACAAGTACAAGGAATACCAGGAAAAGTAATAGCGATATCAGCAAATAACAGTACAAGTTATGCTTTAACAGAAGATGGAATAGTATATGGTTGGGGATATAACAAATATGGGCAACTAGGAAATAATAGTACAACTAACTCAACTGTTCCAGTAAAAGTACAAAGAGTATCAGGTGTTATGAAAATGTCTGCTGGGGAAAACTATTTGACAATATTAGCATCAGATGGAACAGTATGGAGTACAGGATATAATGCAAATGGACAACTAGGATTAGGAGATAAAACAAATAGAACTGTACCAACACAAATGAAAAATACAGATGGAACAGGGGTATTGACAGGAATTGTAGATATTTCATCAGGTTCAATCCATACATTACTATTATCAGAAGAAGGAACAGCATATGCAGTTGGATATAATGGATATGGACAATTGGGAAATGGAGATGCTGTAACTCAATTGTTACCAGTACAAATGGTAGATAGTGAAGGAACAGCTGTAACAAATATAAAAGCTGTTGAGGCAAATGGATATTCAAGTATAGTAGCTGTAAAACAAACTACTGATGAAGAAAATTCAGAAACAAAAGCTGGTATATATGTAGCAGGATATAACAATTATGGACAGTTATTTACAGAAAATAATAAAAATACAAATGTATTAACTAGAGTACAAGAAGACAAAAATGTTATAACACAAGCAAGTACAAAAAATATATCATATCAAACATCAGCAATTGTAGATGACTTAGGAATAGTATATACAGTTGGATATAATGGACATGGAGAAATGGGAGATGGTACAACAACTTCTACACTAGATCCAACAAGTATATCTAATGAAAGTATTGTAGTAAATAAAAGAAGAGTAATACTAAACCTTGAAAATAATACTACAGATAAAATTGATGCAAATACAAATTTAGGATTTAACCTATTATTTGACAATGTAGATGGGGAAATTGTTAAATATAAAAGCCAAGATGAAAGTATTGCAACAATTGACAATAATGGAAATATAGTAGCAAAATCATATGGAAAAACAAAAATAGAAGTAACAACAAGTAGTATTACAGAAAAAGTACTAATTGATGTTGAAGTTTTAAGAAAAGATGATATTGCTACACCAAAAGTAGTAAGAGGACAAGAATTTTCTGTATCATTAAAAGCAGATGGAACAGTATGGACATGGGGATATAATGGTTATGGTCAATTAGGTTTAAAAGATACAGTAACTAGATATAAACCAACACAAATAAGTATAGAAAATGTAATTGATATAGCAGCAGGAGCAAACCATGTATTGTTATTAACAAAAGATGGAAAAGTATATACATTTGGACAAAATAGTTATTCACAACTAGGTAGAAGTGGAGATACAACAAAACCAGAAGAAGTAGAAGGATTAGAAAATATAACTAAAATTGCGGCAGGTGGATACCATTCAATGGCACTAGCAAATGATGGTTCTGTTTATACATGGGGATATAACGGAAATGGACAACTAGGAAATGGAACAACTACAAGTAGTAGTACACCAATAAAAATTAAAGCTAGAAATATTTATCAAATAGATGCTGGAAATCAAACTTCAGCAGCTGTAGATGGAAATGGAAATACATATATTTGGGGATATAATGGTTATGGACAACTAGGAAATGGAACAACTACAAACCTATATGCTCCAAGACAAGTAACTTCATTAGATGATATAGTTGAAGTGGCTGTTGAAAACAATACAGTACTTGTATTAAATGCGGCCGGAAATGTATTTGCAAGTGGATATAATGGATATGGAAACTTAGGAAATAATACAACTAAAAATAGTAATCAATTTGTACAAGTAATTGAAAAAATTGAAACAAGTACAATTGATGGAGATGATACTCAAGAAACAGTTGAAACACCAATATATTTATCAAATGTAAAATCAATTGAAGCAGGAGGAAATTATGCAATTGCAGTAAAAGAAGATGGAACAGCAGTTAGCTGGGGACAAAACAACAGTAGTCAAATGGCAACTGGAGATGTAGCAAATAAATTACTTCCAGTAGAATTAACTTATGGTAAAGATTTAGATAAAATTGATAAAATATTAGATGTAGCAGCAGGAGAGGCATCAACAACAATTGTAAGAGAAGATGGAAAAGTAGGACAGTAGGTAAAAACAATTATGGACAATTAGGAGATACTTCAGCAACTAATAAAACAGATTTTGTATGTATTAGTAAACCAACTGTAATGATTGAAAATGTACCAATTAGAATAAGTGGAATTGGAAAAACAGAACAAATTAAATCAAATGTATCACAAGGATTTAACTTGTTATATAACACAGTTGATGATACAGATATTTCTTATGAGATAAAAGATGAAAATATTGCAACAGTTGATAACCAAACAGGAAAAATCACATCAGTTAAAAAAGGTAAAACACAAGTTACTGTAAAAGATGATATCTCTGGAGAATCAACTACAGCAGATGTATATGTATTAGATGAAAATGATTTGACATTCCCACAAATTGAAAGTAGCAATTATGCAACATTAACTCTAAGAGCCAATGGGGAGGTTTGGGGTTATGGATATAATGGTTATGGACAATTAGGGACAGGAGATAAGACAAATAAAACAGTTCCAACATATACAGGAATAAATAATATTGTTCAAATAGCATTGGGATATTACCATGCAATAGCAGTTGATAAAGATGGTTATGTATGGACATGGGGAACAAATAACTATGGACAACTAGGAATTGGAACAACCGGCGGAAGTAGCTTAGAGAAAGTCCAAGTAAAATCACCTGATGGAGAAGGTGTATTAGAAAATATTATTGCAGTAGCGGCTGGAAATTCATATTCAGTAGCGTTAGACAAAGATGGAAATGTGTATACATGGGGATATAATGGATATGGAGGACTAGGATTAGGAGATAAAACTACAAGAAATCTACCTGTAAAAGTAGAAAGTTTGCAAGGTATAAAGAAAATAGAGGCTGGTGCTAATTCTACATTTGCAATAGATGGAAATGGAAAGCTACATGCAGCAGGATATAACAATTATGGCCAATTGGGAGATGGAACAACAAGTACAAGAACATCTTTTGTTGAAGTAAAATTATTAGATAATGTAGCAGATGTATCAACAAGCTATACAAGTAGTACAATTGTATTAAAACAAGACGGAACAGTATGGGGATTTGGAAATAACAAATATAATGCCTTAACAAATGTAAGTGGTGCAACACCAAGACAATTACAAGGACCAAATGGAGTGCTAAACAATGTAACTTCAATTAATGCAGGATATTATTCTGGATATGCAATTACATCAGAAGAAAAAATACTTGCATGGGGATTAAATAACTATTATCAACTAGCAACTGGAGATAAAGTAAATCAAAGTGTACCAGTATATATGAAAGATAAAGATGGAAATGATTTTACAGATGCAATGCTTGTATCTGGAGGAATTTCAAATACTGAAGTTGCAAAAAATGATGGTACAGTTTGGTCTATTGGATATAATGGATATGGAGAATTAGGAGATGGCTCAACATCAACAAAAGCTAATTTAGTAAGTATTTCAAATAAATATGTAAAATTAGCTCAAAGAGAAATTACATTAAAATTATCAAATCCTGATTATCAAATTAATCCAGAATCAGTATATGGATTTAACCTATTATATGATTCAGTAGAAAATAAAGGATTTACATATAAGGTAGAAAACCCAGGAGTTGCAACAGTGGATGAAAATACAGGAAAAGTAACCGCGAAAGGAACTGGAAGAACATATGTAACAATATCTTCAAAAGACTCTGAAGATGAGGCAAGATTAGTTGTAAATGTTATAGCTGAAGATAAGGAAACAGTAGAAAAAGTAGAATCAGGACATATTCATTCTCTTGCATTAAAACAAGATGGAACTATTTGGAGTTGGGGAGATAACTCACAAGGAGAAATGGGAAATGGAACAATAAGCAGTATCAAAACACTAGAACCAACACAGATAGAAAAAGGAAAATATATAGAAGTTAGAGAAGAAGAAACTGAAGAAGGTTCAATACAAATAACAACAACTGAAATTGAAGTAACACTTGACAATATAGTAGATATAGCAGCAGGATATTATTTTAATCTAGTATTAGATAGTGATGGATATGTATATAGTTTTGGATATAATGGATATGGACAATTAGGAGATGGTAAAACACAATCAGTATCAATACCAACTAGAATAGAAGGGCTTACAAATATCAAAAAAGTATATGCATACAAAAATACAAGTATGGCAATAGATGAAGAAGGAAATATCTATGTATGGGGAGATGGATATACAAAAACACCAACAAAAATTAATTTCTATAACAACAAAGCAGTTGAAATAAATGGAAAATTGATATTATCAGAAGATGGTGGAGTATGGTATTTATCAAATAGTCCAAGCAAAATTGCAGGACTAAGCAACATAGTAGATATTGCATCAGGAGATAACTATTATGCAGCATTAGATACAAAAGGACAAGTATGGGTATGGGGATACAATGGATATGGTCAATTATCACAAGCAAATAGGTCAAATATAAGTACTCCTACCTTAGTTAAAGTTACAAAAGAAGTACAAGATGGAAAAGTGGAATATGAAACTTTAACAGATATTGTAGAATTAAATGCTGGAAATAACAGTCTTCAGATGGTTTCTAAATCTGGAACATTATATGCTGCTGGATACAGTGCATATGGTCAATTAGGAACAGGAGCATATACTAACTATGTAACAATAGCAACAAAAGCAGCCAATATGAATCAAACAAAATTTGTTGATACAAATTCATATCATAGTGTTGCATCAGATAGAAATGGATTTGTATATACTACTGGATATAATGCATATGGAGAATTAGGAGATGGAGGATATACAAATAGAAACAAATATAGCGTAATTGGAGATACATATGTAAATGTTGGAGATAACAGTATTTCAATAGAAGAAGGAGATACAAAACAAATAACTGCCACTCTAGACAATAAATTCAACTTAATTGTAGATACAGTAGATGATCAAAACATGACATATAAGTCATTAAATACAGATATTGCTACAATTGATGGTGCTGGAAATATTACAGCAAAACAAATGGGAACAGTTGAAATTATTGTAACACATACAATAACAAACAAAACAGCAACAATATTTGTACAAGTAGTTCCAGAAGAAAAAACAACAGTTCCAAAAGTAGAAATTGGAAATACTCATATGGCAGCACTAAAAGCTGATGGAACAGTTTGGACATGGGGTAGCAATACATATGGACAATTAGGAACACAAAATAATATATCAAAAACTTCTCCAATAAAAGTGCCAGAACTAGAAGATGTTAGAGATATTTGTGTAGGATATTATGACACAATAGCAGTAAAACAAGATGGAACAGTATGGGCATTTGGATATAATGGATATGGACAATTAGGAGATGGAACTGGAACAAATAGAAATACTCCTACTCAAGTAATAAAATCAGATGGAGCACCTTTAACAAAAATAGTTAAAGTATCAGCAGGAACTTATCGTACAGTAGCACTAGATGAAGATGGAAATGTATGGACTTGGGGATATAAATATAGTAGAACAGCAACAAAGGTAGCAACATTAGAAAATATTATAGATATTTCTTTAAATTATGCAGTAAATCAATCTGGTGAAGTATATAAAATAACAGAACCTGATACAAAGCTAGAGGTAAATAATATAATAAGAGTATCTGAAGGCTCAAATCATGCAATGTTCTTAACTAAAGAAGGAAATGCATATGCATTAGGAACAAACAGTAAAGGACAATTAGGAATAGGAACAACAACAAATGCAAGTGTACCTACTCTAGTTCAAAATCCTGATGGAACACAAGCTTTAGATAATATAAAAGAAATAAAAGCAGGAAATGAATTTTCAATTGCAATATTAAAAAACGGAGAAACTTACACATGGGGAGATAATGCTAACTATAAACTAGGACTTGCAGATGCGGATTACCAAGTTTACCCAAGAAAGAATGAACAAACAAACCCAGCAATTTCAGGAGATGCAGGAATAAATAATGGAGCAATAATTGATGAAGAAGGATTTGTATATACTTGGGGATTAGGTGATAATGGTATTTTAGGTAATAATCTATATGAAACATCAATCCAGCCAGTATTAGTAGGTAAAGAAGAAGTTGGACTAAGTGAAAATGACATTGTATTACATAAAGGAGAAGAATATCAGTTAACTGTAACAAATAAAACCTTTAATGTATTAAAAGAAGTAGAAGACAGGGGAGAGATGAATTATCAAATTGGTAATAGTGATATTGCAACAATTGATGATACAGGATTAGTTACAGGAGCAAAAGAAGGAAAAACAACAGTAGTTGTAAATAAAGTTGGAACAAATAGCATAAGTATTGCAAATATAACTGTATTACCAGATGGAATAGATATTGAACCAATGGCATTAACAAATATGTCACATACAGTTGTTTTAAAAGCTAATGGAACAGTATGGAGCTATGGAATAAATTCAAGTTATCAATTAGGAAATGGAAATACAGTATCTAGTGATAGACCAGTACAAGTTAAATTCCCAGCTGGTGTTATTATCAAACAAATAGCAGTAGGAAATACTCATAATTTAGCATTAGATACTAATGGAAATGTTTGGGGCTGGGGAGCAAACTCAAACAATGCATTAGCAGGATATACAAGAAGTACACCTGTACAACTTGGATTAAGTGGAATCAAGAAAATAGCAGCAAGTAATAATCAAAGTATGGCTTTAACTAATGATGGATATGTGTATGTATGGGGATTAAATACTAATGGTGAACTAGGAATTGGAACATATGAAAAAGTTGAAAGACCAACATTAGTAAACTATGTAAGTAATGTATTAGATATTTCATTAGGTAAAAATCATTCAATGTTACTTACAACACATGGTGAAGTATTAACAACTGGATTAAATGCTTATGGACAAACAGCAGCAAGTGAAAGCAAGACAAATACTTTTGAAAAAATAGAAGTTCCAGCTACAATTGGAAAAATCTCAGCAGGAGATAACCATAGTGTGTTATTAAGTGCAAATGGAGATGTATATACATTTGGATATAATGCAAATGGTCAATTAGGAAATGGAACAATAAACAATGTAAATATACCTACAAAAGTTAATATATCTAATATAATGCAAATATCAGCAGGGGCAACTCATACAACATTACTTGGAGAGAATAGAAAAATATATACAACAGGTTCAAATAGTAATGGAGAATTAGGTATAGGAACAAATGAAGATAAACTAATATTTAATGAAATAACAGCTGTAGAAGATATGATGTCAGTAGATGCTGGAAATACATATAATGTTGCTATTAAATATGATGGTGATGTATATGGATGGGGAGACTATTATCATGGAACACAAAATATAAAAACTAAGACAAATAGTAGAATTCCAGTAAAAATAGGTAATGATTCAACATATATGGAAGAAACTGAAATCACAGTAAATGTTAATGGAACAAAACAAATAGCAATTTCACCAAGATATACATTTAATGTATTTAATGAAGATGAAGAAGAAAGTGAGTTTACTTTTGAGACAATAAATGAGGACGTTGCAACTGTAAATGAAAAAGGTATAGTTACAGGTGTGAAAACAGGTGTAACTTGGGTAAAAGTTACAGAAAATGAAACAATGCAACAAAATGTTGTAATTGTAAAAGTTATTGAACAGGGAGTAAAATATGCACCACAAATAGCAGGAGGAGATGGATATGCAGCAGTATTAAAAGGTGATGGAAGTATATGGAGCTTTGGATATAACTCTGATGGACAATTAGGAAATGATACATTAGCACCAATAAATATACCTAGTCAAACAAATATATTAGCAACATATAAACAAGTAGTAGCAGGAGAGAAATTTACATTAGCATTAAGAGATGATGGTACTGTATGGGCTTGGGGAGATAATAGCTATGGTATGTTAGGACAAGGAAATAGAGTATCTGCTAAAAAACCAGTACAAGTACAAGTTTTAAATAATATAGTATCAATTGCAGCAGGTGATAATCATGCAATTGCATTAGATAATCAAGGAAATGTTTATACTTGGGGATTAAACTCAAAAGGACAATTAGGAAATGGAAATACTCAAACAGTATCAATTCCTGAAAAGATAAATGCAGTAGAAAATCAAATTGTAGCAGTGGCAGCAGGGGGAGACTTAAGTGCATTTGTTGATAGTACAGGAGCTGTGTATGTATTTGGAGATAATAGCCAAGAACAAATACAAAAACTTACATATAACTATGATGAATTTGGACAAATGATTTTACCAGCAACAAATTTATGTGTAACAGAGCCAATTAAATTAGAAACTATTGAAGATGCTGTAAAAGTAGATATATTAGAAACAGGACTAGTTGTATTGAAAATAGATGGAGGAGTAATTAAAACTTCTAAATATGCAGCAGAAGCGGATGTTCAAACAACAACAATAGCTACAGAAAATATGGTAGATATTTCTGCAACAAATGATAGTGTTGTATTACTTGATAGAAGCGGAAATACTTACACATATGGAGATAATAGCAAAGGACAAGCAGGAATTGGCTCAAATGGTGGTAATGTTGAATTAAGTAAAATTAATATAGCAGACGAAAAAACCTACTTAAGTGTTGGTGCAGGATACAAAAATAATTATGTTATAGATACAGAAGGATTTGTGTATGCAGCAGGAGATAATGAATATGGACAATTAGGTAATGGAACATATGACAATAGTTATACATTTACATTAGTTGGAGATAAGAAATTTGAGATTGTTCCAAGTGCAAGAATAATGCAACAACCAGAAGAAGAAACAGTGACAATAAAAACAAATCTATTTAATGTATTTAATCATACTGAAAGAAAACTAATAGACTATACTTGGGAATCAAGTAATAGTGATGTAGTAAGTGTAGATAATGGGGTATTAGTTGCAGAAGATATGGGAGAAGCTACAATTACTGCTACAGATAAAATTATAGGAGAAAAAGCAACAGCATTAAGAGTAGTACAACCACTAGATGAACAAAGAATTCAAACAATTAGTGTAAATGGTGTAGAAGCTGAAGTTTCAGGAGAAAACAAATATGAAGTATCAGTGGAGAAAAATCCAGATGGAACAGGAACACTAAAAATAGTAACAAAAGATGCAACAGACCAAATAAGTATTGATAATGGAGTAAGTTATGTAACAGCATCATTAACACAGGATATTGAGTTAGACACAAATCCAAAAGTTGTTAAAATAAAAGTAAAAGCAAGTAATGGAAGAACAGTAGATTATGTTTTAACAATAAATGTTTTATCAAATGATGCAAGTTTAAAAGAATTAACAGTAAATAATGTACTTGCAACACCTATAACTTCTACAGAATATGAGATAATTGTAAAAAATAATGTAGTTAAACCAGAAGTTCATGCAGTAGCAAATAGTTCAAGTGCAACTATAAGTATAGATTCAAGTATTGCAGAAAAATCACAAACAACAAAAACTATTGATATGCAAAATGTAATAAAGAAAACTATACCTATTCAAGTAACTGCTGAAAATGGAGATAAAGTTACATATGAACTTACAATTTATCAAGAAGATGCTTTGACAGAACTAGAATCTGTTATGGTAAATGGAAGTGAGGCTATTAAATTAAATAATAACAACTATAAAGCAGTAATTCCAAAAGATGAAATATCAGCAGAAATAGTAGCTAAATCACTTTATCCAAAAGCAAATATTGAAATTAATGGTTTAGGACAAGAGGTAAATATAACAACAAAAACTGTGGCAACTATAGGTAATGAAACAATTGTTAAGATATATGTAAGAGCAGGAGAAGGAGAGGCAGAAAGAGAAAGAGAATATACATTAACACTTGTTAAAGAAGGAACAGAAGATTTACAAGGACTATTTGCAGTAACTGTAAATGGTGTAGAAATAAAACCAGTAGGAAAAATATATGATGCATATATTGGAGCAAATACTGATTCAGTAGAGGTAACTGCAGTCACAATAAGTGATAAAGACTTAGTACAAATAGGAGATAATGAAAAATGCGTACATACATCTACTGTAACGTTAGATTCAAGCCAGGATACAAATACATACACTATTACAGTAACCGACCCAGAAGATGAGACAATACAAAAACAATATACACTAAATATTAAAAAGCCATCAGCTGATAATAGCTTAAAATCTATTACAGTAGGTAATGAGGAATTTTCTGAAACAGCTGTAAGAGTAGAAGGAACTAATACATTTAAAGTAAGTGTTTCAGATAAATATACTAAAGCAGATGTAATAGCAGTTGCAGGTTATGAACAAGCACAAGTAAGTATAAATTATGAAGAATATGAAAAAGGGTTATCAACAAGAGAGGTTGAAATTGGGGATACAGAACCTACAAAAGTTGAAATTATGGTAAAAGCACTAAATGGAAATGAACAAACATATACTTTAGAAATTTATAAAAAGAACAGTAATAATAACCTACAAAAAGTATTAGTGGATGGAGAAGAGGCACAAATTAGTCAAATAACAGAAAATATTTATGAATATACATTAGATAAAATAGTGGATAAACTTACAATAGGAGCAATAGCAGAAGACTCATCAGCATTTGTTGGAATAAATACTTATGAGCAAGAAAAAGGTGCAACATATAGAGAAGTTGAAATGATAGGAAAACAAATAATTGTATATATTCCAGTAACAGCAGAAGATGGAACAACAAAAGAATATCAATTAATTGTTAATGCTCTTCCAGACAATGTAAACCTTTTAAGTGTTAAAGTTAATGGAAAAGAGGCAAATGCAGTTCCAATAAATAAATATGAGGCAAGAGTAAATAAAAATGACCAAAGCTTTGAATTGTATGTTATCCCAGAAGATTCAAAAGCAAAAATACAAATAGGTACAAATCAAGAGGTAGTAGGAACATCAAGTGCAGTTATTACAAAAGATGCAGAAGAAGTTACAGTAAATATAAAAGTAACAGCACAAGATGGAACTCAAGAAGACTATGTACTAACTGTTTCTAATCAGTCAGATGATTGTGAGTTAGCTATATTAAGAGTAGATAATAAAATTATAAGAGCAGAAGATGATGGAAAATACTATGTAGATAAAAAATATTTAACTGAAGAAATAAAAGTACAAGCAATTGCAAATAACAATTATGCAACTGTAAGCATTAATAGTACAACTCCAACACTTGAAGAGCAAACTTCAATTGTTACAATGCCTGATGAAGAAAATACAGTTAGAATAATGATAACAGCAGAAGATGGAACACAAAAAGAATATATTTTAATTGTAAATAAATTATCAAATGAAGTAGGAATAAGTGCTTATGTAGGAATAAGTGAAAATGGAGCTATAGAATACAAAGAAGTAGAAATAAATGAAAATGGTCAAGCAATTGTTAAAATTGGTAACCAAGAACTTACAAATGTAAAAGTAATTGCAAAAGATGAGCTTGCAAAAGTTTCAATACAATCAGAATTGCCACAAGAAAAAGAAATGGAAAAAGAAATTGCAACAATAGAAGATGAAACAAAAGTAAATATCCAAGTAACAGCACAAGATGGTACAATTGGAAATTACGAAATTACTCTTACTAGAGCATCAAAAAATAATAACTTATTAGAATTAAAAGCAGATGGAGTAGATAGTTCAGATATTTTAAAAATATCAGATAATGAATATTTGATGAAAATACCAGATACTATGGATGAATTAAATCTTACTGCAATAGCTGAAAATGAATATGCAACTGTAAAAATTGCAGATGGGGAATATTCTACTGATTCTAATAGCAAAACAGAAAAAATTACTGTAAATGAAGAAATAACAGAAATTGCAGTATATGTAAAAGCAGAAAATGGTGATGAAAAAGAGTATAAAGTAACAATTCAAAAAGTAACAGATTTAGGTTTAGATAGTGTAAAAGTAGATGGAGAAGAGTGTATCAAAGAAGATGGAAACTATGTAGCATTTATAAACAAAGATACACAACAAGTAGCATTAAATATTAAACCTAATAACCCAATTGCATTATTATCTACAAAATTACAAGATGATGAAGATTTTGGTGAGGCTGTAGCACAAGAAACTCATATTAGACAAGTTAATATATCTGGTGATGAAACAACAGTATTAATAAGAGTTCAAGACCCTAAGGATTTATCTAGAACTAGAGAATATACAGTAGTAATAAAACGTAAATCATCAGATGCTAGTTTAGAAATGATACAAATTGATGGAAAAGAACCAATAATAACAGAAGATGGATATTATATGGCGACATCTACTAATGCAATAGATAGCAAAGTCTTTGTTAAGGCAACAAATAAATATGCAAATATTAAAATAGCAGATGAAGATGAGGAACAAGGACAAAGTACAAAATCTATTACATTAAGTGATGGAAAATTAACAACTTTTGTAGTTACAATTACATCACAAGATGGTACATCACAAAATACATTTAATGTTACTATTGAAAGAAAATCTCAAGACACAAGCTGTGAAATCTTAATAAATAATGAAAAAGCTGATGAAATTGACAATGAAACAAATACTTATACTAAATATGTTAATAGAGATTTAGAAGAAGCGACGATAATGGTTACTACAATAAGTGATGTTGCAACTGTTGAAATGGCAGGAGAAAGTGCAACACAAACTCTAACAAAAGTAATAAGTATTGCAAGTGAAACAACAAATATGGAGGTTATTGTAACAGCAGAAAGTGGAGAAACAAAAACATATCATGTAAACATTGTTAAAAAATCTACAGATAATACAATTGCTACTGTAAAAGTAGACAATAAGATAGTAGAACCAGATGAAGAAGGAAACTATGTAGCAACTGTATATGATAAAGGATTAGATGTGCAGGATGTTTTAGTAGAAGTAGTTGCAAATGAAAGTCATGCAAAAGTACAAATTGGTGATGGAACAGAATGGAGTATAGGAGAAAGAACTTCTACTGTAAGTTTCAAAAATGGAAATAGAACAATGACATTAAATATAAATGTACAATCACAAGATGAGACAACAGAAAAATTAACAAAAACATTAACCATAAATCTTGTTTCAAATGATGTTACAATTAAATCAGTAAAAAACGGTGATAAAATAGTAACAGAGTATGACAGAGAAACACATACATACTATGAATTCTTAGACAGAGAAGTTGAGCAAGTTACTTTAGTAATTGAGGCAAACAATAATTATACTAAGTTAACATCAGGAGAAGTAGAGGGTGCAGGAATAATAACTTTAAATAATGTATCTATACAAGATGCAGAGGAAATGACAATCACATTTAAGGCTATTGCTGAAACAGGTAATGAGCAACAATACACAATTAAATTACTTAGAAAATCTGATAATGCAAACGCAGCACATATATATGTAGACGGAGTAGATATTATAGATAGCTTTGAAGATGTTGAATCTGTGCCTACAGCAATAGTATCAATTAGCAAAAACAAAAATAATAGTCAAATAAAAGTAATTCCTGAAAACTCATATGCAAGCATTAAAATTGGGGATTTTGCAGCACATGTAGGTGAAACAGAGGCAAATGTTGCATTAGATACTGACTTAGGAACTATAACAGTGCCAATAGTTATTACTGCTCAAGACGGAAAGGTAGTTAAAACTTATAATATCATGTTTGTGCGTTTATCAAATGATACGAAAATACAATGGCTAGAGGTAAATGGAAAGCATGTTATAGAAAATGATGATGGTAATTATGAAGTTACTGTAAAAGCTTCTGAAGAAATTGCTAATGTAAAAATTACATTGTCGAATATACTTGCAAAAGTAACAATGGGTGGAGAAGAAAAACAAGGACACTTAGAAGAAAATGTTATTTTACCAAAAACAGGTGATATGGTAAAAACAATTACTGTAACAGCTGTTGATGGAACAGTAAAAACATATACCTTAACTATTCACAAAAAAGTTAATGATTTGGGACTAGATAAAATATATTTAGATAATAGATTAGCAACTAAAGTTGATGAAACAACATTTGAAATTGATGTTGAAAAAGGAATGACACTAGCAGATATAAGGGCAGTAGCAAGCAACAGTGAAGAATATGTAAGTATTAGTGGAAATACTAGTACAAAAGCTGAAAATATTTATACAGATTGTTCTGTTATAGACAAAGTAGTTAAGATAAAAGTAAGTGCTATGTTTGATGGAGAACTTGATGAAGAAAAAGAATACACATTAATTCTAAAAGAAATAGAAGAATCAGATGTATTAGAAGACTTAAATGTAATAATCAAAATAGATGATGAGGAAATTATCCCAGATGCAAATGGTAACTATGTAAAATTTGTCGGAAATGACAAAGACAATGTAGCATTATGGGCAGGAGTTACATCAGAAACATCAAAAGTAAAAATAACAGACAAAAATGGAGAAACACAATATGAAAATCCATCAAGTCAGAAGAATATAAGCTTACAAGATATGATAACAGAAGTAACAGTAACAGTTCAAAATGGAGCTTTACAAGAAAAAGAATATACAGTAAAAATTCAAAAATTATCTGCAATAACTGGTAAAGTAATTACACAAGCAACAGACCAAGAAAATCAAACAGCAGAAATTACAATTTATAATTCAGCAGATACAAGAGATGAAAATGATATTGACGACCCAAGAGAAGAAATTCAAAAAATCATGATAAATCCTGATGGAACATATAGATTTAACTTAAAACCAGGTGAATATGACATGGTTATTAGAAAAACATCATACCTAGAATATAGATTAACAAATATTGTAGTAGGAGATGGGGAAACTGCTAAAATATCTGACATCAACATTTATGCAGGTGATGTTGTAGAAACAGGAGAAATTGAAATAGATGACTTAGTAGCAATAGCAGATAACTATGGATTAGCAGATGAGCAAGAAGAAAATAAAGATAGACAAAAATATGATTTAAATGAAGATGGTATTGTTGACAAGTTAGATAGAGATATCTTAAAAGCCAACTATGGAAAACTAAATGAAGTTGTTCAATGGGTAAATCCAAATGCAATAGCTAAAGCAAGAATAATGACAATAGAAGAACCTAAGGAAGAACAAACTCAAGACTTTATTTTACCAATCAAGTGTGATTATACAATAACATCAGAATATGGAACTAGAACACATCCAATAACTGGAGAGACTAAAAAACATACAGGTATAGACTTAGGAGTAGAACATCATACAGAAGTATTAGCAGTAGAAGATGGTGAAATAACCTTTGCAGGAGTACAAAATGGATTTGGAAATTGTATAGAAATTAAGCATATTGTTAATGGGGAAACAATATATAGCTTCTATGCACACTTATCTAGAATAGATGTAAAGACAGGAGAAAAAGTAACACAAGGACAAGTAATAGGACTAGAAGGTGGAGATCCAAACACAGATCCAAATCCAGGTTCAAGTACAGGACATCATTTACACTTTGAAATGAGAAATGCAAGTGGATATGGCAATGATGTAGACCCAAGAGAATATATAGAATTTTAGAACTTAAAAGTCTATCTAAAAGTAAAGACACATACTTAATGAGGGAAAAAAGAATTCCAATTTGGGGACGCGTCCAAAATTGGAATTCTTTTTTCTTTTTCTTGACAAATTTTAGTAATAATATATAATAGATTTGGATAAACTAAGGAAAACAAAAAGGAGGAAAACAAATGCCTGAAAATAATGAAGAACAAAAAGTTCAGGAAATGATAAATGGGCTTGTAGAAAAAGCAAAAATAGCCTCAAAACAATATTTACAGTTAGATCAAGAGACAATAGACAATATAACAAAAGCAATGTCAATGGCAGGACTTGAACATCATATGGAACTTGCCAAAATGGCAGTAGAAGAAACAGGTCGAGGAATATATGAAGACAAAATAACAAAGAACATGTTTGCAACAGAATATATATATCATAGTATTAAATATGAAAAAACTGTAGGAATAATTAGCGAAAATGACGAAGAAGGATATGTAGAAATAGCAGAACCAGTTGGAATAATTGCAGGAGTAACACCTGTTACAAATCCAACATCAACAACAATGTTTAAATCAATAATAGCAGCTAAAACAAGAAATGTAATAATATTTGGTTTTCATCCATCTGCACAAAAGTCTAGTAGTACAGCAGCAAAAATACTAAGAGATGCAGCAGTAAAAGCAGGAGCACCAGAAAACTGTATTTTATGGATAGAAGAACCATCTATAACAGCTACAAGAATGTTGATGAACCATCCAGATGTAAATTTAATACTTGCAACAGGGGGAACAGGAATGGTAAGAAGTGCATATTCTTGTGGAAAACCCGCAATAGGAGTTGGACCAGGTAATGTGCCTTGCTATATTAATAAAACAGCCAAATTAGAGACTTCAGTTAATGATTTAGTATTATCAAAATCATTTGATAATGGAATGATATGTGCATCAGAACAAGCAGTGTTAGTAGATAAGGATATATATCAAGAATTTGAAAGACTAATGAGAAAAAATGGTTGCTATTTTGTAAATCCAGAAGAAAAAGAAAAATTAGCAAATAGTATGTTTGATTATACAGAAGAATATGGATATAAACTAAAATCTCATGTACCAGGACAATCACCATATATGATTGCAAAAGAAGCAGGCTTTGAAATACCAGAAGATACAAAAGTGATTGTTGTATATGAAGAAGGAATAGGAAGAGAATATCCATTTTCAAAAGAAAAATTAAGTCCAGTACTAACATATTATATCGTTGAAAATGAAGATGAAGGAATAGAAAAAGCAGAAAGACTAATAGAATTTGGTGGACTAGGACATTCAGCAGTTATACATGCAGAAAATAAAGAAACTATACTAAAATTTTCAAAAACAATGAAAGCAGGAAGAATAATAGTAAATTCTCCATCTACTCATGGAGCAATTGGTGATATATATAACACAAATATGCCATCATTAACACTTGGTTGTGGATCATTTGGTGGAAATTCAACAACAGCAAATGTATCATCAGTAAATTTAATAAATATAAAAAGAGTAGCAAAAAGGAGAGTTAATATGCAATGGTTTAAAATTCCTGAAAAAATATATTTTGAAGCTGGCTCAATTCAATATTTAGAAAAAATGCCAGATATAGAAAGAGCATTTATAGTAACAGATGAAAGTATGGTAAAACTCGGATATGTAGATAAAATATTATATCATTTAAGAAAAAGACATCAATATGTACATTCAGAAATATTTAGTGATGTTGAGTCAGATCCATCATTTGACACAATAAAAAAAGGTGTGCAAGCAATGCAAAGTTTTAATCCAGACGTGATAATAGCAATTGGAGGAGGAAGCCCAATAGACGCAGCAAAAGGAATGTGGTTATTTTATGAACATCCAGATGCAGATGTTGAAGGATTAAAATTAAAATTTATGGATATTAGAAAAAGAACTTATAAATTCCCAAAACTAGGAACTAAATGTAAAATGGTAGCAATACCAACAACATCTGGAACAGGTTCAGAAGTAACATCATTTGCAGTAATTACAGATAAAGAGAAAAATAAAAAATATCCATTAGCAGATTATGAGTTAACACCAGATGTAGCAATTGTAGACCCTAATTTAGTAATGAGTTTACCAAAATCAGTTACAGCAGATACTGGAATGGATGTTTTAACACACAGTTTGGAAGCATATGTATCAAATATGGCATCAGATTATACAGATGGTTTAGCTGAAAAATCAACAGAATTAGTATTAAAGTATTTAGAAAAAGCATATAATGATGGAAATGATAAAGAAGCAAGAGAAAAAATGCACAATGCCAGTACAATTGCTGGAATGGCATTTACAAATGCATTTTTAGGAATAAATCATTCATTAGCACATAAAATAGGAGCGGAATTCCACATGCCACATGGAAGAATTAATGCTATATTACTTCCATATGTAATAAGATATAATAGTTCTAAACCAACAAAATTTGTATCATTCCCAAAATATGAATATTTTATAGCTGATGAAAAATATTATCAAATGGCTAAAAAGGTAGGATTAAAAGCTGATTCTAAGGAAGAAGGAATAAATAGTTTGATTAATAAAATAAAAGAATTAAATGAAAAATTGAATATTCCGAAGTCATTTAAAGAAGCTGGGATAGATGAACAAGAATTTTTGGCTAAGGTAGATGTTTTAGCAGATAGAGCTTTTGAAGATCAATGTACAACAGCTAATCCAAGATTACCACTAGTTAGTGAGTTAAAACAAATTTTAATAGATAGTTATTATGGGAATTAAATAAATTAATAAAATATTTTAAATAAAAGACTATATAATTACTGCTCAGCTCAAATACTACTTGGGCTGAGCAGTAGCTATATGTCTTTATTTTATGTATTTTGTTTGACTATTGGTTTACATCATGTTAAAATAAATACAAATTTTAGAAAGAAGTGATAGTTTGAAAGAATTTTACTTTCATAACTATGTGTGTCTTTATAGCAAAGCGAGAAAGGAATGAAATTTAATATGAGTATTTTAGATAAATTTAATGCAATTTTAGAAAAGCAAAAAGAAAAAAAGTTAGAACAAGGTGTAAAAGAAGTAGAAAATGTATATGATAAAACTAAAACAGAAGAAGAAGGAATAAATGAAGCAGCAAGAAAAGTAATAGAATTGATAGAACAAGATCCAGAATTAGCAGTAAAAGTACTAGCTAATATACAAGAAAGTGAAAAACTACCAAAGAAAGTAGTAGTGGAGGCTATAAAGCAAATACCAAATACAGAACAAATAGAAGACCCAGAAAAAACAATAATAAAAACAGTAGAAGAGTTACCACTACAGACAGAAGACATAAAAAGTATAATAAGTCAAGCAGATGTCAGTCTTGAAACAGCAAAGCAAATGACAGATCAAATTCCAAATAAAGAAGCAAGACAAGAGGAAAAAAACAGATTAGAACAAATAGAAAAGGAAAAATTAGAACGAAAAGAATAAGA
>CAMMMI010000022.1 GCA_946497905.1 uncultured Clostridium sp.
ATTAAAGAATTTATAATATTCTTCCATTCACATTCATAATTACTAAAATTTATATCTATATCTTTCTTAAACAATGGAACAAATCGGAAAGCCTTAACATTTGTACAATTTTTAATATTTCTCTTTGGCTTTCCGTAAATTTGTTCTGTGCCAATTTTACGTTAGTAAAATTGTGTGCATTCGTTTCGCAAAGCGTTTTTATACAGTAGGAAAGGATAACTTCTTTTGAAAATAAAAATTGTTTATTTTCACTTTGAGCCTAAGTAACTTAAAGTTTCATATTGTTTCCTATTGTATAAAAAATATAATATGTTATAAAATTTTTCCAATTTTGGACGCGTCCCCAAATTGGTAAATTCCAAAATTAGAAGCGTCCAATTTCCCTTTAAAGTATAATACAAATTAGTCCTCCACTACCTTCATTAACAATACGTTCTAAAGTTTCTTGAAGTTTAATTTGAGCATCTTCTGGCATTTTAGAAAGTTTAGTTTGAAGTCCTTCATTAACAAGTTCATGTAAGCTCTTACCAAAAATGTTAGATTCCCAGATTTTTTTAGGATCACTTTCAAATTCAGAAAGTAGGTAATTAACTAGTTCTTCTGATTGCTTTTCTGAGCCAACAATAGGTGAAACTTCTGTAGCAACATTAGTTTTTATAAGGTGAATACTAGGTGCAGTAGCTTTTAGTTTAACACCAAATCTAGAACCTTGTTTAACCATTTCAGGTTCTTCAAGAATTAATTCATCAATAGAAGGAGTAACAATTCCATAACCTTTTCTATCAACTTCATCTAATGCATAAGATATTTTATCATATTTTTTCTTGGTGATAGAAAGATCATTAATAATGCTAAATAAATCCCCCTCATTATTGACACAAACTCCAGTTATCTCGGAAAGAACATTATAAAATAATTCATCTTTTAAAGTTATTTCAATATTTACATTTCCTGTATCTAATTTAATATTTTGAATAGAAGTTTTTGAAATTATTTCAGTAGATTTTATATTTTCTACACAGCCTGATACATCTTTTAAAACATTAACACTATCAAAAGCATTTCGTATTTCTTGGAAAAGTTCAGCTTTCAAAGGATGGTCAATATTTAATCCATCAATCCATCTAGGGAATTTAATTCTAATTTGGTCAACTGGAAATTCGTATAAAACTTTAGAAAACATATTATTAATATCTTCAATAGAAAGATATTCACAATTAATTGGTAATACTGAAGCATTATATTTATCGCTTAGTTTGTTAGCAAGTTCTCTGGTATAATCAGAATTAGGGTCATTAGAGTTTAAAATTATGATAAAAGGTTTATTTAAAGCTTTTAACTCATTTACTACTCTTTCTTCAGCTTTGATATAGTCTTCTCTAGGGATATCAGTAATACTGCCATCTGTAGTAACTATAACGCCTATAGTCGAATGTTCTTCAATTACCTTTTTAGTTCCAATCTCGGCAGCTGTTTCAAAAGGTATTTCTTCTTCAGACCAAGGAGTTTTAACCATTCTTGGCATATCATCTTCTAAATACCCAATAGCATTATCTACTAAATAACCTACACAATCGACTAATCTAGTTTTAAATTTTAGGTTATTGTCTAAAGTAATCTCAATGGCCTCATTTGGAACAAATTTTGGCTCTGTTGTCATTATTGTTTTTCCACCAGCACTTTGTGGAAGCTCATCTTTTGCACGTTCTTTTTTGTATTCATTATCAATATTAGGAAGAACCAATAAATCCATGAATTTTTTTATAAAAGTAGATTTACCAGTCCTTACAGGTCCAACAACTCCTACATAAATATCACCATCAGTTCTTTTTGCAATGTCTTGATACAACCTTGTATTTTCCATCTATATACCTCCTTAATCTTAAAGAAAATGTTTGTACAAAATTACTTTAGTTAATATATATTGAGTTTTTTCGAGAATATGACAAGTTTTAAAAAATTATTAGCAATATATTGTTTTGTTATATATTAGGAAACTCCTCACTTCGCTCGACGTGAACATTACCCAAAAAATTAATAAAGAATTTCTAAAATTATTTCTATCACATTCAAAATACTATATTTGTTGGTGTACTATGTACGATATAGCTGTGGATTGTAATGCAATATTGTAAATTGGTAAATGTTCAAAAATAAAAAACTTGATAAAAAAATTCATGTGTGTTAAAATGACAATATTAAGTAAGAATCATATAATATATTAATAGAACAAAAAGGGGCGAACATAAATGGATAAATTACAAGACACTATAGATATTCTAAAATTATATAGTCAAGAACATATAATAAAATTATTAGAAAAATTAAATGAACAAGAAAAAGAAGAATTATTAGAACAAATAAACAATATAGACTTTCAACAAATGAAAGAATTATATGATAATACAAAAAAGACAATAGAGCTAAAAGAAAACAAAATAGAACCATTAAAATATTGTGATAAAAATAAATTAGCTAAAAATGAAAAAGAAGAATTAGACAGTTTAGGAGAAAACATAATAAGAAATGGACAATATGCAGTAGTAACAATGGCAGGAGGGCAAGGAACACGTTTAGGACATTCAGGGCCAAAAGGAACTTTTAAATTAGATGTATATGGAAAAGGAAAATATCTTTTTGAAATATTATGTGAAAATCTAAAAGAAGCAAATAAAAAATATAATACTATAATTCCTTGGTACATAATGACAAGTAAAGAAAACAATAAAGAAACAGTAGAATTTTTAGAAAAAAATAATTACTTTGGATATGACAAAAATAATGTAATAATATTTACACAAGGAGAATTACCATTAGTAGATGAAGAAGGAAAAATATTAATAGGTAAAAACATGAAAATTAAAGAAGCATCAGACGGAAATGGTGGTACATATTTTTCACTAAGAGCAAGTGGATGTCTTTCAGATATGAAAGAAAGAGGAATTAAATGGATATTCATAGGGGGAGTAGATAATGCTTTATTAAAAATGGCTGATGTAACACTATTAGGATTAGCTATAAAACAAGGAGTAGAAATAGCTTCTAAATCAATAGTAAAAGCAAACCCTCAAGAAAAAGTAGGAGTTTTTGGGAAAATGAATGGTCACCCTAAAGTTATAGAATATACAGAACTACCAGAAAAAATGGCAGAAGAAATTGATAGCAATGGTGAATTAAAATATGGCGAAGCACATATAATGTGTAATCTATATAGTATTGACGCAATAGAAAAAATAAGTAAAGAAACATTAATGTATCATCCAGCACATAAAAAAAATTCATACATAGATGAAGAGGGAAAAGAGATAATACCCAAAGAGCCAAATTCATATAAATTTGAATCATTTATATTTGATGCATTTGAATTTTTCGATGATATTGCTATATTAAGAGGAAAAAGAGAAGATGACTTTGCACCAGTAAAAAATAAAGAAGGGGTAGATAGCCCAAGAACAGCAAAAGAATTATACGAAAAATATTGGAACAGGCAATTATAGAGGACGTTCCTTTAATCCCGAAAATTGCCAAAGGGGACGGGCTATTTTGGCACATCCTATTAATTTTTAAATCAACTTTCTTACATTTATTAAATTAAAGTGTGCCAAAATAGCCCGTCCCCTTTGGCAATTTGGCAATCTGTCAAAATAGTCTGTCCACTAATAAGGAGGAAATTTTTATGGAAGAATGTAAAATAACAAATTTATACAATTTAGATGAAACAATAGCAAAAGAATTATTACAAAAAGCTACATATCCATGGGAGGTATTACCACAAATAAAAGAATACATAATAGAAATAGGAAGAAAATTAGATAAAAATAAATATGATGAAATAGAAGAAAATATATGGATAGCAAAAACAGCAAAAGTTGCAAAAACAGCATATATAAATGGACCAGTAATAATTGGAGAAAATGCAGAAATAAGACATTGTGCTTTTATTAGAGGTAGTGCAATTATAGGAGAGGGAGCAGTAGTTGGAAACTCAACAGAATTAAAAAATGTAATTTTATTTAATAAAGTACAAGTGCCACATTATAATTATGTAGGAGATTCAATTTTAGGATATAAATCACATATGGGAGCTGGTTCTATAACTTCTAATGTTAAATCAGACAAAAAATTAGTAGAGATAAAAAATAATAATGAAAAAATAGAAACAGGATTAAAAAAAGTAGGTGCAATGGTAGGAGATAATGTAGAAGTAGGTTGTGGAAGTATTTTAAATCCAGGAAGTGTGATAGGTAGAAATACTAATATTTATCCATTATCTTCTGTACGAGGTGTTATAAAAGAAAATAGTATATATAAAAATCAAAATGAGATAGTAGATAAAAGGGACGATACATAAAAATCTATTAGTTAATATTTTGTGAATATGTTTTTTTAGTATTAAAAAAATTGAAAATATAATAATAAGATTAGAATAAAGGAAAAAACGAAAGAGTATATTATTTACAAAATTATGTAAAATATTTATTAAATAAAATAATGAATTATAAAAATTATATTGATAAAAAAATAATGTTTTTTTATAATTTAAAAAGAAAAAGGAATAATAAAAATATACAAAAGAAAGAGGAAAATAATGAAAAAATTACAAAAATATGAAAAAGGAATAACATTAATAGCACTGGTAATAATGATTTTATTCTCTTATGACGAAAAATTAAAATGTAGTAATAGCAAAGGTTTCCTCTTAACAACAATTTAGGAATTATAAAATTTTCACATATTTGAAAGATGAATTGTAAAAAATAAATACAAGTTCATCTCTTTTTTTGAATTTGTAATGAAAAATTTGAAAATAAGTGATATAATGCCAATTAATAAAGGATAATTAAATTTAGCAACAGTGGTTGCAAAATTAGAAAGAAGGTAAATTATGGAAAAACAATTAATAGATAAAGAAGCAATTTCTAATGAGTTGGCAGAAGAAATAAAAAAGTTAGTATTAGAGGCAAGAAACAAAATATCTAAAGAAGTAAACGGGACACTGGTAGATACATATTGGAATATAGGAAGAACTATAATTGAAAAAGAGCAATCTGGAAAAATAAAGGCAGAATATGGAAAAGCAATATTATTAAATGTTTCAAAAAAATTAACAAAGGATATTGGTAAAGGTTTTTCAAAAAGTAACTTATTCAATATGAGAAGATTTTATCTAGTTTATTCGAAAATTCCAGACACGTCTGGAATTTTGGGATGGTCGCATTATTGTGAGTTAATAGCTATTAAAGATGAAAATAAAAGAAATTTTTATGAAAAAGAAACTATTATTAGTAAATGGTCAGTTAGAGAGTTACAGAGACAAATAGAAACATCACTATTTGAAAGATTATTATTATCAGATGGAAAAGTGAATAAAGAAAAGGTTTTACAATTAGCAAAAGAGGGACAAATATTAAATTCACCAGAAGATATGATAAAAGATCCATTTGTTTTTGAATTTTTAGGAGTTCCAGAGAAAAAGCCATTATTAGAAAAAGATTTAGAATATAAATTAATTAAGCATATTGAAAATTTTTTGTTAGAATTGGGAAAAGGATTTATGTTTGTGGGTTCACAACAAAGGGTTACACTTGGAAATGTGCATTACTATGTGGACATGGTATTCTACAATAAAATTTTGAAAGCATATGTGTTAATAGATTTAAAAATGGGAAACTTGAAACCAGAAAATTTCGGACAAATGAATATGTACTTAAATTATTATGAAGAAGAAGTAAATGATGAAGGGGATAATAAACCTATTGGAATAATACTTTGTGCAGAAAAAGACAATGTCGTTGCAGAATATAGTATGGGAGGATTAAACAATAATTTATTTGCATCAAAATATACATATTATATACCAAAACAAGAAGAATTAATTGCACAAGTAGAACAAGTTATAAAAGAAAATGAAAAAGAAACAAATGATGAAAATAAATAATAAATCAAAAATTCCAGACGCGTCTGGAATTTTTGCGACACTGTCGCAAAAATTTAGAAAAGTAAAAAGCTTTAGATTTAGAAATAAGTCTAAGGCTTATTTGTGGAAATTTTTTATCTACATTTTTAAGATATAAAACTATATGATTCCATAATAAAAAAAGGCACAAAAGCCAAAATAAAGCGAAACAAGAGAGGAGGAGAGGGCAAATGTCAAATCTAAATTTAAAAGGTTTATGGATTCCAATAGAAATATTAACAGATACAAATTTAAGTGATAAAGAAAGACATATTTATTCTATTATTTTTAAGTAAAGAAAATAATTATTGCTATTACACTAATAGTAATATAAGTGAATTGCTAAATATATCAATTACACAAGTTTAAAAACTAGTAAATTCATTAAAGAAAAAAGGATATATTGATATAGAGATAAAATACTTGCTGATAATGAAGAACTACACAATACAGTAAAACATTTAGAAAAAGAATATAAAAAGAAAAGTAATAATTTAGACTTTGATTTTAACAATAGAAAAGACGAACTTGAGGAAGAATACAAAGAAAAATCTTTTGAATTAGAGCATAAATATCACAACAAAATTCACAAGTTAGAAAAAGAGAATAACCATTTACACAAAATAATAAATAAGTTTTGGGATACGCTAGAAAAATTTATTATTTGGATTTGTAAAAAATTTGATATTGCTGAAGAAGATAATTTAATTAGAGATTTTCAAAAAGAAACGAATACTCTTATAGATCCAGAAAAACAAATTAAACACGAAGAAAGAGAAAAAGAGTGGGATTTAGAAATATAAAAAGGCAGGAAAACCTGCCTAAAAGCTTTGTTATCATTGCCAATTTAATATTGGGTATCCATCATTTATGATATTAGTGTCATTTTTAAAGGCTGTTCCTAATACTATTGCTAATGATTTCATCTCGACTGACGTTTTACTTTCTATTCCCTCAATAATACTGCCGTTTCCATTATTAACTATATTTTCTAAGAAATAATTATTTTTTTCTATTGAATTATTTATTATGAAACCAATAACTCCACCTACATTTGTAGCATCGGTAGTTGTTATTTGGGCAATATTGTAGCAATTAGAAACCTCTCCACCTTGATTATATCCAGTAACTCCACCTATTCTATTGCCACTTGCTTGTATTTCTCCAATATTGTAACAATTTGTTAGTATTGAATTGGTATAATTTACACCAACGATGCCTCTTATATCATTTGATGTTCCTATTATGTTTTTTGTGTTATAACATAATCTAACAGTAGAATTATCAAAGTTGCGCCCAACGACTCCCCCGCAGAATGATGTTCCAGAAACAATTCCATTATTATAGCATTTTTCAATTATAGAATTTTTATTATTTTCTCCAGCAATTCCTCCAACTCCGCCATTTACTATAGTTATATTCCCACAATTATAACAATTTTGTATAATGGAATTAGTAGTTAATATCCCACTTATTCCACCAGAATTAATGTCTCCTTTTAATGTTCCTAGATTATATGAATTTATTACTTTAGAATTAGTATATACACAACCAACAATTCCTCCTACAAAACTTCCTGAAACATTACTTTTATTCGAACAATTACTAATAGTGCTTCCGTTATATAGATATCCTACTATACTTCCAGTGGCATTACCTCCATTAATAGAACTATTTTCTCCTATTATTAAATTTTTTATAGTTCCGTTATCTACTAAACCAAATAATCCTTGAACTTTATTACTGGTTTGAATATATATACCATTTATTTCGTAATTACATCCATCAAAAATTCCTTTAAATCTCATATTTATATCATCATATGGATTTGAATTATAGTCAATAAGATTTCCTATTGGATTCCAATTTTCTGTATTCTCTAAATTATCGAATGTTATATCATTTGCCAAATATATATACCAACCTTCATAAGTATTTCCACTATTTACATCATCTCTAAAAGCTTTTAATTCATCTGCGGTACTTATTTTTAACATCTTATTTTTATCTATTATTTTTCCACTTTCATCTAAATAATACATTCTTTGAGTATCATTCATATTTACTAAAAAACTTCCATCATTATTATCTGTAACTGTAAAATCTTTATTATCTCCAAATTGTTGTTTTATAGCATTTTCTAAATTTTCTTTACTTATTTTTAATGTATTAACATCTTCCATTTGACTTGATGTAATAGCTAACTCCAAAGATTCTTTTTCTTGTGATTCTTCCGTTTTATTTTTTGCTTCTGTTGCCTTATTTAATATTCCATTATCTCCAGTCAACGTTGCAATCGTTACTCCTGCTAATATTAACAAAACAATTATTGTAACGACAAGAGAAATAAGAGTAATACCTTTTTTACTATATTTTAATTCTTCGTTTAAATTTTTCATAATCAAATCCATTCCTTTCATTTTTTTCTTTTGATTTTCTGAAATTATATTATCATACAGAAAGAATATTTGCGAGCGAAAATAGGTGCATATTTAATTCGCTTTTTAATACCAAGACAAATTATTGTATCATTATCTAAGTATAATTTAATATCCTTTTCATTGATTTCTATCTTATATATTTGATTCAAGTTTATCTTTAGATAATTTTTACTTTCTTTATCTGTAATATTCAAAATCTCATATTCAATATGATAATTTAATTTATGTATTGAATAACTATTTTTTTAAAATCAATCTTGAGTTATATTTACATTTTTGCCTAAATATTCTTTCGATTTTTCTTCTAAACTATTATTCGTATTTTCTATTATTTTTATTACTTCATTCCAAAATTTACTTATTTTTCTTATATTATTTTGTCAATTTCTTATTAGAATTATATTACTTTTGTTGATGTTGTCCTTTTTATATGAAAAATTTTTATTAATAAGTTTGTAAAATGAAGTATTATGATTTTGCGTTTGCGACCATTCGTAATAATTATATTATACCAAAATCAAAAAGTCAACAACAAAATTGCGATTAGTCGCAAATATTTACACCTCACTTTTGATATAATTTTTATGTTAAAAGAGGTGAATTTATGCAACTTTCAGAGGCTGTTCAAAAGAGAATTATAAATCTTTGTAAAGAACAAAATATAACATTAAATAAATTGGCAACTAATTCTGGATTATCATATTCTACAATTTTTAGTATATTTTATGGAAAAAGTAAAAGTCCAAAATTGGCCACTATATTACACATATGTGAAGGATTTAATATTGAATTAACAGATTTTTTCAAAGATTCATTATTTAAAGATGTTGAGTTTGAAGATGAATAAAAAGCAATTACTTTTAGAAATATTAGTAACTGCTTTTTTATTTCTAATGCATATTTTTCAGAATCTAATCATAAACTTCATTTTCAGTAATTTTACCTTTTTTCATTTGCTTTATTTTTCTTTAGTCTGTTTCTTTTAAAATATTGGGAAAGTTTTTTATTGTCTTTATTTTGCAATCTGATATACAATTAGAAGGTAGTTCAGAAAGTGGATGGATAATAAAATAAATAGATAAAAAACATGAAATAATATTAATTATTTAGACAAAATAAATTATAAATAAAAATAGAAGAAAGCCAGATGGTTTTCTTCTATTTTTATTTTATGAACTATTGCATAAGTTCATAAAACACTACATTTCACTATTTCCAGGCAAGAAATAGTCTACTACACCATAAATTAAAGCACCTATAATTGCAGCCATCCAAGAAATTGAATATCCAGCTACAAAAAATTGAGTTACATATAAAACAACAGCAGCCAACGCAAATCCTATAAAACCTTTACCAAAAGGACTTGCATGTAAACCTGTAATTTTAACAATTAAATAATCTATTACAGATAAAACAACAGCAGCTATTAATAAAGTCCAAATACTGTTAATTGTAAAACCTGGTGTAAAGAATGCAGTTATAGCTAATACTACAGCAGAAGCAATTAATCTACCAATTATTTGCCATACTGTAGAAGTACCTGATTTTGAATGAGTACCTTGAGCTTCTGACATAAACCTTAACCTCCTTAGTTTTAAAATTCATAATGTATTTTTTCAAAAGGTTCTAATTTTATTATTAACAAAAAAAAATAGATTATTCAAAAAAAATGGTATATAAAAGTTAAAATTTGTTAAAAATAAAGAAAAACAAAAAAATAAGAGGTAAAAATGTTAATAACTTTTTTAAGATCAATAATTTTATATATAATAGTTCTAATAGTAATGAGGCTAATGGGAAAAAGGGAAATAGGACAATTACAGCCATTTGAGTTAGCAATATCAATAATGATTGCAGACTTAGCAACAATACCCATGACAGAAATAGGAATACCAATATTTAATGGAATAATACCGATATTAGGTCTTTTATTTATGCATTTAATAATATCAATTATAAATTTAAAAAGTACAAAAATAAGAGAAATAATTTGTGGAAAACCACAGATACTAGTATATAGAGGAAAAATAGATGAAAAAGCATTAAAGAAGGAAAGATTTACTATCAATGAATTACAAGAAAAACTAAGAGGTAATGGAGTAGTAAATCTAGGAGATGTAGAATATGCCATTTTAGAAACAAGTGGAGATGTTACAGTTATCCAAAAACCAGATAAAAGAACTACTATTCCAGCAGATTTTAACATAATGCCAGAATATGAAGGAATACCATATGATTTAATTATAGATGGAAAAATAATGGAAAAAAATTTAAAAGCAATAGGAAAAAATTATATATGGTTAGAAAAGCAAGTCAAAAAATTTGGTATAAAGCCAGAAGAAGCATTAATTGTTACATTAGATGGAAAAGGTCAAATTTTTTGCCAGAAAAAAGAGGAGTAAAAGAAAATGTGGAAAGAAATTATAATTTGTATAGTAATAATTTTAATGATATTTTTGGGAAATTATATAACTCAAAAATATACGACACAATCGGTAACAAATTTAAATGATCAATTAAAAGAATTAGAAGAAAAAATTCAAACAAGTGAAAATGATATTATTGTTAGTCAAATGAATGAATTAAAAAATAATTGGGATGAAAGATATAAAAATTTATCATTTTTTATTGAACATGACGAATTAGAAAAAGTCGAAACAAAATTAACAGCGATAAATGGATATATTGAAGCAGATAATCTAGAAGAAGTAAGAAGCAATATACAAGAAACAGAATTTATTTTAAAACATATAGAGAAAAAATATGCTGTAATAATAGAAAATATATTTTAAAGTAAAAAAATAAGATGCAAATCTGGTTGGAAAAAATCAAATTTTGCTTAGCCAAAATTTGATTTTTTCCAACCTTTATATATCTAAATTAAATATAAAATCTATTTAATTTTTTCGCTTAATTCAGCATATTTTTTAAGTTTTTCATAGACTAGATAATTTATAGTACCAGCAGGGAATTTACCATTTTTATCTTTCTTACCAGCTGGAACACCAGTTAAAACCTCGATTCCTTCTTCAATTGTAGAGACAGAGTAAATATGGAATTGTTTATTTTTTACAGCTTCTACAACTTCATCTGATAATTGTAAATTATCAACATTTTGAATAGGAATCATAACACCATGAGAACCGTCCAAACCTCTCATCTTACAAATTTGGAAAAATCCTTCAATCTTCTCATTAACACCACCAATAGGTTGTATTTGACCTTTTTGATTAACAGATCCAGTAACAGCAATAGATTGATTAATAGGTATTCCAGAAAGACTAGAAAGTAGACCATACAATTCTGTACTAGAAGCACTATCACCATCTACACCATTATATAATTGTTCAAAACAAATACTAGCAGTCAAACACAAAGGTATATCTTGAGCAAACATTTCACCTAAATAACCACTAAGAATTAATACACCTTTAGAATGAGAAGGTCCAGAAATCTCAACTTCTCTTTCTATATTTATAATTCCATTTTTACCAGTATAAGTATTAACAGTAATTTTGGCAGGTTTACCAAATGTATAATCTCCTATAGACATTACAGTTAACCCATTTAATGTACCAACTTCATAACCAGAAGTATTGATTAAAAGAGAATTTTCCTTTATCATTTCAAAATATCTAGCGTCATATTTTTTAATTCTTTCAATTCTTTCCGCTAAAGCTTTTTTAATAAATTCCTCTGTTACAATTTTCGATTTAGAAATCTTAGCCCAAGTAGCAGCCTCTCCAGCAACTTGAATTAAATCATCAAATCGTGTGGAAATTCTATTATGTTTTCCAGCAAGTTTAGAAGCATATTCAACTAACCTGCACATAGCCTTTTTATCTAAATGTGGTAACTCATCATGTTCGCAAAAGCCATGTATAATTCTAGCTAATTTATTAACATTTTCTTGATTTATTTCTGCGTCATCTTCAAATTCTACTTTAATTTTAAATAATTTTTTAAAATCTGAATCCATTGCAAGCAAAGTTTGATAAATATTAGCACTACCAATCAAAATAACCTTTAAATTAAGAGGAATAGGTTCAGGTTTTAAAGAAATCATAACCATAGAAGAGCGTTGATCAGCAGTATTTTCAATTCCTAATTCCTTTACCCTCAAAGCCTTTTTCAAAGCTTCATAACACATAGGATTAGCTAGCAAATCTTTTGCTTGAAAAATGATATAACCACCATTTGCTTGTTGTAACAAACCAGGTTTAAGCATTGTATGATCAGTTCTTAAAGATCCATAATAATTTTCATACTCCAATGAACCAAAAATATTATGATAAGAATAATTTGAATCCATTATAATAGGAGCACCATTACGAGCAGAATTATCAACAAAAAGATTAACTCTATAATTTAAACATGGATCAGGTTTTCTAATGTTTGGACCTTGCATAGGTTGATTAGGTTGTTTAGTTTCATCTTCCAAAAATGTAGGAATATTTTTTAAAACATCTTGTTTAACATCATTTAAGAATTTATTAATTTTCTTATTTCTTTTATACTTTGACTTTAAAAAGTTAATATGCACATTAACAGTAAGCAAAGCGATATTAGACTGCCATTCAGAAATTTTCTTATCAGACTCTCTTTCAATCTCTTTAATTTTTCCAATAACTTGCATAATTTGTTCTTGAACAATTAAAGACTTTTGTTCATAATCTTGTTTAATCTCATCATCTAATTTATCAAATTCTTCTTCCTCAACAGGTTTACCATCAACAATAGGCATCATATAAATACCATTTTGAGCGGTTCTAACATGAAAATTATATTTAGAAGCTTCCTGATTAAGCTTTTCAAGCAAAGCAGAACGTTTAGCTTCAAACTCTTGTTTAATTAAAGCCTTTTCCTTTTCAAAATCGTCGGCATTAAATGTCTTTTTAATATCTTTTCTTATTTCTTTAATAAATCCATCCATTGCTTCTTTAAATTCTTTACCTTGGCCAGCAGGTAGTCCGACAGCTATAGGTTGATTAGGATTGTCAAAATTATAAATATAGCACCAATCAGAAGGAGTTTTCTTTTTAGGAGCAATTTTCTCCAAATAGTTCTTTGTGTACATTGTTTTACCAACACCGCTAGGACCTTCTAAATATAAATTATAGCCTTTTATATCAACTTGAAGTCCAAACTCTAAAGCCTTAATACCTCTATCTTGACCAATACCACTTTGTATAGGTTCTAACTCTTCAGTTGTTTCAAAATTAAAAATTTTTTCATCACATGTTATTTTTAAATCTTTATAACTCAATTCATTTTTATTTTTCATTAGTTTCCTCCAAAAATTTTTTCTTAGTATTTCCAATAAATTTATTTTTATTAGCAACTATTGTAATTTTATATTAGTTGAATAAAAAAGTAAATAACTTTTTAAGAATTTATCGAAAAAAGAAAATTACCAATTTGGTAATTTTTGAACAAACAGTTTAAAAATCAAAAAACTATTGCAATAATAAAAAATAGAATATATAATAAATACATATTATTTATTGAAAGGTAAAAGATATGAATAAAACAAAAAGGAAAATTTTTGAAACCTCAATGAAACTATTTGCAGAAAAAGGATATGACGCAACAAGCATTGAAGAGATAACAGCAACAGTGGGAGTGGCTAAAGGAACGTTATATTATCATTTTTCAAGTAAAGAGGAGATTTTTAACTTCTTAGTAGAAGAAGGAATAAAATTATTACAAAATAGTATAGATATAAAAACAGCCAAATTTGAAAATCACATAGATAAACTAAAAGCAGTTATTTTAATTCAAATAAAGGTAGTAGTAAAGTATGAAAACTTAATAAAAATATTATTAAGTCAATTTTGGGGGAATGAATCAAGAAATCAAAAATGCCAAAAACTCATATCAGAATATATTAATAAAATTGAACAAATAGTAGAAGAAGGAATACAAAAAAATGAAATCATAAAAGGTGAACCAGAGATAATTGCTTCAGAAATTTATGGTTTGATTGCAACTAGTTTAGCATATAAATTAAGAACAGGAAAAGAAATAAAAATAATGGATTTATATAAAGAATTTGAAAATACAATAATAAAAGGTTTAAAAATAAATTAATAATAGAGGGGAAAAAAGCATGAGAGAGCAAATATATAAAAATGAGGGATATAAAGATTTAAAAGAAATGTTAAAGAAGACTGGAGAAAAATATGGAGATTTACCAGCATATATTTTTAGGACTGAAGAAGAAGGAAAATTTAGAAATATAACACACAAAGAATTTAGAGATGATATTAATGCACTAGGAACTAAATTGATTAATATGGGATTAAAAAATAAAAGAATAGCTGTAATATCAGAAAATAGATATGAATGGGGAGTAGACTATTTAGCAACAGTAACAGGAGTAGGAATTGTAGTTCCACTAGATAGAGCTTTACCAGGCAATGAAATTGAAAATTTAATGATACGTTCAGAAGTAGAAGCAATATTTTATTCTAATAAATATGATGAGACTATGAATAGAGTAAAAGAACAGGGAAATACAAATGTTAAATATTTTATATCAATGGATTTAGAAAAAGAAGAAAATGGAGTTTATTCACAAAAGGAATTAATAGAACAAGGTAAAAAATTATTAGAAGAAGGAAATACAGAATTTTTAAATGCAGAAATAGATGCAGAAAAAATGAGTATAATGTTATTTACATCTGGAACAACAGCAATGTCAAAAGCAGTAATGTTATCACATAAAAATATATGTGCAAATTTAAAAGATATTACAGCAGTAATAAAATTATATACAACAGATAGATTTTTATCATTTTTACCATTACATCATACTTTTGAATGTACAGTAGGATTTTTATATCCTGTATCTATTGGTGGAGCTATAGCATTTTGTGATGGTATTAGACATATTGCAGAAAATATAAAAGAATATCAAATAACAGCAATGATATCAGTTCCTATATTATTTGAATCAATGTATAAAAAAGTAATGAAAGGAATAGAGAAAAAAGGTAAATTAGAAACAGTAAAAAAAGGAATTAAAATTAGCAATTTTCTATTAAAATTCGGAATTGATATTAGAAAAAAACTTTTCAAAGAAATACATGATAATTTAGGAGGAAAAGTAAGATTATTTGTAGCAGGTGGGGCAGCATTAGATCCAGATGCAGAAAAAGGCTTTAATGAATTAGGATTTACAATGTATCAAGGATATGGACTAACAGAGACTTCTCCAGTTGTAGCAGCAGAAGATGATAAATATAGAAGATTAGGCTCTATAGGAAAAGCATTTCCAAGTTTAGAAGTAAAAATTGATGAACCTGATGAGGACGGAATAGGTGAACTTATGGTTAAAGGTGATACAGTAATGCTTGGATATTATAACAATGAAGAAGCTACAAAAGAAACTATTGAACCAGATGGATGGTTTCATACAGGAGATCTAGCAAAAATAGATAAAGATGGATATATATTTATTTCAGGAAGAAAGAAATTTGTAATAGTATTAAAAAACGGAAAAAATATTTTCCCAGAAGAAATTGAATTTTTAGTAAATAAAATAGAAGGAATAAAAGAGTCTTTTATATATGGTAGACCAGAAGATGATGGAGATTACAAAATATGTGCAAAAATTGTTTATGATAAAGATCAAATGAAAGAATTGTACAATTTAGAAAATGAAGAAGAAATAAAAGATTTTATATGGAAAGAGATTAAAAAAATAAACAAAACAATGCCAGCATATAAATATATCAGGGATATAATTGTTACTGATAAAGAATTAATAAAAACAACTACTCAAAAAATAAAAAGATTTGAAGAAATAAAAACAGTAATGTAATAATTAAAATATAGAAGTATTTAATAGAAATTTTAAAAATATTTAAAATTTTTGAATTAAATACTTTTATAATTGCTAAAAAATAAGAAAAACAATGTTTTTTGTAATAATTTTGTAATATTTCTGTAACACAAATATAAAATAAAAATTAAAGGTTTTACTTGTAGTTTTTTGTTGTTTACTGTATAATAATAATTGTAATAATAAAAAGTAAAAAGCAATCACGCGTAAGATAAAGGAGGTAATTTACAATGTCTAAATCTGGCATAGTAAATGTAAGAATGGTTATAACAGAGGAAAAAATATTATCAAATATAGATAAAATACAAAAATTAATAAATCCAAATAGTAAAAAACAAATAGTTCAATTAGAAGAAGATACATATTTTAAGGATTTAATAGAATCAGTAAAATCATATTTAATAGAATATCCAAAAAAGAAAAATTTTCCTGTAAGTGTATATAAAGCAGCTTATGGATTAGTTGAGTATGCGACAAACCAATTTGAGGAAAATACTAAAAAAATAGAAGAATTAATAAGACAAAGAGAAGAGAATATTGCTTTAGCTGGAAAACTAAAAGAAATATTAGAAGTAGTAGAAAATAAAGAAAAAGACTGGAAAGATCAAGTTAAAAAATCAGAAGAAGATTTTTCAGAAGATATAATAGAAACATTAACAATAATAGGAAAAAGAAGAAGTAATAATACAGAAGAATACAAAGATGCTCAAAAATTATTAAATGCAAGAATTAATAATTTAGAATCAAATTTACATATAGAAATAGATATGGAAAGAATCGAAGATAGATCAAAAGCTTTAAGCTATATAGGAATAGAAGTTGCAGACGCGTTAAAATCTATACCAGTACCAGTAGAAGAAACAAATAATCAACCTGTAGAAGAAGTACAACCTCAAGTTCAAAATGTAGAAGAAACACAACAAGAAGAATATGTACAAGAAACAACTTTTGAAGCTAAACCAAGTCTATGGCAAAGAATAAAAAATAGCAAATTTGTAAGAACTTTAAGATATATAACAAAAATTAGAGTAGTATTGGATTATTCAGCACTTCCAGAAGGAAGAGGAGAGAGTAATAATTAATAAAAAAGGCTTTTAAATTTAGAAAAAATACAACAAATTTAAAAGTCTTTTTAAATTATAGAAAATGCAATTGTGTATTGCAAATAAAATATGAATTAAAAAATATAAATTATTGAAAAACATAAAATAATATTATATAATGCATTAAAAAAGAGGTGATGTTTATGAAATATATAGGTATAGTAGTAGCAATGGCAGAAGAAAGAGACGCAATACAAAATTTAATGGAAGATATTGAAATAAAAGAGAGTTCAGGTTTAAGATTTATTATAGGAAAAATACAAAATAGAAATGTAATATTAGTTACATGTGGCGTAGGAAAAGTAAATGCAGCAAGAACAACGCAAGTATTAATTAATAAATTTGATATAAGTTGTATAATGAACATAGGTGTAGCAGGAGCAATACAATTATTTTTAGATATAGGAGATGTAGTAATAGCAAAACACGTAGTGCAACATGATTTTGACATCACAGCTTTTGGTCATAGCAAAGGATATATAACAGGAGTAGGAGATAAAATTATATGTGATAGAGGTCTAATAGACGAATTTGAAGAAGTAATAAAAAGTATTCCAGAAAGAAGTTATAAAATCAAGGTAGGAATTGTAGCTACTGGAGATATATTCTGTACTGAACCTTGGATGAAGGAAAAAATAAATGGAAAGTTTAATGCAGATGTTGTAGATATGGAATGTGGAGCAATAGCACAAGTAAGTTATTTAGAAAATATACCATTTATAGCAATAAAAACAGTTTCAGATATACCAAATAACGAAAATGCAAGAACATTTGATGAGAATATAAAATTAGCATCAAAAAGATGTGCAAATATACTGTCAGAATATTTAAGGTAGAAAAATTGCCAAAGGGGACGGGCTATTTTGGCACAGTTTTTACGAAATAATTGAATAAATTAAATAATTAAGTGTATAATCTATATATTAAAGGAGGTATATTTATGGATAAAAAAACAAAAGTAATCCAATATGGTACAGGAAAAATGAGTGTTTATACAATGAGATATGTTTACGAAAAAGGTGGAGAAATAGTAGGAGCTATAGATGTTAATCCAGATGTTATAGGAAAAGATATTGGAGAAATTATGGGAGTAGAAAATAAAGGAGTAACAGTTACATCAGTGGAAAATGCAGAAAAATTGATTACAGAAACTAAGCCAGATGTAGTAATAGTAACTACTATGAGTTTATTAAGTGATGTAGAAGAAGCACTAATGTTATGTGCAAAATTAGGAGTAAATGCAATAACTACATGTGAAGAGGCATTTTATCCAATGAATTCAAATCCTGTGGCAACAAAGAAAATTGATGAAATAGCAAAACAAAATAATTGTACAATAACAGGAAGTGGATATCAAGATATATATTGGGGACAACTTGTATCTAGCATTGCAGGTTCAACTCAAACAATCAAAAAAATAAAAGGTAGTTCAAGCTATAATGTAGAAGATTATGGAATAGCATTAGCAAAAGCACATGGTGCAGGTTTAACACTAGAACAATTTGATAAAGAAGTGGCATCAGTGGATAAAATATCAGATGAAGAAAGACAAGCTATAATAAATAAAGGAGAATATTTACCATCATATATGTGGAATGTAAATGGCTGGTTATGTGCAAAATTAGGATTAACGGTAAAATCACAAACACAAAAAACAGTACCACAAACATATAAAGAAGATATCTATTCACAAACATTAGGAATGACAGTAAAGGCAGGAGATACAACAGGAATGAGTGCTATAGTAACAACTCAAACAGAAGAGGGAATTACATTAGAAACACAATGTATAGGTAAAGTGTATTCAAAAGAAGATTTTGATAAGAACGAATGGACAATAGAAGGAGAGCCAAATACAACACTTGTAATAAATAGACCATCAACAGTAGAATTAACATGTGCAAGTGTAGTAAATAGAATTCCAGATGTAATAAATGCAAAACCAGGATATATTCCTACTGAAGAAATAGGAGAATTAAATTTCAAATTAAAAATATAACCTATTGTTATAAATATACAAATAGATATAGATAACAACATTTGAGTTAGTTTACAATAAAATTCTAAAAAAGCTTGATTTTCAAGCTTTTTTATGGTAAAATAACTATATAGTTATTTTTTAATAAGAGAGGTGAAAACTTAGAATTAATTCTAAGTAAAATATATGGGAAAATTAATAGATGTAATAAAACAATTTTGGACTCCAGATCCAGTTGAAGAAATATCAGAAAAAGAAATAGATGAAAAAATGAGTAAAGAAATGGAAAAAACAAATAAAAGAATCCAAAAATTAGAAAAAGATTTAAATTTAGAACATATAAAAGTAGCAACAAAAAGTCCTAGAATAAAGAAAACAACAATAAACTCAGAACAAAAAAATAGAGAAGAAGATAAAATAGCAGAAAATTCAAATAACCAAAAAGGGCAAATTAATGATAATGAATTAACAATATAATAAATACAGGGAACAGGATAAAGACATGAAAAAATTTTTCAAAGCCTGAAAATAATATAAAAATCA
>CAMMMI010000023.1 GCA_946497905.1 uncultured Clostridium sp.
TTTTAAAAATTATCATAAGAAGTTTAAAGTTTACACAAACTTTCCGATATACTCAAAATCGTTTTTCAAAATTTTTTTGAAAAACGATTTTTAAAAATTAACTTTTATTATTTATCAATGAAGATTTTTTATCAATGTTTTTATTATCAGTATTTTCCATTTTTAAAGCTTTTATATGTTTTTCTTTTTCCTTCAAATTATCCTTAGCAACAGTCATTAATAGTTTAATTCTATTAGTTTGATTAGTTTCGCTAGCACCTGGATCATAATCAATAGGAGAAATATTTGCATCTGGATATATACTTCTAATAGTTTTAATAACACCCTTACCAACGACGTGATTAGGTAAGCAAGCAAAAGGTTGAACACATACAATATTAGGAATATCATTTTCAATATATTCAATCATTTCAGCAGTTAAAAACCAACCTTCACCCGTTTGATTTCCTATTGATAATACATCTTTAACTTTACTTTCTAAATGCCAGATATCACATGGTTGTAAATATCCCTTTTTAGAATTTGCTAATGCAATTTTTACATCTTTTTCTAATAAATCGATTAATTTTATTGCTACTTTCATTAATTTAGAAGATGTTTTATTTGTATTTAATAAATTATTAAATGTTATTTTATGTGTTGCCATGAATTTTACAAATCCCATAAAGTCTGGTAATATAACTTCTGCACCTTCTTGTTCTAATAAATCTGCAACATAGTTATTTCCAAAAGGATGGTATTTTATTAATACTTCTCCAACTATTCCTACACGTGGTTTTTCTTGAGAGAAATCTACTTCAATTTTTTCAAAATCATTTACAATATCATATATACTTTGTTTAAATTCTTTATTAGAAGATTTTTGTAGCAATTTTTTACATTTTTCCATCCAAGTATCAAATAGCCTTTGAGTTTCACCTTTATTAACTTCATAAGCTCTATTTCTAGTTAACATTTTTTGTAATAGATCTCCATATATTACAGTTTTTAATAGTCTTTCAATTAAAGGAACTGTAAGTTTAAATCCAGGCATTTTTTCCATACCAACTATATTAAATGAGATTACAGGTATATTTGCAAATCCTGCGTCTTTTAGAGCTTTTCGTATAAATCCTATATAATTTGTAGCCCTACATCCACCACCTGTTTGAGACATAATTAAAGCTGTTTTATTTAAGTCATATTTTCCAGATTGAAGAGCTTCAATCATTTGACCGGTTACTAAAATTGATGGATAACATGCGTCATTATTTACGTATTTTAAGCCAGTTTCAACTGTTTTTTGAGTACAATCTTTTAATAGTTTTATATTATATCCACAAGATTTTACTGCACTTTCTAATAAATCAAAGTGTATAGGAGCCATTTGAGGACATAGAATTGTATAATCTTTACGCATTTCCTTTGTGAATATTTTTTTGTTGATTCCGTAGTCTCCGTCAGCTTTTTCTTGTAGTTTTTCTTTTTCTCTTTTCTTCATACTAGCAAGTAATGAACGAATACGAATTCTTACTGCTCCTAAATTATTTACTTCATCTATTTTTATTAATGTGTACATTTTATTGTAGCTTGATAATATTTCTTCAACTTGATCAGTTGTTACTGCGTCCACACCACAACCAAAAGAATTTAATTGTACTAATTCTAAATTATCATGTTTTCCAACAAAATCAGCTGCTGCATATAATCTTGCATGATATACCCATTGGTCAACAACTCTTAAAGGTCTTTTTGCTTCTGTTTTATCAGATACACTGTCTTCTGTTAATACACATAATCCTAAAGATGTAATTAATGTGTCTATACCATGATTAATTTCTGGGTCAATATGATAAGGTCTTCCGGCTAATACAATTCCTTTTAAATTGTGTTCTTCAATATATTTAACTGTTTCTTCACCTTTTTGTCTTATATCTTTTTTACAATTTTGATATTCTGCTTCTGCCTTATCTACAGCCGTATTTAATTCTGATTTTGTAAATTTATATTGTTTAAATTCGTCTAATTCTAAAACTTTTTTTACAAGGTTTTTCTTATCAAAAGGTAAGAAGGGATTTATAAATTTAATTTCTGGATTTTTTAATCCTTCTACATTATTTTTTAGAACCTCAGAATATGATATTACAATAGGACAATTATAGTGGTTATCTGCTTTCTCATATTCTTTTCTTGAATATGGCATACATGGATAAAAAATAGTTTTAATTCCTTGCTGTAGTAAACTTTCAATATGTCCATGTGAAAGTTTAGCAGGATAACAAACAGATTCTGATGGCATTGATTCCATACCTTTTTCATATGTTGCTCGAGTACTTTTTTCAGAAAGTATAACTCTAAATCCTAGACTTGTTAAGAATGTAAACCAAAATGGATAATCTTCATACATATTTAAAACTCTAGGTATTCCTATAGTTCCTCTTGGTGCATCTTTTTCTTCTAGTGGTTTATAATTAAATATTCTTTCAAATTTGTATTGTACTAAATTTGGTAATGGTTCAGATTTAGTAACAATTCCTGCACCTTTTTCACAACGATTACCAGATACATGTATTTGACCATTACTAAATTTATTTATTGTCAATTTACAGTGGTTTTCACATCTATTACAACGAGTATGTGTAACTTTAATTTCTAATTTATCAATTTCGTCAGTTCTTAAAATTGTAGAAACATGTTCCATATCAAGATTTGCTTCATATTGTTCTTTTGATAAAAGAGCCATTCCATACGCACCCATAAGACCAGATATATCGGGTCTTATTACATTTTTACCAACTATTAATTCAAAAGCCCTTAAAACGGCGTCATTATAGAATGTACCACCTTGAACTACAATATGATCGCCTAAAGTTTCAACATCTCTAACTTTCATAACTTTTTGTATAGCGTTTTTAATAACAGAATATGAAAGACCGCTAGAAATATCTCCAACTGAATATCCTTCTTTTTGTGCCTGTTTTATTTTTGAATTCATAAATACAGTACATCTTGAACCTAAGTCTACTGGAAGTTTAGCATTTATTGCTTCTTTTACGAATTCAGAAATATCCAAATTTAAACTTTTAGCAAATGTTTCTATAAAAGAACCGCAACCAGAAGAACAAGCTTCATTTAGCATTATATTGTCTATAGAACCATTTTTCATTCTGATATATTTCATGTCTTGACCACCAATGTCAACAATACTTGTAACATCTGGTTCAAAAGTTTTAGCAGCTGTATAATGTGCAATAGTTTCTATTTCATTTAAATCAACATTTAGGGCTGTTTGAATTAGCTTTTCTCCATAACCTGTTACTCCACTGTATCTTAAAGTAGCTTTTTCAGGTAAAATTTTATATAACTCTTTTAACATTGCCATAACACTTTTTAAAGGATTACCTTCATTACTTCCGTATAAAGAATAAAGCAATTTTCCATTTTTATCAATTAAAACGATTTTAGTTGTAGTAGAACCAGCATCAATACCTAAATAGCAATCTCCTGAATAATTTTCTATGTTTGCTCTTTCCACTTTGGCTTTATTGTGTCTTTGTTTAAATCTTTCATATTCGTCTTTTGTTTTAAATAGAGGATCTAGGGGATGTGATGTATTATCATGTGAATTTCTTAGATTTTCTATTTTTTGTTCTAATTCAGTTGTTGTAATTACTTCTGTATCAAAAGAATCTAGAGCTGCACCTTTTGCAACTAAAAGATGAGCTTCCTCAGGTACAATAATTTCATCATCTTTTAAATGTAATGTTTCAATAAATCTTGTTCTTAGTTCAGATAAATAATTTAATGGACCTCCAAGAAAAGCTACATGTCCTCTAATAGGACGTCCGCAAGCTAAACCGCTAATAGTTTGATTAACAACTGCTTGAAAAATAGAAGCAGAAATGTCTTCTTTAGCTGCTCCTTCATTAATTAAAGGTTGAATGTCAGTTTTAGCAAAAACGCCACAACGTGAAGCAATTGGATAAATTGTATTATAATTTTTTGCAAGCTCATTAAGACCAGCTGTATCTGTATGTAATAAAGAGGCCATTTGATCTAGAAATGCACCTGTTCCACCAGCGCATGTACCATTCATACGTTGCTCAATAGATTGATCAAAATAAATTATTTTAGCATCTTCTCCACCTAACTCAATAACAACATCAGTTTTAGGAATATACTTTTCAACAGCGCGTTTACAAGAAACAACCTCTTGAATAAAATCAACTCCCAAAAATTTAGCAGCAGACATTGCACCAGACCCCGTAAGAGCTAGTGTAAATGAATTAGAAGGATACATTTTAAGTAAGCTTTCCAAAACATTACACACAGTATTTTTAGTATCTGAAAAATGTCTTCTATAATCTTTATATATAGTATTTTTATTATCATCCATAACTATAATCTTAACAGTTGTAGAACCAACGTCAAGACCAACGTGTAAAATATTATCCATGACAAAAACTCCTTTTTTGTACATAATTTTTTAGTATCTAACACCTTAATTTTATACGGAAAACAGCATTTTGTCAAATGGAAAATATTAGGGGACGTTCCTTTAATCCCGAAAATTAGGGACAGTAGGGACGGACCTTGAGATTGCCATTGGGGACGGGTTATTTTGGCACACTTTAATATAAAATTTAAATTAGATTATATTATAAAGTGTGCCAAAATAACCCGTCCCCAATGGCAATCTCAAGGTCCTTCCCTACTGTCCCTAATTTTCGGGATTAAAGGAACGTCCCCTAGTTCTAAAATTAGAAAATGATTAATATTATATATTAGTAATAAACTTGTACAAAGAAAGGAATGTGAGTAAAAAATGAAAAATAAAAAAATAATAGTAATATTTTTAGTTTTGATAATAATTGTTTTGGTTGGAGGATATTTTGGGATAAAATATGCGAAAGATAAGCAAGAGGAAACTTCTGTTGAGGAATATATTCCAGAAGAAGAAATAACAAATGAGCAATTAAGACAAACAATAGTGAGTTTATATTTTCCAAACAAAGAAACTAATGAAATAAATCCAGAAGCGAGATTAATTGATATTAATGAGATTATAAATAGCCCATATGAAAAATTAGTTAATTTATTAATTGAAGGTCCTAAAAATGAAAAAAATAAAAAAATAATCCCAGAAAATACAAAGATTCAAAAATATTATATGGAAGGGGATTGTTTATATTTAGATTTTTCAAGCGAATTTTTGAATTATAATAAGGAAGAGAAAGATATTATGATAAAATGTATAGTAAATACTTTAACAGAATTAACGGAAGTTAATAAAATAAAATTTTTGATTAATGGGCAAGAAAATTCAGAATTTGCTGATTCTTATGAGAGAGAAAAATAAATAATGTAATAAAAAATAACTTAAAATAACCATTTAGTAGATAAAAATTATAATAATAATTATAGATAAAATTATGATAATAATTATAGATAAAAATTTTAGAAAATAGGTTGTTTTAAGTTATTTTAAAATTTTATATAATTTTATATATCTAAGAAAATTATTGAAATTATTTAGAAAATATTCTACTTCATTTAATGAACATATGGTATTTTTTTTGCAACATTTAAATTTTTCTGTAAAATTTTTAGGTTTATTTTTAGGTGAATTTAATTTTCTAGGCATATTATCATCCTTTCCATTTAATAATAGAGTATTTATATATTATATGAAAAAAATTTAAAATTGGTTATGTAAAAAATAATATGTAAAAAATAATATTGACAAAATAAGGCAATAGATTTTATACTATTAATAAATACTAAAAATTATATTTTGTTATTTAATATGGAGAATTTATGGAAGTAGAATTAAAAGATAATGAAAGAATAGATGATTTAGAAATAAATAATTTAAAAATAATTCAAAATACTGAAGGTTTTTGTTTTGGGATTGATAGTGTATTACTTTCTAATTTTGCAGGAAATATAAAAAAACAATCTAAAGTATTGGATTTAGGAACTGGTACAGGAATCATACCTATACTATTGTGTGCAAAAACGCAACTAAAAAAGGTGGTTGGAGTAGAAATACAAGAAGAAGTTTATGAAATGGCAAAAAGAAGTATAGAATTAAATAATTTAAATGATAAATTTGAAGTTATTAATGCAAATATTTTAGAATTAAATAAAATATTTAATAAAAATACTTTTGATGTGGTAATAACTAATCCACCATATAAAAAGAAAAATACAGGTATATTAAATGAAAATAATAAGAAGATAATATCTAGGCACGAAGTTACAGCTACTTTAGAAGATTTTATAAAAATAGCAAAAGATATGTTAAAGGACAAAGGAGAATTTTATATGGTACATAGACCAGACAGACTGGTGGATATTATAAGTATAATGAGGAATTATAAAATAGAACCTAAACAATTAAGGTTTGTTTATTCTGATAAAAATCAACCAGCAAATCTGGTATTAGTAAAAGGAATAAAAAATGCAAGACCATTTTTAAAAATTGAAAAAAATTTATATATTTATGATGAAAATAAAAATTATAGTGAAGAAATAAAAAAAATATATAATAAGTAAAAATGTAAAAAATAAAATAAATTAGAATAAAATCGAAAAAAATAGAAAAATTGAGAAAATACAAATTTTTGAAAATAAATTAATAAATAATTAATTTAATAAATATAAAAAAATAGAATAAATTAGAATAAAATCGAAAAAAATAGAAAAATTGAGAAAACACAATTTTTTAAAAATAAAATTATAAAAAATAAATTGCAATAAAAATAAATAATAAATTATAAAAAAATAAATAAAATAGATAATTAAAAAAGAGGAATAGAAAATGGATGAAAAAGGAATTTTATATATTGTAGCAACACCAATAGGAAATTTAGAAGATATTACATTAAGAGCAATTAGAATATTAGAAAGTGCAGATTTAATAGCAGCTGAAGATACGAGACAAACATTAAAACTATTAAATCATTTACAAATTTCAAAGCAACTAATAAGTTACCATAGGCATAATGAGGAAATAAAGACAGAATGTTTAATTAAAGAATTAAAAAAAGGTAAAGATGTAGCATTAGTTTCAGATGCTGGTACTCCAGGTATTTCTGATCCTGGAGAAGAGATTATAAGAAAATGTATAGAAGAAAATATAAAAATAGTTCCAGTACCAGGAGCTTGTGCAATGATAAATGCTTTAATTGTTTCTGGGATAAGTACAAAGGAATTTGAATTTTTAGGTTTTTTACCTATAAATAAAAAGTTAAGAAAAAATAAATTAGAAGAAATAAAAAATGCAAATAAAACCGTTATTTTATATGAAGCACCACATAAATTATTACATACATTGGAAGATTTAAAAGAAATAATAAATGATAGAAAAATTGTATTAGCTAGAGAACTAACGAAAATACATGAGGAATTTATTAGAGGAGATATAAACTTGTTACTGGATAAAGCTGAAGAAATAAAAGGGGAGATTGTTTTAATTATAGAAGCTAATAAAAACGAAAAAGAAAATGATTTTGCAAAATTAAGTATTGAAGAGCAATATAATTTGTATAAAGAACAAGGATTAGATAAAAAAGATATAATAAAAAAAATAGCAAAAAATAAAAATGTAAATAAAAATGAGATTTATCAAAAATTTATTGATATTGGTTAAAATGGAAAAAGCAGTATAATATTTAAAAATATGATTGATACTGCTTTTTATAGTAGATAAAATTACATTACTATAGTAATTAACAATAAATTTTACTAAGTAAAAATAGTGTTAATAAAGATATGATAAGTATATGAAAAAATACTTTATTAAGTTTTTTCATTTAACTTGCCTATCTTTTTTGAACAATTTTCACATATTAATTTATCATTAAAATTATATAAATTTTCTGTACTTCCACAGAAAATGCAATTTGGTTCAAATTTCTTTAAAACTATAGAAGAGCCGTCTACATAAATTTCAATAGGGTCTTTTTCAACAATATTAAATTGATTTCTAATTTCAATTGGAATAACAACTCTGCCTAATTCATCTACACGTCTAACAATTCCTGTTGACTTCATAAATACACCTTCCTTCTTAAAAGTTATTTTCAAATCCTATAGAAGTAATATATCATAAATAAATGTATAGGTCAATTAAATTGTAATAAAAAGTCAATTTTAGAATAAAATTATTTAGGTGATAAGTTATGCTAAATATAGTTTGGCCAATTTTTATAATAATATCATTTTCTTATGGAATTTTTTCAGGAAATTTAGAAAATTTAAATTCTTCAGTTTTTAATAGTGTTAATGATGCTATAAATTTGACTATTAGTTTGTTGGGCACAATGTGTTTATGGTGTGGAATTATGCAGATTGCAAATAAAACATCAGTTATTAATAAATTAACAAAAATATTAGAACCATTAATAAGGATAATTTTTCCAAAAATTAATACAAAAATAGAAAAGGAAATATCAATGAATATGATAGCAAATATTTTAGGCTTAGGAAATGCGGCAACTCCATTAGGTTTAAAAGCTATGAAAAGTATGCAAGAGGAAAATCCTAAAAAGGAAATATTATCAGATTCAATGGCAATGTTCATAATTATAAATACAGCGTCTATTCAAATTATACCAACAACAGTAATTGCAATAAGGAATTCAATGGGGTCTAGTAATCCTACTGCTATTGTAGTTCCTATATGGATAGCCAGTGTAATAACAGCTACAGCAGGGATAATTATTACCAAGATTTTTATAAAATTAGATAAAAAGGAGAAAAAATAATGCAAACGGTAAATTTTATTTCTAATTTAGCTATGCCTCTAATGATATTGATAATTGTTATATATGGAGTACTTGAAAAAGTAAAAATTTTTGATAATTTTTTAGAAGGTGCAAAAGAAGGAATAAAAATAACGATGAGTATTTTTCCAACATTGATAGGATTATTTGTAGCAATAGGAGCTTTAAGAAGTTCTGGAATTTTAGACCTAATAATAAATTTTGTTACACCTTTATTAAATGTTGTGAATTTTCCAAAAGAAATAATGCCACTTGCAATGCTTAGACCAATCTCTGGAAGTAGTTCAATTGCTATAGCAACAGATATTATGAAAAATTATGGAGTTGATAGTCAAATAGGAATTATTGCTTCAACAATTATGGGATCTACTGAAACAACTTTATATACTATTGCTATATATACAAGTTGTATAAAAGTAAAAAAGATAAGGTTTGTGTTAGGGGTTGCTTTATTAGCTGATGTTATTGGAATCGTTACTAGTGTAGCTGTTTGTCGAATTATGTCGTAATTTTTTTCTTGACATTTTTGTATTTTGATATTATAATAAATTAAATTAATTCAAAAGGAACAATTTTATGATAATTAAATTAATTTTATTTATTCTGATTTTTTTAATCGTCAAGAAAATTATAATCAAAATTTTAGCCAAGAAATTTTTAAAAGAAATTAATAATTAATTATATATTTAATTTATGGTTATATATAAATGTATGTAAGTATATGATTTATGTATTAATGTTTAAAACTATTGATAATAAAAAATTGATGGTTAGAAATTAAAATATTAAATAAGTTTTTAATTTTGTAGAGAAAAATTACCTTCCCCCCAATATAAAGTATAAATTAAAAAATATTTAGCCCCTAAATATTTTATTGTTATAATTATTTTCTCTACAAAAAATAATAGATTATCTATGGTAAGTTTCATTATTAGAAATTTTAAAAGCCCTAAATATTTGTTCTAAAAGGAAAAGCCTGATTAATTGATGAGGAAAAGTCATTTTAGAAAAACAAATTTTTTTATTACATTTATTTAATAATTCTTTAGTTAGACCTAAAGATCCTCCAATAATAAATGTTATTGAGCTATTTTCCATAGATATATTTTCAATCGTTTTAGAAAATTCTTCAGAGGAAAGTTCATTTCCTGTTAGATCTAAGGCAATTATATAAGAATCTTTTTTTAAATGATTTATAATATTATTGCATTCTTTAGTTTTAATTTCATTTGATAAATTGTTATTTAATTTATCAGGAATTTTTTCATCTGGAAGTTCTAAAATGTTTAATTTGCAGTACCTAGAAAGACGTTTAGAATATTCTTCTATAGCACTTTTTAGGTATTGCTCTTTAATTTTTCCAATACAAATAATATTTATATTTAACATATGTACTCCTTGTTAAAAAGATAATAATTTGCTATGTGAATCACGTTTGGCAACAGAAAGAGTAATAGAATTCTCATCATAGTTATTTGTAAGTAATTCTTCAACTACAGTCTTATATGCAAGCTCTGGAAAATTACTTTCTTTACTTAAATGTCCAAGCATTGCATTTTTTAATCCTGATTTTAGTAGATAAGATATTGTTTTCCCTGCTATTTCATTAGGAAGATGTCCAGTAGGACCAGAGATTCTTGACTTTAGCTTAAATGGGTATGATGAACATTTTAATACTTCTGGATCATAATTTGCTTCCAACATAATAAATAGGCTTTCTTCTAAATTTTTTAAAATATAATTATTCATGTGTCCAATATCTGTTGCAATACTAATTTTTTTATTATCTTTAAAAATATTAAATCCGCAAGGATTAGCTGCATCATGTGGTATAGAAAAAGGTTTAATGTCTAAATCTCCAATTGAAAAATGTTCATTAACTTTGAATTTTTTTATATTTTTATCATTAATTTTATCACTTTGCTTTGGCATTGCATCTAAAGTTTCTTGATTTACATATACAGGCAAGTCAAATTTTTTTGCGAAAGTTCCTAAACCTTGAACATGGTCAGAATGTTCATGTGTAATCAAAATGCCGTCTATGTCTATAGGATTAATATTTATATCATTTAATGCTTGTTCGATTTTTTTACTACTAACACCAGCATCTACAAGAATTTTAGTGTTTTTACTTTCAACAAATAGGCTATTCCCGCTACTTCCGCTATATAAACTACAAAAATTTATCATAAATATTCTTCTTTCCTTTGTTTATTCTGTAACTCTTTCGATTTTTGCACCAATTTTTCTGAATTTTTCTTCTATATTTTCATATCCTCTATCAATATGTTGTAAATTATATATTTCTGTTGTGCCTTCAGCAGCTGTTCCGGCTATAACTAAAGCTGCACCGGCTCTTAAATCTGTGGAATATACTGGTGCACCATGTAATTTTTTTACACCTTCAAAAAAGGCTGATTTTCCTTGAGCTGTTATTTTAGCACCCATTTTATTTAATTCGTCAGTATATTGGAATCTTGAATCCCATATACTTTCATTAATTATGCTTGTACCATTTGCTAATGATAAAACTACACCCATTTGAGGTTGCAAGTCTGTTGGAAAACCTGGATATGGTAATGTTTTTATATTGGCTTTATTAGGTCTTTTATTACACCAAACTCTAATAGTATCACAATTATCTTCTACATTTCCACCTATTTCTAATATTTTAGCTGTTAGAGGCTCTAAATGTTTTGTTATACAATTTTTTATTAATAAATCACCTCGTGTTGCTACAGCTGCAAGCATAAATGTTCCTGCTTCAATTTGATCTGGAACTACTGAATATGTTGCATTTCCATGTAACTTTTCGACTCCATTTATTTTTATTACATCAGTTCCAGCACCTCTAATATCTGCACCCATTGTATTTAAAAAATTAGCAACATCAACTATGTGAGGTTCTTTAGCAGCATTATCAATAATTGTAGTTCCTTTTGCTAAAACTGCTGATAACATTACATTTATAGTAGCACCAACAGAAACAATGTCCATATATATTGGACTACCTTTTAATTTTTTAGCTTTAGCATAAATTGTACCTTTTTCTAAAGAAACATTTGCACCTAAAAGTTCAAACCCTTTTATATGTTGGTCTATTGGTCTAGCTCCTAATTTACACCCACCTGGCATTCCAACTTCAATTTCTCCCATTCTACCAAGCATAGAACCTATTATGTAATAAGATGCCCTAAATTTGCTAGTTAAATCTAAAGGCGCTTTTGTTGTAATGATATTTGAATTATCTATAGTTATTGTATTATTATCATCCCAAGTAATTTTAGAACCTAAAGCTTCTAGGATTTTACATAGAATTTGTATATCACTTATATTAGGTATATTTTCTATAGTACAAGTACCATCTATTAGAAGAGTAGAAGGTAATATAGCTACTGCCGCATTTTTTGCACCACTAATTGTTACTTCACCTTTAAGAGGTGTAGGACCTTTTACTACTAGTTTTTCCACTTTTAATTCCCCCAATAATTTTTTGTCATTTTGCCATTTTGGGGGAGTTTTCCCCAAAATGACAAAAAATTATTAATTCCGATATTTTCTACAAACTAAAATATAACATAAAGTAAAAATTATTGCAACTATTTTTTTGCAGTTAATAATCCAACATCATTGAAAAATTCTAGAAGCTTAAATTTGAATTGAATTTTGTTATCAGAATCGTCAGATATTAAAGCAAATTCTTCTTCTGACATATTCTCTTTTAGAACTTCTTTAGATTCATCAGGAACAATACCAGAAGATATATCTACAAAACATAGAGGAGGGAACATTACACACCACCAATTTTGACCTTTAGCTTCACCTATTTCGACTCTTAAAGCGTCATAATATCCAGCTGGTAATGAAATATCACCGTAATTTTTTGTAGGAAATTCAAAATTACCTATATTAATAGTTACATCATATGAATATCCAGCATTTCTGATTGTATCTATAGCAATTTTTTTGAATTCTTCTTTGTTTTGTTCAACTATTTCAGTTGCTTCTGATTTAGTTTTACAGCTAGAGCATAATTTGTTCATATATTCTAATAAATTATCTCTAACTAAAAGTTTTAATTCCTGATCTTCTTTGCTATCACTATTTGCTAATACGTGTAATCTAAATACACTATTTTCTATATCGCTTAAAACATTATTTGCGTAAGAAAAAGCACAGATTGATGTATATATAAAAAGTAAAAAACTTAAAATAATTACCATTTTTACCTTGGGATTTTTAATTATATTTAAAAATTTTTTCATAAATTACCTCCAATAAACTTATTTAGAAAAATATTCTTTATATGAATTATTTCCAATTTATAGGTTTTTATACAATTTTGCGAAAAAAGTCGAGCGATTTTATTTGAAATATTATTGACATATTTGAAAATGAATGGTAAAATTTACCAGTAAGCAATAATACGAAAACATAAATATCCGTAATGATTATTAATTTTGAAAGGATGAATTGCTAATGAGTAATAATAAAACAAATGAAAAAATATGTACATTTTTTGTAAGTGATTATCACTTTGAAATGAAAAGTTTACCATATATAACAAAAAATTTAGAAAAAGATAAAAGTATAATAATATTAACAGAAAATGATTTAAAAGGTACAATTGAAGAATTAATACAAAGAACTAATTTAAATGTAGATACTAAAGAGAAGGTATTAAACTTAAACTGGAAAAACGACGATTTAAACAAATTTAAAGAAATAAAAGAAAATGCCAAAAGTAATAAGGAAACATTAATTTTTGTAAAAGGAAAATTAAATTATATAAAAAATGTAAATAAAAACATAGATAAATGGATTCATGATATAAGTAGTGTGAAAATAGTTGATTGTTATGATATGAATGAGATTGGAGAAAATATTGATGAAATAATGGATAGATATAAAGTGGTATTAAATACATCAGGAGAAAAAGAAATTGAAAAAATCTAAACAAAGTGTTGATAAATTTTAAAAAATAGTATATAACTATAAAACAGATGATATTATTTATTATCTGTTTTAATTATACACTTTTGTGTTTATAATATTATAAGGAAAGGAATAAACGTTATGGTCAAAAGAAAAGCAGAAATAGAGGTAATTTTAAAGAAATATGGTCAAGAACACTTATTAAATAACTTTGATAAATTAGATGATATACATAAAGAAAGATTATTAGACGAAATAGAAAATATAGATTTTGAACTTATACAAAGTTTATATGAAAGTACTAATAAAAAACATAAAAAAGAAGTAGATAAAATTGAACCTATGGAATATCTAGATAAATTCAAATTAAATGAGAAATATAAATATTATGAAAATATAGGTAAAAAAGCAATAAAAGAAGGAAAATTAGCAGCTGTTACAATGGCTGGAGGACAAGGAACTAGATTGGGTCATGACGGACCAAAAGGAACTTTTGATATAGGTTTAGATTCTCATAAATCTTTGTTTGAATTATTATGTGATTCATTAAAAGAAGAAGGTAAAAAATACGATGTTACAATTCCTTGGTTTATAATGACAAGCAAAGAAAATAATGCTGATACAATAAAATTTTTTGAAAAACATAAATATTTTGGATATCAAAAAGATAAAAATCTATTTTTCTTTGTACAGGGCGAATTACCTATGATAGATACCGAAGGAAAAATTCTATTAAATGAAGAAGGGCTTATAAAACAAGCTGCAGATGGACATGGAGGAATATATGAGTCTTTGGTAAAAAGTAAAATGACAGAAAAAATGAAGAGTATGGGAATTGAATGGGTGTTTATAGGAGGAGTTGACAACTGTTTGGTGAAAATGGTTGATCCTGTATTAATGGGGATTGCAATTGATAAAGAAGTTACAGTAGCGTGTAAATCAGTTGTAAAAGCAAATCCTCAAGAAAAAGTAGGAGTTTTTTGCAAGAAAAATGGTAGACCAAATGTTATAGAATATTCAGAAATAACAGACGAAATGGCAGAAGCAACAGATGATAATGGTGAATTATTATATGGAGAATCTCATATATTATGTAATTTATTTAGTGTAGAAGCGGTAGAAAGGATGGGAGCTAATCCTCTTCCATATCATGTAGCATTTAAAAAAGCTACTTATATGGACAAAAATGGGGAAATAGTTGTTCCAGACTCACCAAATGCATATAAATTTGAAGTATTTCTTTTTGACGCTTTTGGTGTAGTAGATGAAATGGCGATTTTAAGAGTAAAAAGAGAAGAAGAATTTGCACCAGTTAAAAATGCAGATTCAGCAGGAGTAGATTGTCCGAAAACTGCTAGAGATTTATATAATAGATTTTATCATTTAAAATAATTTAAAAATATATATGTTTGGGTAAAATATAAAATTTTATATGTTTTATAAAGTAAAAACTGACCTGAAAATTTAAGAATTTTAGGTCAGTTTTATGTTTTATAATAGGAAAGTTAGCCTTTCCTATTATACTTTCCGATTTGTTCTTAATTACTCTGTTAAATACAAAATATAAAAAATTCTAAAACGATTAAGTAGTAATTGTAATTCATGATAAAGTTATTAAATAATTTAAATTTATACTTCTCATATCAATTCATTTATGGTAGAATAATAAACAATTAAAGTAATTTGATAAAATCCAAAAAAATAGTGATTTTATTAAAAGATTATATAGGGAGGAATTTTATGAATTATTTACAAGAATACAAGAAATGGTGTGAAAGTTCAGAATTTGACCAAGAAACAAAAAAAGAATTATTAGAAATCAAAGGAAATGAAGAAGAGATTGAAGACAGATTTTATAAAGAACTAGAATTTGGAACAGCAGGTTTAAGAGGAATAATTGGAGCTGGAACAAATAGAATGAACAAATACACAGTAGGAAAGGCAACACAAGGATTAGCAAATTACATTTTGGAACAAAAAACGCAAGAAAAGGGAGTAGCAATTAGTTATGACTCAAGAAGAATGTCAAAAGAATTTGCATTGCAAACAGCTTTAATTCTTTGTGCAAATGGAATAAAAGCATATTTATTTGAAAATTTGAGACCTGTGCCAGAGTTGTCATTCGCAGTAAGAGAGTTAAAATGTACAGCAGGAGTAATGATTACCGCTAGTCATAACCCACCAAAATATAATGGATATAAGGTATATTGGGATGATGGATCACAAATTGTTAGTCCAAGAGATACAGAAATTATAAATAAAGTAAGAAATGTAAAAGATTTTAAAGAAATAAAGGGAATGTCAAGAGAAGAAGCAATAAATAAAGGATTATTAAAAATTGTAGGAAAAGAAATGGATGAAAAATATATAAAAATATTAAAAGAACATATTTTAAATCCAGAAATAATGAAAGAACAAGGAAAAAATTTAAAAATTGTATATACACCTTTACATGGTACAGGAAATACAATAGTTGAGAGTTTATTAAAAGAATTGGGAATGGAAAATGTATATGTAGTACCAGAACAAAAAGATCCAGATGGAAACTTCCCAACAGTAGATTATCCTAATCCAGAAGATCCAAAAGCTTTTAAATTAGCACTAGAATTAGCAAAAAAAATAAATGCAGATGTAGTATTAGCAACAGATCCAGATGCAGATAGATTAGGAATTTATGCAAAAGATACAAAAACAGGTGAATATATGAATTATACTGGGAATATGTCAGCTTTATTAATTGCGGAATATAGAATCTCACAAATGAAAGAAAAAAATATTTTACCATCAAATGGAATGTTTATAACAACTATAGTTTCTTCAGAACTTGCAAAAGCTATAGCAAAAAATTATGAACTAGAATGTATAGAAGTTTTGACAGGTTTTAAAAATATTGGAGCAGTGATGAGAAAAGCAGAAGAAAATCAAGATAAGGAATATGTATTTGGTTTTGAAGAAAGTTATGGATGTTTAATTGGAGATTATGCAAGAGATAAAGATGGAATAGCAGCAGTAATGGCACTTTGTGAAGCAGCATGTTATTATGCATCAGAAGGAAAAACATTATGGGATGCGATGATAGATATATATGAAAAATATGGGTATTATAAAGAAGCACAAGTTTCAATTGTAAGAGAGGGTTCTAAAGGAGCACAGGAAATTAAAGATATGATGACAAAGATGAGACAAACTGAAATACAGAAAATCGGAGATTATAAAGTGTTAGTTTTTAAAGATATCGAAAACAATATGGTTAAAGATATGAAAACAGGAATTACAACAGAAACTGGATTGCCTAAATCAAATGTTTTATATTATGAATTAGAAGATAATAATTGGTGTTGTATAAGACCATCAGGTACAGAGCCAAAAATAAAAATGTATATGGGAATAAAAGGAAATACAGAGGAAGAAGCAGAAGAAAAATTAGAAAAATTAAAAAATGCAATGCTAAAGATAGTAGAAGAATAAAAAATGCTTCGCACAACGGATGCACACAATTTTACATACGTAAAATTAGCACAAGAACAAATTATGGAAAGCCTAAGATAAATGCTAAAAGTTGTACAAATGTTAAGGCTTTCCGATTTGTTCAAGTGTTAAGGCTTTCCAATTTGTTCAAGGTCCGTCCCCTTATCCCTAATTTTAGGGATTAAAGGAACGTCCCCAAATATTTCTTTGGATAGCACCAAATAAATTAGCTCTAATCATAGGGATATCTTTAGTTAGATTAATAATTAAATTTTTCATATCTTCTCTTTTTGATGTTCCGTCCATAGGGCACACTTTTTTCATTACTTCTATATTATTTTTTCTGATAAATCTACGAATATCTTTTTCTGGAGTATAAATTAGAGGTCTTATTAAAGTTATTTTTGATCTATCCATATAACTTACTGGTGCAAAAGTACCAATACTTCCTGTATAAAAAAGGTTTAAAAGGAAAGTTTCTAAAACATCATCTTGATTATGTCCTAAAGAGATCTTGTTACAACCTTCTCTTATAGCAACAGAATTAATAGCTCCTCTTCGGATGTTAGCACATAGTGAGCAAGGGTTTTTTTCTTTCCTGATATCAAAAACTATTTCTTTTGCGTTACTTTTTTCAATAAATAAAGGTATATCTAAGTCATTACATATATTTTCTAGAAATGCAGTATCAAAAAATTCAAATCCGTGGGTCTATGCTTATGGCAATTAATTCAAATTTTTTAGGATAAAATCTTTGTAATGCTTTTAATGCATTTAGCATAGTGATGGAGTCTTTTCCACCAGATAAACAAACAGCGATTTTATCATTTTCTTCTATCATTTTATATTCTTCGATTGCTTTTCTCATATAACTTAATATTCTTTGCATTTTTATCACCTATTTTATTATATCAGAAGATGTCAAGGGGAGATAATATTTGTTTGATACTAGATATTGATTTTACTGAGTAAATGTATTATAATATCTTTGTTATTAAAAAACTGTATTTCTGCTCATAGCTCAGCAGGATAGAGCAGTCGCCTCCTAAGCGACCGATGGGGGTTCGAGTCCCTCTGGGCAGACCACAATAGTTAAGTGAATCATTTTCTATCTAGAAAAGATGAAAAGTAATTTATTAAAAAGAAAGAGAAAAAAATGCAAGAAAAATTTATGGAAGAAGCCTTAAAAGAAGCAAAAAAAGCATATAAAAAGTTAGAAATACCAGTGGGATGTGTAATTGTAAAAGATGGAGAAATAATAGCAAAAGCTCATAATCTAAAAGAGCTAAAAAAAGATACAACAAAACATGCTGAAATTATAGCAATACAAAGAGCTAGTAAAAAACTAAAATCTTGGAGATTATTGGATTGTGAAATGTATATTACTTTAGAACCATGTCCAATGTGTGCTGGAGCAATAATTAACTCAAGGATAAAGAAAATTTATATAGGGACATTAGATGAAAAAACAGGAGCAGCAGGTTCTAAATTAAATCTTTTTGAAGATTATAAATTTAATCATAATGTAGAAGTGGAGAAAAATGTTTTAAAAAATGATTGTGAAAAAATCTTAAAAGATTTTTTTAAAGAGTTAAGAGATAGTAAGAAGAAAAATCTAAGCAATTAATGGGGGAATAATGAAAGAAAAAATTATAAATTTAGTTAATAAGAGATACTTTCATGTATGTATAACAATATTAATAATAGTAGTAATATTATTTGTGGTTGGCATGTTAATTTTAAGATATAATGTCGAGGGAGAAACTAATATGCCATTTAATTTAACTAAGATAGCTGTAATAAGTTCATCAGAAGGAATAGACAAAGATCCTGGGGAAAATAAATGGGCTTTTGATATTTATCAAAATAATGATATATACATATATATTGATAAAAACGAAAATTATAAAGAGACAGAAGCAATAAAAAATGTAGTAATAGATAATTTTACTATAGAAGGACAGAATAAAAATAATGTAAATATGTATAAACCAGAATTTGAAGAAGAAAATGTTATATTCAAATATAGTGAGGCAAATAAAGTTGATAGATTAGAATATATTGGAGAATTAGTGAATGATATAAAAACAATGCAGGTCTCAAACCAAGGAGGGATAATAGCTTTTAGATGTTCAAATGATAATTTAGGAGAATATAAATCTAATGAAGATAGTATTAATCACAATGAATTATTAAAAAAAGCAAATATTACAAATGAAAGCTTGCACTTTAATTTTAAATTTGATTTAAGTATAATATTGGAAAATAGAAAAGAGTTTAAGACAAATATAGAATTAAAATTGCCTGTAGATGATGTTGTAAATAGTGGAGTTACATCAAAGGAATTTACAGATATGAGTAATTTTGTATTTAAGAGAATAAAAAATTAGTATTAAAAATGTTCTATTTGTAAAATAAAAATGTATAATTTTAATAAATAAACATATAATGTTAGTGTCAAATTTTGTTTGACAAGTTAAATATTGTATGATAAAATATATTTAACTTAACCCTCCACTACTTTGTAGTGAGACGGGAGCCTAAATGATTTTGGAGAGTTCAAAAGCAACTCTCCTAGTTTTATACAATAGGAAAGTTACCCTTTCCTATTGTATAAAAATGCTTCGCACAAC
>CAMMMI010000024.1 GCA_946497905.1 uncultured Clostridium sp.
ATTTACTGGAGATACTAGCTCTACTTTCTGTAATTCTGCTGGTATTGGATCTTCTGGTTCTGTTGTTCCACCTTGATTATTTCCTGAGCCACCTTGATTATTTCCTGAGCCACCTTGATTATTTCCTGAACCACCTTGGTTATTTCCTGATCCACCTTGGTTATTTCCTGAGCCACCTTGGTTATTTCCTGATCCACCTTGGTTATCGCCTGATCCACCTTGGTTATCTCCTGATCCACCTTGGTTTCCATCGTCAGGATCTGTTTCTATAAAATCATATTCTCCATTTTCTAAATATTCTTTTAAAATATTATCTATTTCACTATATTCTTCATCCATTTCGTCATATACTTGCTGATGTAATATATCATATATTTCTCTTAAACTTTCTCCATTATTTACAGTACTTTCTATATCATCACTCACTCCTGTCATATATGCAGCTACTCTTATCCAAAATTTAAAATAATCATCATAATCTTCTCCTGGTTCTTTTTCTACTAAATTATCTGCTGATCCTCCTATCCAAGCATTACGTGCAGTAATCCATTCTAGCCACTCTGATTTTCTATAAACATACTCTACTCTTTTTTTCACATCATTAAAAGCTTTTTCTTTTGCCTCTTCTTCACTCTTATAATACATATCTTCTGGAGGATCATCTGGATACCATGCTTGAACATAAGTATATTCACCACTAGTGTACGTCTCTCCATTATATTCTAATTGTGCAGTTATATGACACACAGTATGATTTAAAGGAGGATCCATTGCTATTTCTAGTATCTCCTTGTCTTCTTTAAATTTTGCATCATCTTGTTTAAGTTCTTCTGGACTCTCTAAATATTCTGGTCTATCTTCTTCTTTTTTTCCATTATATAACATATATAACTTTTCTATGTTAGTAATTTCTCCTTCTTTATCTGTTTTTTCTAATGCAGCATGAGGATCTTCTAATGCATTAGCCCATTCTTCCTCGTCAAACATTTCATTTTTATATCCTATTCCTGTTTTCATCATAACATATTGTAATTGTTTCATTTCTTCTGGTGTAAAATCTTCAAGTTGATCTGATGATTCTTCTTCATCTTTATTTTTATCTTCTTCTTCCTCTTCTAATACCTCCAACAATCCTTTTTCAGTCGATAAACCATCTATTGTGCTTTTTGAAATATTCAATTTGTTAGATATAAGTAACCACACACCAGTAATACCTAGCAATACTAAAATAGTTGCTATTGAAATTAATGTTATTATTCGTTTTCTTCTTTCTAACAAACTCATCTTTCCCATCTCCTTTTCTAATAAAGTACTTTCATACATTCATTATATCATACTTTTTCTTTTTATAAATAAAGTATTCAATACTATTTTTATTGTTTTGTTCTTCTTACTTAGGGATAATAATATCTTAGCTTATTAAAATTTTTATATTAAATTTATATTACAAAAATTTAATGGTTTAATATTCTAAATGACATTTTAAATCCTTCATCTGATAATTGCATTATGATAGTTTCTGGTTTACTCCAATTTTCATCTCCAGTAGAATCATATAATATAACTTTTTGAATATTTACCCCTGATTCTTTTGAATATTCCATTAACTCTACTCCCATATATGCTGGGAATGTATTTTTCATATATTCTTCAAAGTCATCTACATTCTCAAAATATTGATTTCTAAATGTTTCATCTAGTACTTCAAATGCTACTTTATAATCTTTACTATTTAACATTGTAATCCATTTATCTATATTCATAGCTACTTTTTTTTGCTCTTTTGCTTCTTGATATTTTTGTTTTGTTTCTTCTGACTCTATTGTATAATTATCTAATTTTGCGGAAAATTCCATAACAGATGTTTCTTTAAACGTATATGCATGGTTATATTGGTCTTGGCATATATATTCTGTCCCATCTGTTAGTTTATTTATGCCATATTCTTTAATTACATAACTTTCTATATCTTCTCTGTTATTATCTACATAATTTTTGAATGTCTCTAAATTTCCAAATCTTTTATTCTTATACTCTTCATCTAGCATTTCATAAGCTTTTTCTGGATCTTTTAACATTAATGATTTATAATAAGAAAAATATTTCTGTGCTAATTCTTTATCTGTTACAGTTGTATATGAAAAATTATTGTTATCATTTTTTTCAATTGAAACTTCATTTACATTTAAAGGTATATCTTCTAATTTTTTGTACTCATTAGTAACTATTGGTGTAATAGCAAAAAGTCCGTCATCCGTATATTTATCTACATCAACTACAAAATATACTTCTTTTTCTGATCTATCATTTAAGTTTGTTTCTATACCATATACAGCATATTGTTCTTTTTCATAATCTAACACCCTTAGCATATCTAAAGCCTCAAAATCAACTTTTTCATTATTCGGAATTTTTTCCATAACATTGTCAACTGTAATATCATTTGATTGTATGTATCTCTTACTTAAAAAATTATATATAGATTGTTTTTTGGATTGCTCATCTGTTATTCCGTTATTTTCTGCATATATCGTTGCAGCACTTCTCATATTACTACCTCGTATAGGAGTAGATGCAATTTCATTTACATTTATTGATATTGAATTTAAGTATTTTTGTATAGCATCTTCTATTGAGAAGAAGGTAGAAGCACTGTCTATCTTATGCTTTTCTTGCGAATCTATTGGAGGTGTTCCTACTTCTTCTTCATCAATAATTTCTCCTTTACTCGGTATATAACCATTGTTTTTTAGCAAATTAAATATGACTAATAAAGCAATTGTGATCAAAATAATAATAACAGTTATTATTATTATTTTTTTTATTTTATTAATATCCAAATTATTCATATTAAAATTTTTCATCACAAAACTCCTATTTTTTTAATCTTATTACAGTATGTGTCTGATTTAACATATAATTCTTAGCAACAGGTTCTCCATTACTTCCTCTCCAGTTATAAACATTACCACAGTCATATGTCCAAAGAGTTCCGTCAACATATTCTACAGCTATATCAGTATGTCCATCCTTTATCAATATATCACCTGGCTGTACATTTGCTGCTAATCCTCCAGGCATACTAGATACTGAAATCAATTCAAATCCCAATGCATCCCAATTTACAGTCATTAAAGTTTCTGTACTATGTTGTCCTCCTTCAAAAGTCTTTACTAATTCGTCATTATTTGTTGCAACTCCATATTCATATAATACCCATGAAACATAATGACTACAGTCTACAACTGAAAAGTTTTCTGCTGGTGGAACCATCTTACCATATGCCATACTATATTCTGGATCTACATCACAAACCATTTGCCATACTGCTTGCGCAACTTCTAAAAACTCTCCACTTATAATGCCTTTAAATGAATCAGGATCTAAAATTTCGCCATCTGGTGTTCTGTACTGTCCTGTATCAAATAAATTCCAATTTAGTTCTGCTTTTATTTGTGTTTTCCTAGCTAATTCTGATGAAGGCTCTATATCTGAAACATAAAATGGTCTTACTGTATGGTCTGCTATATAAAATTGTGTTCTAAATCCTTCTACATTACCATTTAAATAATAGTTGTTATATGCTGATTTAAAGCTAACTGCATCTTCATTTGACCATCCATATTCATATGCAACAGCTGTTAATGCATTAATTTGATTTTCTTCTAATTCCAATCCATTATTTTGTAAACTTTCAACTACTATGTCTTTCCATTTTTGGATTTCCATCCTCATTACTTTATCAACAGTTGAAGAATCTATTGTATTATCATTATTAACATAATCAGCTATATTTTCAATTCCTAATTCTTTATAATGCTCTACAATTCTATCTTCATATCCATTTCCAGTATTCAAATCTGTCTCATTTATATAATGATAGATATTATATCCAAATCCTTTTCCGCCTTCTTCATTTGTTATAAGTTTGTATTTTACCTCTTCATCATCTTTAGTAGCTGGTACAACATATTCATCTACTTCTCCTTCATCTATTGAAAGATGATCATTCATATATAGACGTAAAGCATTGTTTTCTTGAGCTTTAATATATTCTTCTAAAATATCAGCACTTTCATAAATATGATATAAATCATTATATTTATACTCATTAAAACTATATTCTAATTCACTGTCTTCTATTTCTTGTTCACGTTCTAATGCTTTTTGATATAAATACTTTGTTAAATCTATCATGTTAACAGTTCTTTCACTTTGCTCTAATAAGCTAGCCATCCAACCCATATTAAATCTGTTTGTTATTCCTTTACTACTTAAGAATATATCTATAAATTCATCTTCTTTGCTTTCCACATTTTCTTTTCCACTATCATATTTATTAGTTATAGTACGTACAGTAGTAATTTTTCTATTTTCTGTTACATAGGTTCTTGATCTAGAAAGTCTTTCGTATTCAGTAGGTAATGTCTCTTGCACAACAACTGTACCATCTGTTACAGTTCCTGCTACATTTGTAGTTGTACTAATTCCTTTTAATTTCAAATTATTATATTCTGCATCAGTTTCTTCTTCACCTTCTTCGTCAGTTTCTGCTGATGCTTCTCTTACATTTTCAGCTACATAAACTGGAACAGTACCAGAACCAGAGTCTAAATATAAATAATCTGTTACACAATCTACTTCTGTATATATATCTATCCAATTATCTGGGTTATGTCTAGACAAGTCTCCTGTATCTTCAACAGTATAAACTGTTCCATTTATAATAACTTGTGAGCCATTTGCCATTTTTCCACCCACCGCTTGTCCAGTAAAATATTCTGTATGAACAGCAATCGTATGATTAGGCGTTGCATCTACACCTGCAGCTGTTATAGGAGTTCCTGGTGGGGTATTACATGCTGAACAGTAAACTGTTGTTTTAAAATCTCCTATATATTCCCCTTGGTCAGCTATCAAGTTATTTCCTGCTGTATGATTGAAAGAACTTGATGCATAGCTAGATGTTTTAGAAAATCTAACAAACCAACTGTCTGCATATGTAAGTTCAATTTCATTTGCTACTCTTTCTTCAACTTCTATAGTCTTTGATACTGAATGCCAATCTACAGGATCTGATATTCTATATTCATCAATTACTAATGTTCTTGTATAATTTTTTTCTTGATAATCTTGAGTTGTTTCTATTGTTGTTACATTATCTTGAACTGCAATAATATATTCACTATCAATAGCTAAATCCGCTAATTTTCCTACCATTTCTGGATCATCTGAATGTACTAACATATCTATTTGATATTCAATTGGTAATGTATATTTATTTAGTACTGAACGGAAATTAATTGGTTTTGATTTTGTAATTTTTACTCCTTCTGATGTAGAATAACTCCAATTAGCTACAATTAATTTTTTTGTTTCTTCATCTAATGTAAATACATTTAATGCTTGAGTATTATTATTAGATACATATTCTTCAAAAGTTTCTGGTGATACATATTTTAAATCGAATATTCTAGAGTTTATACCATTTGAAGTAGTTGAAACACTTGATAAAGTTACCGTTCCATCAAAACCTCTATTTTCAATACCATAATATTCTAATATTCCTGCTGCAATACCTTGTGCATATCTTTTTAATCCTTCTTCGTCTTCTGCACCTATAATTTCCATATCACTTGGATTACTCATAAATCCACCTTCAACCAATGTAGAAGGGAATCCCCATTCTGAAGAATTTCCGATAGAGTCTAATACTCCATTATTAGAACTTGCATCACTTTCAGTTCCATTATATGTCAAATCCATATTATCTGCTACATTTCTTGCAATAATATTTGCAAAACTATTGGATTCTGAATCTCCGTTTCTATAATATGCCATAACTCCAGTAGCACTAGTATTTTCACTAGAATTAAAATGAATTCCTACATAGCTATCTACTCCTTCATCTTTAGCTAATTGCATTCTCTCCCAGTTTGGTTCAGAATACCCTACCTGTACAACTGCAACTTCATTTGAATAACTAGATAAATATTTTTCTACATAATCAGCTACCTTTTTAGTAATTTCCCATTCATTCCAAGTTTCACCTGAAGGTGTTTTTCCTGCTGTTCCTGTAGTATAACTTTTAGTTCTATTTGCAATATCTTCATAAGAACCTGCTCTACTAGGAATTCCATGACCTGCTACAATAGCTACTTTATGAGGTGCATTTGCACTTGTACTAATAGAATTGTATATTTTGGAAGAAATATCTTTAATATTACTCCTTGCCTTTGCAGTATCTGTAACGTTATTAGACATAACTACTATAACATAAGGAGCTCCATCTTTATATACAATCGCGGCATCATTTTCGACATCATCTAATTCTCCTGTTTTATTAGCAGTTACCACTCCATTAGGAACTCCTGCTGGAATTTTTGATGTTAATGTTTGTGTTTTTAAAATGTCTATCATTTCAGATGATGCATTTGCACTAACACAAGTTCCTTTATACATACTTTCTAATAAGTTCCCTACATCTACTACAGAAGTATAATTATCTCCATTTCCTGTACTTTGTAACATTTTTCTATTAATTTCTGTAGAAGAATAATTATGCTTATTAATATAGTTATTAATCTTATCAAATCCAAGTCTATCTATCATTCTATTAGCAGCTACATTATCACTTCTATTAATCATGATTTTAATATCATTAATAACATCACTTTTATTTAAAGTTCCTTTTTCTATTTCTTCATAAGCAGTTGCCATTATAAATAGTTTAATTAAACTAGCTGACTCTAATTTACTATTATTAATATTTACCTTTACTGAATCATCTGCCAAGTTTTTAGCATAAACACTCCATGTTCCTGAAGTAGCATTATTATTAATATAATTTTCAATATCGTTATCAGATCCAGCACTAGTAGTAGCATTATTACTTATTTGGCTAGTATCAATTGTTGCAACATTCGATAAATCATCTTTATAGAAATGCTGTGTGTCGCCTGTATTATTTTCGTTTCCTAACCATTTCCAACCATATTTTGTAAATATTTGATATATTTGTGAATCCATTGTAATACATGCTGCTTTTTCTATATCTGTCCATCCTTCTTTTGTATCTCTATTAGTATTATATTTTTGTGCATTTGGATGAGCACTTGTTCTATCGGCAGTAATATATGGATTTATTTGTGGATTTATATCAATTGCCTGTCCAGTTGCATGTAAAGAAGGCGTTGTTCCAATTGAATTTACATCTACTGTTACTCTATCATTAAATGCAGATGTATTATTTTCTTCTATAGATGCATAATCTAAATCTGCTCCTATAAGATGATTTGGTCCTGAGAAATTATCAATTAGTTCCATTCTTTCAATAGGATAATTTATACTATATAATTCTTGAAATATTAATAATACCTCATCAGCTAATTTTGCATTTACTATCATATGGCCTTCTTGTACATTACCTTCAAAGTCATAATATGGAATAGTTAAATAAGATAAATCATCATAAGTTACTCCTGAAAGATGCTGCATAGATACACCTTCCATTTGTTGTCTTATTTCTTCTGGTATTTCTTGTTTGTATCCTAGTCCTTCTGAACTAATTTGTGTAGAAATACTTGCTCTTACTCCTGTATTTTTTACCTCTCCTATATTTTTATTTGGTGTTACTCTTCTAATACGTACTGTTCCTTGAAATTCTCCTTTTGCAATGGATTCTCCTGCTTCAAATATCCAAAATGCTCCTCCACTTTGTGCTTCATTAATAATAAGGTCAAAATCCCATTTTACATTACTTCTATCTCTACTTCCAGGATCATTAACTGTTACTTGATTATTTTCATCAATTCCAGTCAATACAATAAAATGTCCTCCGGTTGTAAAGTTTCCTGATCCCATATATGCAATTACTGGTATATTTTCCTCTAAAGCTGCTTTTATCTCATCTGTAGCACCTTTCCCCACACATTGTACTTCTCCTGCATCCCAATTTTTTACTGCAGCTGCAAATAAAGTTCCTTCTGCTCCTTCTCCATTATAATACTTATCTTGTCCCCAATTTACAACTTCTTCTACAGTAATTTCTTCTCCTGTTATATATTGCAATACCATTGTAATAGCAACAAATCCACATCCATTTGAAGAAACATTTCCTCCCTTATTGAAAGGAATATTATAATCTGCCATATATAAATGAGGCACTTCTGAATATATAGAATTTTGACTTGTAGAAGGTTTTTGTACTTGAGTTCCTTTATATGTATTATAAAATTGTTCTGCATATGCCCTTCTTTGAGTATATTCTCCTCCGTATCTTTCAAATCTACATTGGAAAGCATCTGAAGCCATTTGAACACTTGTAGCATTTAATATATCATTTGCAGAATATGATATTCCTGCAATAGGAGCTGAACCCTGACCTTCTAATTGATATGTTGCAATACCTCCTCCATCAGGTTGCATTTCTGCATATAAGAAATCTAATTGCACATCCAAATCATTCCATGATTTTCCCACAGATGCTGCATACTGTTCTAATTGAGTACGTCTACCTCCTCCCCATTGAACTAAGCCAACATATGTGCCTGTCCTACTTACACTTGATGGATTCATAGAAGATTCTTGCATCATATTTCCCATGATACCTGCTACAGTATATTCTGAATATCCTTGACCTCTTAAAAAGTTCCATATCTTCTCTGCTATTGTACTTCCTGTATAAGATGCTGCATTTCCTCCCTGTCCTATAAAAGCTTTTCCTCCTTCTAAAAAAGGGAATGAGTTTACTACTTCTGCTTTTATCATTTTTTCTAATAAATTTCTATCAATTTTCTTTCCTTGTTTTGATATTTTTTTAACTACCGCATCTAACTTTTCATCAGCACCTTCTGCAAAATCATAGTAATAACCTTCTTCTTCATTACCTTTTATGACAATGAAGTCTACTAAACTGTCTACTCCTAATTCATCATAAATTATATCTGCTGTACTTTTAGCTTGTCCCTGTTGAATTATTAATGGCAATATAGTAGATACTACTATAGATAAAATAAATACGCATATAATAATAAATGCAATAGCAATTACTATTTTTTTCCTATATGATACATTATTTGTTATTATTCCAGTACCTTTTCTTTTTAAATCTCTTTGTTTATCAGCTACTTTATCTGATTCAGGTTGCATAGCTGGCTGTTGATTTTGTCCTTCCAACATACTCACCTCTTTTCTACATTTTTTACTTCATTTATAACTATTACATTAAACTTATTTCAACACTTATTATTCCTTTAGAATTATCTTTTTGATATTCTTCTTTGTCTATTATAATATTTGAAAATCCTAGCTTTTGAATTGATTTTTCACCATTATATGTATTATTGAATTTAATTTTCAAAGTTTTTGTTTCTCCTGCTTTTACATTCAAGTCTTTCTCATCATTTTCATATAAAAGTGCTTCTATATTAATTCCATCAGTATTTTTTACATATGTTGAATTATCCTCTATTAAAGGATCTAAAATAATTTGCTTATATCTTCTATTGTTAATTTCAATTTCATAATATTCATAATCCAAATAAGTTTCTACATTTTTTACTGTTATATGTATATCATTTTTTTCAACTTCTTTATTTAAAATCTCTCTTTTAATAAATTTATTAATATTCAGTTGATATCCTCCTTGCTTCTTAATAACAGTGATATAGTCTTGTATATAATTATTTGTTGTATCCATTCCAGTTGATAATGGATTTTCAAAAAATCTCACTTGATAAACATATGTACTATTTGTTGCTGCCCAAGATTTAAAATCATATGTTTTATCTTTTATATCTGAACAATAATATTCATCAAATATTTCTAATGATGGGTATAATATATTTTTACAATCTTGCGTCAACAAGTCATATGCTTTTTGAGTTTCTCCATTGCAACTGTAATTTATAAAATTTTCTAATAATTTCTGCACCTCATCTCTAATTGTACTATCAATATTTTCACTCGTCGTTATAGCCTGTGCAGCTTCTTTATAATCTACGACATTAGAAGGGTTTTCTTTTTGGTTTTCTTCTTCTATTTTTTGTGCTACTTTTTTATTATTGGCTTTTATTGTTTCTTGAGATGCTAAATTGAATATTCCAATAATAGCAATAACAAATATTACTATTATTATCCATAACCATACTAACCTTCTATTTCTATTATATAATCTTCTTATTTTTAACATAATCTACTTCCAATTCTGTACATTAGTATTTGATGTGTCCGATATCTTCTTTCCTAATTCTTGTGCTCTTTGTTGTACTTTAATAATATCATTAATCGCTTCATTTACTTTATTATCACTTACACCCATCGCTTTTAATTGTTCCTTAACTTGTTTTTGAAGTTCTTTATTACCTTTTAAATTTGGAGCATTTTGTGCTAGTGGTGCTACTGTTTTCATTTTATCTTCAGACCATTTCTCTTTTATAGCAATTTCTGCAGCACTTTTTATAATATCTTTGTCTTGCACTTGATCTGTTTTTACTAATGTACTTATATTATTATTAATCATTTCCTTTCTTGCTTGACTTATTTCAGTTATACTATCACCCATACTAGCAATAGCAGTAGCTCCTCCCATTGCGGCAGTTGGTATCCATTTATTCTCTCCTGTCGCCCCAGCCATCATAAATCCTGCTGGTGCTGATGCTAATCCTCCTATTAAACCTGCTGTACCTTTATTTAATAAGTCAGTTAATTGTTTTTCATATTTGTTTTTGTTGTCTGGTGCTGTCAATTCTTCTATTTCTCTTTTATGTCTATCATATCTTTCTTTATCAGATTCTGGTTTTTTATCAGTATCTTTTTCTCCTGAATTATTACTCATATCATCAAAATTTTCATTTTGCGTTTGGTTAACAACTACTGTACCATTACCAGCTCCTCTTCTTTGAGCATTATTAGCTGAGGTATTAAAATTAGGATTTGTTTTTGAAGCCTCCGAAGCTTTAGAAGCACGTTCTTCACTTTCATTTTTCATTTTTTCTTGTTGGTCAGCTATTTCTTTTGCCTCATCTTTATATTGAGATTCATTTGCTGCATCTTCTACACTTCCTGAAGGTAAGGAATCACTTGCTGCGCCTTCTATAGCACCTCCTAGTGCTCCTACTACTTTACCTGCTGCTCCTTTAGCAGCTCCTGCTCCAGCTTTGAAAATTCCTCCTAGTTTTGTTGCTCCCAGAGCTGCTCCAAGTGACCCTCCTGTAGCTACTGTTCCAGCTACTGCTACTCCTGCTTTTGCAATTCCTCCTACAATATTTTTTCCCATACCTAGCATACCACCAAGCATAGCTACATCTCCTAATGAAGATGATGTTAATTCCGCTTTATCCATTTTGAACATTTTCTTAATCCATTTCTCAGCTGTAGAAATAAATAACATTGCCACAATTCCATAAATAGGATTCTGCACTACTAATGTCATAGCAGCCCCAACTAATGCACAATATAATACTAAATGTATTGGTTGTAATATAGCATTAATAAAATACTCTTTTATCCACATATTAAAAGCTTGTGCTTTTCCATCTGATACTTTATCAATAGGATAAGTAAGAGCTACTAATGGTGCTATCATTGTAAAAAATGCCAAATATAATGCCCTTTTTAAATATACAAATGTAAATTTTATAGTTAATCCTACAATTACCATGTACATTATTCCATATCCTATTACTTCAGTCCAAGCATTAGATTGTGCTGCAAATCTTATATATCCTGTAAAATTCGTTCTAAAAATAGTACCATCATCCACCGCTATAATAATCCCACTGTTAATTGCACTATCTAGTAAATTAGTTATTTGGTCTGCAAGCATCATTATTCCAGCCATAATAAAATGCATAAAGAACACTAAACAAAGTGCCATAAACCAATCTTGTAATCTCTCTTTATATTTTGCCTTTTCTGATACTGTACCTATAACAATCCTAATTCCTATATATACTAGTACAGATAGCAATCCTACAATAGCAATATTACGAAAAGCTCTATACCAACTTGCAATCGTTGGACTAATAGATGATGCTAAAGATTCCGATTCTCTTTCAGATTCCTCTGAATCATTAACAGGTTCATATGTATGTGGATTAATATAATTAGCATCTAGTGCCGCTATTTTATTAGAAAATATATTCTCTGGTGAATATATAAGGTTTGGCACTTTCCAATGTGTTGTAAAAAATCCATTTGCTAATCCACTATCAGCAAAAGCTACTAACATCGATCCTCTATCTGTTGAATTGCCTTCTGCCAGTGCATCTACATCACTTTGATCTGCATATAGCCACGAATTCATATCATCTAAGTTATCATTTTTATTAGTTATAAGAGTACTGACCCAAAAGTCCATATCTCCTAACAATGTAACTTGTAACAATGACATTATTACATCACCTAATGCTATCATAAAAGAACATAATTCCTTTAATATATTTCCAGGCACATTTGCAATCGACCAATCACTATCTCCAGAAATGTTGGTTGAGACTCCAATAATCGCTTTTCCCGCATTAGAAAACTTTTGTAACCAGTCTCCCACAACTGAATCTTGGGATTTAGTTGCATATACCTTTGGTGGAACTAAGCAATTCAGAACTACAAATATTACTGTAATTATAATTATCATTTGTTTCAGAAATTTATTTCTCCAAATACTCATTTTCCCCTCCTTTTATTGTTGTTCTGCTTTTTGTTGTTGCATTTCAATTAATTTATTAATATTTGTCTCTACAAATTCAAATTCTTTTGCTGTTGGTGTAATTTGAAGAATAGCTGTATCTGAACCAACTTTCAATAAACCTTCACCTCTAGAACATGTAATTAAGAAATTTGCTTCTCCTTGGCTTAATTTGAATACTTCTTTCAAATATTCTATTTCTGATTTATCTTGTGCTAAAAACAATTTTGTATCAGAAGATGTTAAAACAGCTTGTGCTTCTGCTTTTTCATAAAAGTCTTGAAATCTTTGTGAAATAATAGCTAAAGAAACATTTCTTTTTCTAGCACGTCTTGCCATTGTATTTAAGAAATCTACTGCTTCTGGATATGGTAATAACATCCATGCCTCATCAACAATAACTCTTTTTTTACTAGCTTTTTTTCTATCTTCACTATTTTTCTTAACATATTTTTCCCAAATCCATGAAAGCAAAATTTGTTGAGCTAAAGGTCTTGCAAATCTTTCTTCAAGTTGTGAAATATCTAAGTTAATAAATGGTGCTCCTTCTAATAACTCAAATGTAGACTGACCATCAAAATATGCCATTTGACCATTATACTCTCTTATGTATTGTTTCATTACTTTTAATAAATAACTATAATGTGAGCTATAATCTGCATTAGCATTTTCTGCTGCTTTATGTTGTATTCTTTTATACCAACTACCTATTGTTGGCATATCCTTTTTCTCATTATATAGCTTGTCTCCTTTTTGCAATTCTTTTCCAGGTTTATATAAACTACTTGGTGAACTATTAATACCTAGGGCTGCATACTCTTCAGCAACAGCTTCTGCAATTAATTGTTTTGTTAACTCATTTACTTCTGTACTTCTTGTACTACCTCTTGCCATTGTAAGTAATGCTTGCGTAACGTCTTCTACTTTATTTTCTATATTTAAAACTAGTTTTTCACGACCAGTAACCTCGTCTTTAACTCTTTCTGTTTCTATGTCAAATAAATTTATTATTGTTTTAGAGTTCGGACTTAGTACAACATTTATTCCTCCTAAACTTTCTGCCACAATTGTGTACTCACCTTCGGCGTCTAATGCTAAACTTTCTATTCCCATTAAAACAGAAGATCTAGAAATTAAAGTTTTCATTGTAACAGATTTACCCGCTCCTGATTTAGCAAATATAACCATATTGTAGTTTGTTAATGATGGGTGAAAATTATCAAATAAAATAGGTGTACCTGTTTGCTTATTAAATCCTAATGGAACTCCTGTAGAATGTCCTACTTCTGACATTGTAAAAGGAAATGCTGTACCCATAGAACGACTATCAAAAGAATGTCTCTTTCCTAGCTTATCCTCCATTAATGGTAAATTTGATTTGAATGCATCTTCTTGAACTGCCCATGCATTTTTTATTTCTACTAATGTTTTTGACATTTCGGTTGAAAGTAATTTTGTTAATCTATCTAATTCATCTAAAGTATATGAGAATAAAGTAGAAACAACAGATGCATCATACATTTTATTATATCCAGCTGCAATTTGATCCCTTAATTGTTCTGCTTCATATCTTTTTTGTGCTAATGTTCTTTCCCTATTAATGTTTCCTTTATCTGCTGCTACAATTCTTTCTACCTCTAATTCATTTATTGTTTTATTTAATTCACTTTGTGATATAGATTCTGCTACAGGTGTAATATATAAACTTGTATTAATATCTCCGAAAAAGTATAAATCCCTAAATAAATCTGGAAAGTTACACATACGTGGAAGTCCTGATACGAAAAAACTTCTTGCATATCTTTTAGAATTAGAAATAATTTCTAATCTATCTGTATTAGTAGCATCTATTCCAGCTGGAGCAATTATCTCCTTAATAGTCTTTTTTCTAAGTCTTCCTATAGTATCTTGCTGAGTCTGCGTTTGACTTTGTACTACTTGAGTTTGTTTTTTAGTTTTCTTCATTAACTGTCGCCTCCTTTTTCTTTTTTCTTCCTCTTGTTGTTTTTTTACTTTCCTCTTCTATTGTCTTTTCTAATTCATTTATAGCTTCTTGGGCAACATCTTGTCCTATGTAATCTTGATTTTCTTGTAAAATTACCTTTGCCATCTCTTCTATTAATTGTTCTCTTGATTTTTGTTTTTCTTCTATTATTTTTTGTAATCTTGATTTTGCTTTTTGTATATGTTGATTAGCTAAATCTACTGCATCATCGTGTATTTGCTTATCTAATATTTTTATTTTCTTTTCAAGTACATCTGGTGCTACACTATACATTTCCATTATCCCTGCTCTAATTTCTTTTTCTAAATCGTAAGTTTCTGCCTCATCTCTATTATAGGCAACATATAACAATTCTGCTAGTTCTAATGAATTTAAAATTTTTCCAGTTACAGAACATGCTGAAAGTGTACTAATTAAAGATTGTGCTTTAGTATATAATTCTGAAAAAGCTCTTCCCCTCAATTCATCTTTATCATAATTATTGTTTCCTAAATCATCAGTAGAATAAGCTATAACTATATAATACTTTTTGTTTAACACATTTCTATTTTTACTCATTTTTTCTGTATTTTTTATAATATCTTTACCATAATCTAATAAATTTTGTAATTTGGTTATTTCTATTTCTGCTGCTCTTATTTCTTCTTCTGAATAATACCCTTCTTCATTCATTTTTTTCAAATTATATTGCATATTTGCATATCTGCTTTCTATATCTCTTACCCTAGTTTTATATGCTTGTATGCTACTCTCTAAATTAACTGTTCTAGTTTGTATGTATATTTGTATAGGATGTCTTAATGTGTTTAAAAATTGTTGGAATCCTTCTTCTACCGCTACTTTTTCCATTTCTGACATTAAATCATAATTTACACCTTGGCATTCAACAACCATAAGATATCTTTTTCCACTTTTTTGTATAATCATATTGTCTATAATGTCATCAAATTCCATAAAACTTATAACAGATTTTTTATTATATTCCGTCTCTTTTATCCCGACTTCGTCTTTTTGTACATCTACGTTTTCTTTTTTCTTAATATTTTCTCTAGTTTTTGCTCTTAAAATTATATATACTATAACTAATATAACTAATAAAACTACTGCAAATATTAAAACTATAGAAAGCATGCTTGAAATCATATTATCTTCCATTCTTTTTTCCTCCTTCTTTTTCTTCTGTTTTTTGTGGTGTCTCTACTTGTTCTGTTGTATATACATATAATTTATCTTTATTCGTTTTAAATTTTATAGCTCTTTTTATAACTTCATCTATTTGTTCTCCTGCTGCTAATCTTGCACTTTTTAAAAAAGGAAGATTCGGCATCTTAAAAGTACCTATTCCAAATCCTATAAAACCTAATACCCCTATAAGAATATATCCAACAATGTTTAATCCAAATAAAGATAATATAAGATTAAAAACTATGCCTATTAATACACCTATTCCTGTATATATAAGAGCTTTATATGAAAATATGTATAAAATCCTTCCTTCACCTTTTACATTTCTTGGTATGTTATAACTCATTATATACCTCCTATACAAAATTATATTCATTATAATTAATTATACCAAAAAAATGCAAAAATTGTAACATTTTTGCATAAAAAAAGTAATTTTAATAGATTTGTAATATCTTTGTAAAAAAAAAGAAACAATTTTATTTCAAATTGTTCCTTTATGTAGACTTTTTTGTTAAGCTGTCCAATCTGCTCCAGCCATATTAAAGATAACTGTTGTAATTGCACCTGCACCAAATACGAATATAGCACCTATGAAATATGGAAGTAATGTTTTCTTGTATTCTGCTTTTTCTTCTGCACTACCCATCATATATTTAACACCTAATACAATTAATACTATAACTGCTAATACAGATGCTGCCATAGAAACTATTCCTAATACAGTATTACCAAAACCTTCAACTTGACTCGTTGCCTCAGACTCTTTAGCTGTAAATCCACTTGGATCAAATCCTGTTTGTGAAGCAGCCAATGACATTGTTGAATACATCATACTTGAAATAGTTATACCTAACATTGTAATCTTTTTCCATAACTTTTTCATATTTTTATCCTCCTTTATTTTTACTATATTAATTTCCTTTCTGGAATATTAAAAACAACTTATCATTTATATTATAGCATGAAATATATTTATTTGCAACTTTCTTCGACAATTGTTTTAAATTTGTAATATTTTTGAAATATTATAGAAATAGTTTTAATTCAAATCTATAGCTATTTTATATACTATTTGTAATAGATTACTAATTCCAAATACTAATATACTTCCTATAAAATATGGTAGTAATGTTTTCTTGTATTCTGCTTTTTGTTCTGTACTTCCCATCATATATCTTACACCCATCACAATTAAACTAATAACTGCAACTAGAGAGCCTACAACTTGTACTACGCCTAGTACTATCCCAACTTTACTCTCGAAATTTGGAGAACTTCTGTTGACTTTCCCATAATTATCAAGATCTCCTAATCCATTAAGGTCGATTGCTTGGCAAATATTAGGTATAAAACATATAATTAATAGAAAAATAAGTATAAATAATATTTTCTTATTAATTAATCTATTTTGCATAACTTCTCACTCCTCATTTTATATAATTTTTAATACTTCTACAACTAGCTTCCATATTCCAAAAGAACCATATACAACTACACATCCTATTAAATATGGATACACTAATTTCTTGTATTCTGCCTTTTCTTCTACACTTCCCGTTATATGTTTAATACCAATTACAATACCAATTACAACTGTAACAGCAGTCGCTGCAATTAATAATACAGTATATAAATTGTTTGAAAAAGTTTGCAAATTGTCTGTATTTAATTCAAAAGTTTGTGATTCTGTACCGCCTACTACTGCTCCTTCTCCTCTTTCAAATTTTTCTGCATCATTAATCATATCATCTAACCCTCTTTGTTGTACTTTACTATTATCTCCATCTCTTGAAGGTTCCTTATATATTGTATCAAGCCCTAATACAGTTGTTTGCATACAAAAAGGTATTATTAAAATTAATATTAATATAATTACTAATAATTTTTTATTTTTTACTTTCATTATTATCACCTTTTTTCTCTTTTAGTTAATTATACATTAAAATTTGACATTTTTCAATATTTTATTTGGGCAAAAAAATAATATAAAGCAAAAATTTACTTTATATCATTTTATTTAAATTTAATTACTTTTAAATCTCCATAGCAATATAACCTAGATATTATATACCTCTTATTTTTTCTTATATCTAATTTTTCGAATTGCGTATCCCAAAAATATTTTTTTAATTTAGTTCTTTGTTCCATCATACACTAATACTTCTTCTAAATCTTCTCCTTCTAATAAAGAACCTTCTATACTTCCAGTTGTTATAATATCTATCTCTTTTTCTAATGCTTCTTCTAATGTAAATTTTACTTCTACTAGCTTAAAACCTTCTGCTACATCTTCTGTTCTAACTATAATATCTATATCACTATTCTTTTTCTGCTTTTTCTTTGCATAAGAACCAAATACCCATATATACATTAGCTTATATTTTTTAGCTACTGGTTTTACTTTTTCACTAATTTTTTCTAATTCAGACATATTACTCCTCTTATATAACTAATTTTAAATTTTAATATATTATACTTACTCTTCACAATTAATTATTTTCTAATTTATCTTGAACTTCTTCTTGAAATTTAATAAAGAATTTCTTTATATTTTCCCAATTATAATCCACAAAAGTATTGGGTAAAATTTCATCTTCCGCGTCTTCAAAATAACTTAATCCCATAATTATATTTACATAGTTTACATTATTCCCACATTTTTGTATTAATCCATTTACTAATTCATCAATATTAATATTACATTTCTCTATTATATTATATAAATCGAAAAAATCTTTTTTTGCTCCTCTTCCTCCTATTGCAACTAATTTCATAACTGCTATATCTAAAATACTTGCTAATTTTAATTTTGACATTTCTTCAACTTTTACAAAATCTTTTATCACTTTATTGGGATAATAGAAAAAACTTACTTGTACTCCATTTAAAAGAACATCACAAGTACCCTTTTGATTCTGTATAACTTCTACATCTCCTATACTTTTTAATTCTTTTAATAATAATTCATTATTAAATTCATCTTCTACACAAAAATCGAAATCGTAAGACTCCCTTAATCCCAATTGTAATGATAAAGCTGTACCTCCTATCATATAATACTTATCTATACTAACTACTTCTGATATTTTTTTTAATAATTTATATCTATTCTCATCAAATATATTCCAATACACTAATTATTCACTCTCCAATATTCATAATTCATACCTTGCGTAGCTCTATAATATGCCATTTCTTCTTTTTTTAAATCAAATTGTTGTCTTAAATAATTTGCTACTAAAGGTTTTAAATCTCTACTTTTTATTGCTACTTCCTTTATATTTTCATCACTATATACACTCTTTAACCATTTTATTGCTTTTAAATCTCCATAACAATATAGTCTAGATATTATATATCTCATATTTTTTCTTATATCTAATTTTTCAAATTGTGTATCCCAAAAATATTTTTTTAATTCTTCTGGCATTTTCTACACCTCTTTAATCTCTATTTATCGATATATATTATATCAAAAGTAATTTTATTTTACAATAAATATCGTAATTTTTCAGGATAAAGACATGAAAAAATTTTTCAAAGCCTGAAAATAATATAAAAATCAA